>JAJDEM010000287.1 GCA_029259795.1 Planctomycetota bacterium
CCCCCATCGCGTTGCGCTCGATGCAAGGCGCTTGCACGAGCCCCTTGAGCGGATCGCAGGTGAGCCCGAGGTTGTGCTCCATGCCGATCTCGGCGGCGTACTCGACGTCGTCCGGATCGCCGCCGAGGATCTCGCACAGCGCGCCGGCGGCCATGGCCGTCGCGCTGCCGACCTCTCCCTGGCAGCCGACCTCGGCGCCGGAGAGGCTCGCGTAGTGCTTGATGAGGGCGCCGATGGCACCAGCCGTGGCAAGCGCGCGGTGAATCAAGGGACGCTCGAGTTCGAGACGCTCCGCGGCCTCGACCAGCACGCCCGGGAGGATGCCCGCGGCGCCGTTGGTGGGCGCCGTGACAACGCGCCCCCCCGCCGCGTTCTCCTCGCTGACGGCCAAGGCGTAGGCCTGAGCGCGCGCGATGTTCTCGTAGCCCGAGTCGAACGCCTTGCCCTCCACGCGCTCGTAGAGCTCCGGCGCCCGACGCCTGACCCCCAGCCCGCCGGGTAGCGTGCCGCCTGTGTCGATGCCGTGCTGGATGCACGCGCGCATGGCGTCCCAGACCTCGTCGAGTCCGGCCCGCGTCGAGCCGGCCTGCGCCTCCTGGCCCTCCTCGTTCTCGAGGACCAGATCACCGATCGAGAGCTTCGCCTCGTGCGCCGCGGCGACGAGCGTGTCGCCATTGGTCCACGGGTGCCGCGGCACGCGTGTCTCCTCGTCCCGGATGTCGCCGCCGGGGCCGTCCACTTCGTGGACGAACCCCCCGCCGACCGAGCACCAGGCTTGCTCGAGCACGATCTCACCGGCGGCATCCAAGGCGCGGAAGACCAGGGTGTTGGGATGCGCCAGGGTCTCGCTGCGGTAGGCCCGGTACGGGAGGAACTCCACATCGCTCGGCCGTAGGCTCAGCGTGCGCTCACCCCACGGGATGACAGGATCGACGGCGAGGACCGCCGGCAGCGCGCGCAGCGCGTCGACATCGCAGGTGTCCGGGTGCCACCCCAGCAAGCCCCCGAGCACGGCGTGGTCCGTCCCGTGGCCGCGGCCGGTCGCGCTGAGCGAGCCCTTCAACAGCACCTGGATGCGCTCGACCGCGAGGTCGCGGCCAAGCAGGAACTCGCGGAAGAACCGCGCGGCACGCATCGGGCCGACCGTGTGGCTCGAGCTCGGGCCCGGACCGATGCGGTAGAGGTCCAGCAGGCGGATGGACGTGGGTGCGGACACAGGCGCTGTTGGGCTTCGCGCGGCCGGTCGTCAGCGGCTACGAGATCAAGCGGATCGTGTAGGGGTACTTGTACGTGCGCCCCTCATTGGCCTTCATGCCGGCGATGATGTTCAACACGACGGAACCAATGATCACGACAGCAATCAGGAGAAACCCGATGAGGATGAACATCAGAGGGATGCAGACGATCGAGTAGATCAGCACCGAGATCCCGAAGTTCATCCCCTCCTTCGCGTGATCCCGGACGAAGTCAGACTCGTCCTTCTTCACGAAGTAGATGACCAGCGGCCCCAAGATGTTCCCGAACGGAACGCCGATCCAACCCGAGAGTGCGGCGAGGTGCGCCACCATGCCCCAGGTCTTCTCGTCCTTGCTCACGCCTGCCTCTGCGGGCCCCGTCTCGCCGTCGAGCTCGTCCTTGATGTCGTCGATCGTCATGTCCACCTCCGTAGCAGGCAGGATACGCGACCGGGCAGCCCAAGGACGAGAGCCGGTTCCAGGGGTATCGTAGGGCCGTGCGCATCCTCCTCCCCGCCCTGCTCCTGCTCCTCGCCGCCTGCGGTCCCGACCGCAGCCAGCCGACGGCCAAGCCGCTCGGTCCCGAGCACTACGTCATCGCGCCGGATGACCAGCCGGCGCCCCAGCAGTTCATGCGCTATGCCCGCCCTGCCGTGGGCAAGGCGGGTGGGCTCGACATCGCCGTCACCACCTACAAGAAGCCGGACGGCGGCCCGACCATCGCGCTGTTCGGCGTGGTCCATGTCGCGGACGCGCCCTATTTCAGGGTCGTCCAAGCCGAGCTCGATGCGTACGAAACCGTGCTCTACGAGGGCGTCAAGCCCGAGCACCAAAGCGACGCGGACTGGCAAGCCTCCTTCAAGGAGGGCGGTGGCGAGTCCTCGGCCCTCCAGCAGCAGATCGCCAGCTGGTTCGGCCTGCAGTTCCAGCTGCACGCCATCGACTACACGCGCGCGAACTTCGTGCACGCCGACATGAGCCTCGAGGAGTTCCTCGAGAAGGGTGGCGCCTCACTCATCCCGGGGATGAGCAAGCCCGCAGCGCACGCCTCCTCGGCGAAGCGCGAGAAGCCCGAGCCCGACGAGATCGATCCGAACGAGTTCGATCCGGACGAGGTCGCTCCGGACGAGGTAGCTCCGGACGAGGTGGAGGTCGCGGAGGCCGAGGCGGAAGCCGAGCGCGCGGCGCTCGAGGCCTTCGAGGCCCAGCAGCGCGCCGGTGCTCTGAGCAAGACCGTTCGATCGACGCTGGCGGCCGTCAAGTCGTTCGGCGACACAGCCCTCGGCAAGCCCGGCCCGCTGCGCTCCCTCGCACGGCGGATGTTCGCCGAGACGCTCGGCACGACGAACATCGGTCACGTCCTCGAGATGCAGCCGGGGTTCGGCGATCTGATCCTCATCCAGCGCAACGAGGTGGTCATGGAGCGCCTGAAAGAGACGCTCGCAACGACCAAGGGCTCGATCGCCATCTTCTACGGCGCGGCGCACATGGATGACCTCGAGGAGCGCCTCGTCAAGGAACTCGGCTACGAGCGCAGCAAGGCGCAGTGGCTACGCGCCTGGGCCATCCGGCCGCCGCTCCGCTAGCAAGCCGCGGCGGCGCGAGGCGCGTTACGAGCTGGAGGAGCCGTCGTAGGTGCCGCCGGTGATCTCGAGGAAGCGGGTCTCGAGGCTCGCGCCTTCGTTGAGGCTGCGCGGCACGAGATCGTGGTCGGCGATCAGGCACTTGTTGATCACCTTGAGGATCGCGTCCTTCTGGTCCGAGGAGTCCAGATCCAGCTCCAGGTTGAAGTCGGTCGGGCTCGTCTGCTCGAGGACGGTCACCTGCGGGATCGCGCGCAGATCGGCGGCAGCAGCCGGCGGCAACGGCTCACTCAGGGTGATGCGCACCAGGAAGCCCTTGGAGGTGAGCTCCTCCATGCTGGCGCAGACCTCGAGCTTGCCCTCATGCAGGATCGCGGCGTGATCACACAGGTCCTGGATCTCGCGCAGGTTGTGGCTGCTGACCATGACCGTGCGATCCCCGCGCATCTCTCGGACGAGCTCGCGAATGCCGCGGGCGTTCTCGGGATCGAGGCCGGCGGTGGGTTCATCGAGCAGCATCACCTCAGGCGAGCCGAGGAACGCCTGACAGAGCGCCACACGCTTCATCATGCCGTGGCTGAGCGCACGGGCATTGCGGCGCGCGGCCTCACCAAGGCCAACGAGCTCGAGCGCTTCCATCGCCTTGCCCTCGGCTTCGGCTCTCTCGAAGCCATTGAGACGCGCAAACATGACGAGTTGGTCGATGACCGGGATGCCGCCTTGAAAGGCCGCGTCCTGCGGCAGCATCGAGAAGCGGCCGTGGAGCTTTGAGATCTCCCGTACGTCGACACCGAGGGTCTCGATGGATCCGCGGCTCGCCTTGAGAAAGCCCGCCGCGATGGAGAAGAGCGTCGTCTTGCCAGCGCCGTTGGGCCCGAGCAGCCCGAAGAGCGAGCCAGCCGGGACGTCGAACGAGACATCGTTGAGGGCGGTGAAGCGGCCGAAGTCCTTGCCGAGACCCCGAATGGAAAGCGCAGCGGTCATCTAGAGATCCCTCTTCTGGAACTGGCGCATGCCCAAGACAAGGAACACTGCGGTGAATCCGAGCATCACCCCGTACGCGAGGAGTCGGGCACCCATGTCGCCCGAGAGCAGGTCGTACTTCCAGCCCCACGGGGTGAGTTGCTCCATCCACGCCAGGTCGCTCTCGGTCGCCCAGTTCACCATCTTCAAGCCGAGGATGGGGAAGCCTGTCACGAGCAGGCAGATGGCGAGGGAGCCGAAGGCCGATTCGAACATCGCCGAGAACCAGCCACACATCGCGATGTAGGGAAGCGAGAGGAAGAACAACGCCAGGAACCCATGCATGCCCGAGCTCGCGAGATCGCCGAACGGGTAGAGCTTCAGCTTGAGGCCGACGTAGACGAGGACGAGACCAAGCAGCAGCAACAAGGATCCGGTGGAGAAGAGCAACGTCCCCACACTCCGGCCAAGATAGATGTTTGATCGTTCGGTCCGCAGCAGGAGGTAGCGCAGCCCCTTGTTTCCGATGTCGCCAGCCGTCTGATTGAAGGCCGAGAGCACGGTCAAGAATGGGATGAACGCCAGGAGGAAGATCCAGATCACGCTCAGCAGGGCGGGCTGATCCGTAACGAGGTACTCGATCTCACTCTCGCCCAGACCCGTGATCCACTTCAGCGCCCCGGCGATTTCATTCGACTCGGCGATGGTCGCTATCGAGTCCGCCGCCTCGCCCTCGGAGTGCCCCAGCTTCGGAGCCTCCTTCATGAGGTTTTCGACCGGCGTGATGAACGCCTGGGCAACACCCAGGCCGGTGACGAGCGCAAGCAGCAGGGCCGTGAGTCCGCCGCCTGTACGTAACGAGAACCGCATCCAGTAGCTGCCGACGATCTTGACATGGCGCGCGTTGGTGCCATCTGACATGAGACGCCCTCCAGGGCAGCAAGGCCGCAGCCGGCCCTAGTTGATGAGGTCGTCCTTGAACGTCGTGTTCAGGAGGATGAGCGTCAGGACGGGGTAGACGAAGCCGACCAGCATCGCGAACTGCATTCCGACCGTGGCGATGAACGCGAGGCTGAAGAGCAGGTTGATGACAGCAGCGCCGCTACCGATCATCCGCCCCATCACGCGCTTCTGCTTGAGGTAGCCGATGCCGGAGATCAGCAAGAGCACCGCCATCAGGGCGTTCACCACACCGCTGGCGATGATCCAGTCGTAGCCCCCGGTCTCATCGATGGCCCGGCGGGCGTCCTCGCCGGCCTGCCCTTCCGTCGTCTCGATGGTCTTCATCATCGCGAGGAAGACAAACATGCCGAGGAAGCCGAGTCCGCTGAACGCAGAAAAGACGAAGTTGATGACCGCCAGTGCGGTGAGTCCGCCGGGACGCTTGCCTTCGGCCATGGGATGACTCCTTGGGGGCGCGCGAGCGGAGAGAGCCCTCTGCCCGATCGGCTGGCGCGCCCGGGGAGTCTAGGGGTGCCCTCCGGGGGCGTCAATCGTCCCTGTCTGTGCCTACTTGAAGACCTTCAGCACCTTCAACACGAGGATCAGCAGCACGGCACCACCGACGGCGATCGCGTAGTGCATGACCTGCCCGTCGCTGGCGATGCCGAGCTTCGGCGCGAGCCAGAACCCGAGCATCGAGCCGACGATGCCCACGACGATGTTGGCGATGAGGCCCATCTGGGCGTTGGTGCCGATCAGGATGCTCGCGACCCAGCCGATGACGCCGCCGATGACCAGGAAGACGATGATGTCCATTCGCGCTCCAAGAGATGTCGTGAGGGAGGACGGTCGAGCGTAGCAGCGCGGGCCGTGGGTGGTCGACGCCACCGGAGGTCTCCCCAGAACCGCAGCACCCTTGCGGACGAACCGTCGGGCATGCAGCGCCTCGCGCTGGGTGCCCCCCCTCCTTGGCTTCGCCGTAGCGCTCTGCGGCGTCATGCCGCCCGCCCACCCCAGGACCTGGCTAGCGGGGCGCTCGGGGCCGCCGAAGCGGCCTTCTTCTCCGCCGGCGCGAACGCCCCCGTCGCCGCTGACGTCGGGACTTACGCCCCGTTTCAGATTCTCGACGTCACATCCCCCAAGGGCAGGCGTACCTGCTCCAGAGAGGGTGGCGTAGACCGTGTGGCGTGGGATGGGAGCAGGCGGCCGACAACGACATGCCCGGGATTGCACCTCAGGACAGCGCCCCTAGGGGAGATGCCCCGCAGGCGCCGCTGCATGGCCAGCGGTTGCGGCAGCGTGACCCTGCTGCCTGGGAGGCGCTCTACGACGCCTGCGGCGAGCGCGTCTCCCGGGCAGCGCACAAGATCCTGCCTCCGCGCTTGGACCCCGAGGGGGCAGCCCAGCAGACCTGGGTGCGGGCGATCCACCGCGCGCGGCGGCTCGACCTGAGCCGGGACCCCGTCCCGTGGATCCTCTCGATCTGCACCAACCTCTGCATCTCGGTCATTCGCCGGGACCGGATCAAGCAGCGCGTGTTTCACCGCAAACAGACCGAAGACGAGCAAGCCGCCCAGAAAAGCGAATGGGGTCGTCACGGTGAGGAGGCCTCGCGCGTACGTAAGGGTGTGAGTGGCCTTCCCCGAACCCTGCAAGAGATCGTCTACCTGCGCTACGCGTGTGGCATGCCCACCGAGGAGGTCGCGGAGGTCCTCGGCCTCAAGCAGGACGCGGTGCGCAAGCGCCTGAGTCGGGCCTACAGCGACTTGCGCACGCGCCTTGAGAGCGAGGACGCTAAAGCCAGTAGCGAGCCTGCAGCCAGGAAGGGAGACCGATGAGCCGCCCTCGCGACCCCCACTCCGATGACGTGAGCCTCGAGCAGCAGCTCGAGCGAACGTGGGACGACCCTACGACGACCGGCGCCCGCCGGGCGGCGGGCGAGGTGATCGGTCCGGCGCTCGCGACCTTCCGCAGCCAGCGTCGCAGGCGTCTCATCGGTGCGAGCACAGCATGCCTGTTGCTGCTGGGTGTCGGCTGGTGGGCCTTCGCCCGTCCGTCCGAGCAAGCCCCGCGCCTCGAGACCGCCGATGCCGTGGCGTACGCCGAGGAACTGTTCCGGCGTGTGATGCACGATCCGGCTCGAGCCGACGACGACGACTTCGAGGTCCTGAGCCGCGATGCCGACGCGCGCCAGGAGTACCTTGCCGCGTTGGATCACCCGTCGAGCCACGTGCGCAGGACGGCGCTTTACGTGCTCGCCTTCACCTCCGTCGAAGTCCCCGCACCGACGCTGACGCGCTTGCTCGTCGAGCATCGCGAAGACCTGGAGCGACCGCTGCAGGTTGCGTCGGTCGGCGACGCGGGCCGCCTCATCGCCGAAGCGATCGAGCGACGCCGACTCGCGACGCTGCAGTCCGTGCTCGCTGCCTCGGCCACGAGGGCCGCGCAGGGTCATGCCGTCATCGAGGCCAAGGCGCTGGAGCCCTTCCTCCAGCATGAGAATGAGAGCGTCCGCCTGGATGCCGTCCGCACACTCGGCTACCTTGAGGGGTATCAGCCCAGCGCAGCCATCCGTCGGCTGATGCGCGACGACCCGTCGTTCCAAGTTCGCGTCTGGGCCATCCGCGCCATCCAGAATCGGCTGGGCGAAGCCGGCGGACGTGAGCTGCTCGCACACCTGGCCACCTTGGACGATCCGGCCATCGAGAAGGTGTTGGCGCCCAGCCTCACCAAGGTCGAGGGGTTCGAAGCGATCGCCCGCGCAAAGTTCGAGGCAACGACGAACGATCTAGACTTGCACCTCGCCTACGCCAAGGCACTGCATGACGCTGGCCATGCCGACGCGGCGCGCACCGTACTCCCCCGTGCCATCCGCGAGGGTGAGGGTGACGCCCTCCGCGTGGCCGCGTTTCTCGCCGCGAAGATGGACGCGAAGGAACTGCGCACATCACTCATCGTGCAGCTGCCGCGCGTAGAGGAGTCCGTCCGTAGTTCCGTGACGGCGACCGTGGTCATCTGGGACCTCGACAAGGGCGACAAGGCCCGGGCGCTTGAATCTCTCGCCCTGATCGAGGCCCACGGACGCAGGAGCGATGTCAGGCACTTGCGGCCCCATCTCGAGCACGGAGATCCCGCGGTCCGGGCGGCCGTGGTGCGTGCCATCAACAGCCTGGAAGGCCCCTAGCCAGCGTACCGGTTGGCCTGCGCCTGCTCTCGGAGCGGCTCGCTTAGGTACATGGCGCAAGTTGGTCGATAGGGCGCTCCATGAGCACCCACGATTCAAATCATCTTCGTTCCACCACCTCCACGGGAATCCAGGCTTCGGCTCGCCCGAACCCCTTTCTCCCGACCGACGGCTACGTGATCACGGTCACGGGCGGCATTCCGCCCTACACCTTCACGCCGGAGCCCAGCCCGCCCAACCCGCCCGGCGTGCAGGTCTTTCCGAACGGGAACACCTGCGAGGTCCACGTGCCTCCGGGCACGCCGCCCGGCATGCCCGTAAACGTGCGCATCTACGACAGCTCGCAGCCGCCGAACCACACGTCGACGGGCTCGACGACGGCGTAGTCACAGCCGCCCCGCGGTTGGGCTCGGCTGGCCTCGCGTTGCCCGGGCCCGAGGTCCGGGCCCGAGGTCCGGGCGCGTTGGTCGGTCCCCTCGGTTGCCCCCACCCCCCGTTGGTCGGGGAAGTGAGGGGCGGCCAAGCTTAGGGGACCTGACCGCCCCTCGGGGGTACACATTTTCCCATTGGGGTTGCACATCGGTCTAGGAGATGACCGCTCAGCGCAACCCCAGGTACGCCTGGACCCCGTGGCGCGTGACGCGCTTTTTCGGATTCTCGGGCGGCGCCGTTCCGGCGACCCTGGGCGCGGACTCCCGCGCCGGATCCACGCGTTCTCGCGGTAGGCTTCCCGCAAGGGAGAGCCATGCCGATCCGCACCGTCATCCTCGACTTCGATGGCACGTGCACGGATGTCGAGCGCGAGGCCGAGGGCTTTCTCGTCCGCTACAAGCAGGACCTCGCAAGGGTGCTTGGACGAGGGGAGCTCGAGGCGGACTGGGCGGCGGCTGAGTCCGCCGTCCTCGCCGCGCCCGCGCGCCACGGCATGGTCATCGGCGGCCACCTCGTCGCGCCGCCTGTCGATCCCTATCTCCTGGCCACCTCGATCAGCGCGCTGCTCGAGCCCGAGCTGCCGGACGCGGAGACCGAGCGGCTGTTCAAGGAGAACTACCGCTTCACGACGACGGCGTTCAAGCCGGAGACGCGCGAGGTCGTCGAGGCGTTGGCGGCGGCCGACGTCGCGTTCTACATCGTCACGAACTCGGACCCGGCCACCGTCAGCGGCAAGCTCGACTCCCTCGCGCCCGCAGGCCGGGCGTCGATCCGCCTGCACGGCGACGCCCGCAAGTTCCTCGTGGCCGAGCCCGTCGTCCACCCAGGCTCGGCGCGCTTTGCGGCGCTTGCCGCGAGCCACACCGTCAAAGGCTGGGAGCGGCCCATCCACACGCGCCGCGGCCACTACTTCGATGCGCTCGAGTCCATCTGGGCGGAGACGGGTACGAGCCCCGCCGACACCCTCGTGGTTGGCGATGTGTTCGAGCTCGATCTGGCCTTGCCCGGGGTACTCGGCTGCCGGCTGCACCTGGCGTCCGGTCCGCGCACGCTCGACTACGAACGCGTGGGCACGGCGGCGTTTGGCGGCACCCACGGAAACGACCTGCGCGAGGTGCTGCGCTTGATCCCGTGAGTCGGCGATGCGCGCCTGCTGGGCGAGGCTCCCACCGCCTGCGGCCGAATCAAGCCAGCCAGGAACGCGAACGCGTGACCTAGCCTGCGAGCCCGCCGAGCAAGGCGCGGATGACGCGCTCGACGTAGTCGTCGGCTTCCATCTCCTGGATCGCCAGCGGGCGGAGCATCGCCGCGCCAAGACCGACCTCGAGCAGCAGGAAGCCCGCCGTCTCGGCACGCACGCCCGGCTTGAGCCCCGTGCCACGGAACGCGGCGGCCAGCGCGCGGCCGATGCGCTGCGCGCAGTGGGACGCGGCGCGCAGGATCGCCGGCTCCTCGTGTGCCAGCGCGGCGGCGTTCAGCACGCGCAGCTCGTCGCGATGCTCGCCGAGAATGCGCGGCAAGGCCTCCGCCAGGACCCGCAGGCGATGCGGCGCCCCCTTCGTCCCCCCCACCGTGGCGCTAAGCATCGAGGTCAGGCGATCCCCGGCGCCGGAGACCACGGCCTCGAAGAGTCCCGCTTTCCCATCGAAGTGCCGGTAGAGGATCGGCTCGGTGATCCCCGCCGCCCGGGCGAGGTCGCGGGTGCCGGCCCCGACGTAACCCCTTCGTGCGAAGCACGGTAGGGCGGCCTCGAGGATCTGCGCGCGCCGCTCGGCGGGCGGCAGACGGCGGCGGGGTGTGGAAGAAGCGGGACTGGAATCGGATTCGGACTTGACCATGCCGCTAGCGTACGCTAACTTTCGGGAGTTAGCAACCGCTAGTAATGGAGGTCGCCATGGACCACGCCCTGGAACGCCGGCTGGCAGGACTCGAGCGCAGGATGCGCGCCGTCGAGACGGTCTTGGAGGCCACGCGGCCCGCACCCGAGGCCCTGCCCCGCGCGTGGGTGGCTCCCATCCGCCCGGCCGAAGACCCGACCGGGTCGGGGACGGAGGCGACCCGACCCACCGGGGACGACTCAGCGACCGTCCCGAGCTCCGCCGCCACGCCCCCGCCGCTGCCCGAGACCCGCGCCGAGCCGGTGGCCTCCCGGCGGCAGACCGCACACGCGCGCTCCGCACGCGCCCCCGCCTCCAAGGTCACGACACCCGCCCCCAAGGCCACGACCCCCGCCCCGTCCCCTACCGTCGATTGGGAACGATTCTTCGGTTTGGCCGTCCTTGGTCGTATCGGCGTCGGCGCCGTGCTGCTCGCCGCCGGCTACTTTGCCCAGCTCGCCTACAAGGGCATGCCCGACGTCGGCAAGGTCGTCTCGATCTACGGGCTGGCCGTCTTGTTCTTCGGGGTCGGCTACTTCGTGCGCGAGAAGGTCTCGCGCCACTACGTCGCCCTGCTTTGGGGTGGTGCCACGGCGTCGGCCTACCTCGCCGCCGTCGCGGCTCACCTGAAGTACGCGCTCGTCGGCGACACCCTCGCGCTCGTGTTGCTCGTTGTTGCCTCGGCAATCGGCCAGCTGCTCGCCCGCGCGCTGCGACACCAGACCCTGGCCAGCATGGCGCTTGCCGGCGCCTTCGCCGCGCCCCTCATCGCTGACGCCTCGCTGGCCGAGAGCATCTTCGTCTTGATCTATCTCCTCACGCTGCACACATGGTCGGCGTGGATCGAGCGCGTGTGGGCCTGGACGAGCGCCCGCGTCGTGGGCATTGCAGGGACGGTCATCGTCGGCACGCTCTGGCTGGCCCAGAACGGCGCGACGGACACGCAGACCTATCTGCTGATCCACCTCTACGTGCTGGGACTGATGGCGCCCGAGCTGGTGGCCGCCCTGCGCCGCGAGCCGATTGCCACGGAGCGCCAGTTCGGCATCGCGTTCTGCTTGGTCCTGCTCGAGGGTGTCTTGTTGCTGAGCACTCTCGTTCCCGGTCTCGCCAACGGTACGATCCCGCTGCCCGCCATGGCCGTCCTCGCGGGCTTGGCCTGGACGGGGATTGCGCTCGTGCTCTCGACACGCGAGGCGAGCGACGAGCGCGGTGGTGCCCTGATGCGCGGTCTCGCCCACGCCGGCGGGCTGTTGCTTGCCATCGGCGTGGTCGTGGTCACGGACGGGCTGCCGCCGAAGTTCCCCTTCGAGCCCGAGACGGTCGCTGTCTGGGGCACGGTCCTCGTGGCGCTCGGCGCGCTGGCCCTGCGGGGTCGGCTCCAGGTGGGCGAGCTCGCGGCATCGGTCGCCGTCGCCCTGGCATGCGTCACAGCGCTCCTGCCCTCGTCGCTCGGTCACGCCTTCGCGCTGTTCCCGGTGGCTGCGGCCGGCGCGGCAGCCCTCCTCCACCATGCGCGCCACGGCGCCGCGAAGGCCACGGCCGCCTGGGGCGGGCTGCTGACCGTCGGCATGGGCCTGACGACTGGCGTGCAGTTCGCGCCAGCCGACACCTACTGGATTGCCATCGCTCTCGTGGCCGCCAGCGGTTGGGCGGCCGCCCTCGGCGCCTACGGGCGCTGGCGGGGGCTGCGCTGGCTCGAAGGCCACGCCATGGTCCAGATCTGGCTGATCGCGGCCTTCTGGGCGGGCAACGCGTTCGGCGGGCTCTCCACTACCGACCACTTCCTCATCTTCGACCCGATGTCGGTCGCCGGCCTGGTGCTTGCCGTCGTTGCAGGCCACACGCTTTGGCTGCATCAGCAGTGCTCCGAGGAGGAGGATTCGTTCTTCCTCTCACTGGCCCTCGTTGCACTCGCCTTGCCCATCTTGGTTGGGCATCGCGAGGTGAGCTCGGCCGTCGCCGACTTGGCAACGTCGGCGCGCGCGGGGTGGCACACGCTCTACTTCGCCGCCGCCGCCGTGGTTGCGGCGTGGATCGGGCGGCGAGACAAGCCGATGGTGGGCGCCGCCGCGCTCGTGATCGCCGGGATCACCTTGCTCACGACGATCTACGGCGTCGGCTTGCCCGGTGCTTCGCCGTGGGCTGCAGCCCAGGTCGCCGCGGCGCTCGTCGCCACGTGGACGGTCGCCATGCTCGGCTCGCGTCGCCACACGGGGCAGGCGTTCTGCGCCCTCATCCTCTTCGGGGGCGCGTCGGCCTGCTGGACGCTCTACGCGGCGGCGGGTCGCTTCCCGCACGATGTGGCCATCCTCAACCTGCGCTTCCTGGTTGGCCTGCTCGCACTCGCCGGGGCGTGGTCCTACCCCTACGAGCGACTCCACGCGGACGTACGACGCGCCTCGGTGTCGTTCGCCAAGATCTCCGCCGTGGTACTCGGGTTCCTTGTCGGCCACGCCGAGGTGTGGGCGCTGGTGAAGGATCTCGAAGGCGCCTGGCCCAAGGTCCTCGTCAGCGTGTACATGGTGCTCTACGCCGCCGCGCTGCTGACCGCCGGCTTCCTGCGACGCGACACGCACCTGCGCTATCCCGCGCTTGGCTTGTTCGGCATCGTGGTCTTGAAGGTCGGCTTCGTCGACCTCGCCTCGGCCGAGACGGGATTGCGCATCTTCGTCACAGGCATCCTCGGTCTGGTGCTGCTTGCCTCCGCATTCGCCTACGCACGTCGCAGCCGCGCCGACGGCCCGGACGGGGCGCTCCCCTCCGGCGAGGAGGCCGCCGCAGCAGACCCTGGCTAGCCTCCAAGGATCGCGGGGCGCGCGTCGTCCAAGCCGTGACCCCGGGGTCGTGTGCCGCGGGACACGGAGGTTTGGATGCAGCATGCAACGCGTTCCCGGCGCGCACGTGGATTCACCCTGCTCGAGTTGATGGTGGTCGTCACCATCCTCGGCTTGCTGGCAGCCGTGGTCATCCCCGGCATCAGCCGTGCCATCGCCGAAGCTCGCTTCGAGACGGCAAGGGCCCAGATGGCGAACATCGGCACCGCCGTCGAGATGTTTCGCATGAGCAAGCGGCACTTCCCGCCCGAACTGAAGACGCTGACCGTGGCGGACCAGACGGGCGAGCCGTTCATTGCGCACATCCCCGCCGACCCGTGGGGCGAGGCGTACGACTACGTGATCGTCTCCAAGAAACGCTACGAGATCCGCTGCCGTGGGGCCGATCAGGAGGCAGGCACGGATGACGACCTCATCCATCCCCTCGTGATTCGGGATCGCTGAACGGCAGTTGCGCAAAGGGCGGCCCTTCCGCGAGAATGCCGCCATGAAGAAGATCCTGCTCACCCTGCTTGGTGCCTTGTTGCTCAGTGGCCTGACCGCATGTGAGTCCGGTGCGAACGGGGCGGTGTACGAACCGCCGAACGCCAACGCCTACCGCATCCGCTGACGGCACGCCGATGACGGTGGCGATTCTCAGCGCGCGCGCCCTCGGGGACGGGCTGCTCGGCATGGTGCTCGCGCACAACCTGCAGCGCGCAGGCAGGCCCGCGGTCGTACTGCATACGGCCCTGACCGAGCTCGGGGCCTGGTTTCCGTGGGCCACGCTCGAAGCACACCCCGGGGAGGAACTCGCCACGCGCTTGCAGGCCTGCGATGCGCTGTTCGTCAGCGACCCGAGCCTCGTGGCCGACGGCCCCAAGCTCCCGGAGCCGACGGTGCGTTTCGGCAAGGATCAGTGGCTGCGCGACGAGCCCTACCTGCACAGCCTCCGGGCTGCATGCGTCGGCCCCTTCCAGCTCGACACGTGGTCTGACGCGCCGGGCCTCATCGCTCCCAGCGACCTCCCGCCGGCTGTGCCGCGCCGCATCGCACTGCACCCCACGAGCGCCAACGCGAGCAAGAACTGGCCGGTCTCGCGCTGGTTGCACTTGGCGCAGGCGCTTGCGCGCGCCGGCTGGCTCCCGCAGGTCCTCCTCGCGGCTGCGGAGGTGGACGCGTGGTCGGCTGAGGCTGGCGACGCCATCCCGGTTGCCGTCCCCGGCACGCTCGATGCCGTGGCGCGCTGGCTCCACGGCTGTGACGCCTGCATCGCGACGGACTCAGGGATCGCCCACCTGGCGTCCGCCCTGGGGCTTCCGACCCTGTCGATCTTCCGCAAGGCCAGCGCGGCCCGGTTCTGGGCCCCGGCCTGGGGCCGGGTGGCGACGGTCACGGCGCCCTGGCGGCTCCCCGGGGGCGGAGGCCACCGACTGTGGGGCAGCCTGCTCTCGCCGGCGCGCGTCCAGCGGGCCTTCGAGCGGCTGGTGGACGGGCACGGCTAGACCCGACGCACCCGCCTCGCTACGGTTTGCCCCCCGCACCCCCCTGACCTTGGAGGAGTCCCCATGAAGTTCGCCCGCCCCCTCGCCCTTGCCCTGGGCCTCGGCCTGATCGCCGCCGCCAGCACCGTCGCCTTCACCGAGGACGAGAAGCCCAAGCCGCTCTCGCCCGCCGAGATGCAAGGCAAGGTCATGGCCCTCGGCGCTCCGTGCCCGGCGCATCAGGTCCTCGCCAAGATGGTTGGAACCTGGACCTGCGAAGGCAAGGCGATCACCTCCATGGGTGACATCCCCATCGGCGGCGAAGTGATCTACACCTCCATCATGGGCGGCAAGTTCCTCAGCGTGTCCTACAAGAATCCCAACACGCCCATGGGCCTGATGGAGGGCGCGGGGCACATGGGCTACGACCGCCTCGCGGAGGAGTACGTCAGCACCTGGGTGTTCTCGATGAGCACATCGATCGAGACCAAGGCCGGCACCTACGACGAGAAAACGAAGACGATCACCCTCATGGGCAAGAAGAAGATGCTCAACAAGGAGGTCTGGTCGATGCGCGAGACGCTCGTCTTCGAGTCCGACACCAAGATTGTCGAGACGCACTACATGACGCCGACAGCCACCGGCAAGGAGGTCATGAGCGCGGTCCTCACCTACACCAAGAAGGCCGCCGCGCCGGCCAAGCCCACGACGGGCCCTGCCAAGTAGCAAGGCCGCTGGGGCGGTTCGGCGCCGACCGGGACGCCACGCGTAACCCAGGATTGTGCTGCTGGGACGCCGACTTCTCTCGGGAGACACACATCACGCGAGAACGCCTCCCGTAGAGACGTCGCATGGAGTGCAGGCGGCCGATGAAGAGGACGTGGCGTGGTCTGCCACGCGAGTCCGATGAAGCGGTCGCCTGTGCCCAGGCGTCGTTTCTACCTAGAAGTCGATGCGCCAGATTCCCCAAACCCCGTCAACGTTCCTGAAGTGGTAGGTGCGCTGGGTACCCCCACCGAAGTTCGGGTGGGCCCAGAAGACGACGTCGGTGGCCGTCTCCTTCTTGACCTTGCCTGTCGCAAGCGTCATCGAGAGCAGGCGTCGGGTCGCGGGGGTGTCGCGGTGCAACGAGCCCTTGATGAACTCGGCAATCCACGCCTTCTTGAAGTCGGCGACGGGACTGTTCTTGTCCCAGCGCTTGAGCGTCTTGACTTCGTACTCGTACATGACCGGCCAGTGGAACGCATCGGCGAGTAGGGACTCACGCGCCATGTGGTAGCCAAAGCCGAACTTCAGGAACGCCTTCTTCCACGTAGTCGCGGGTTCACGCGGATCGGCCGCGACGCGATCACCCGCCATGCCGGCCGGGATGATCTGGACCGGGCCGGTTGTACTGACCATTGCAATGAGCTTGCGGTGGTCGCGACTCAGGTGGAGATCCCAGGTCGTGCCGCCGGGGTTGTAGCGGACCACGCTGGTCTCGAAGCTCTTCTTCCCGCGCTTCCAGGTACCGGGCCCGCGGCAGGCAAGCAACGTGGTGGCCGGCTCGGCGGACTCCACCATCTTCCAAGCCGACTCGCGAACGACCGGCAGCCGGTAATCGACCGCCTTCTTCGCGGGGCCCGCGGCGCGCAGGAACATGAGCAACGAAGGGAGCCCCCCCATGGGCTGGGGCGCGGCCTGCATGGTGAGGCTCTCTGTCTTGCCCCACGCTGCCTTGCCCTTGCGGGTGCGCCGCTGCACATCGAAGCCCTTCTCGCTGCGCGAGAACACAAGCGAGATGGCGCCCTCGCGATCACTGCGCTCGTAGGTCCCGCTGAGGATGGCGAGGCGCTTGTCCGCGTGCAGCATGAGCTTCACGCGGGTCTCGCCGCCCTGCCAGTCCATGTAGGTGTCTTCGGTAATACGCCACACGTACTGGCGGCCCAGCTTGGCCAGCTTGGCGCCTAGATGCACCTCGCCCGCCCAGAGGTCACCGATCACGAGATCGCCGTGGTAGGAGACGGAGATCCCGGGGTTCGGCGCCGGCAGCTTCGCGCGAACGGCGCTCGCCGCCTTCGCAGCCTTGGTCCCGGCCACGTCGTCCTTGCCAAGGACTGGCGAGCAGAGCAGGAGCAGAGAGGCGGCGATCAAGAGCAGTCGGGCCATCGGGGGGGTACCTCCGCGCCCAGGGTACAGCCTCGACACAAGGCTGTCCCCCGAGGCGAGGTGCGTCTGACGCCCGCGGGGGGTCAGTCCCTGACGGGCAGACCGCTCGGCACGCTATCCGGCGTCTCATCCAGCAGGTTCAACGACGCTGGATCGGTCAGACTGTGCAGGAAGGCCATCAGGTCGCGGAACTGCGCATCGGTCAGCCCCACCGGGGGCTGCAGGAGCGGCGACAGGGCGGCGGCGCGCGCGGCGTTGCGCGTGGCGTCCGTGTCGTGGGTGGCCGCGAAGAGGGCCGGCAGCTGTCCAGCGTCGTAGTTCGCGAGGCTGTTCAAGGGATCCAGATGATGGCGCACGGCGGCTTCGAGCGTCGTGAACGCACCGTCGTGCATCCACGGGCCCGTCAGCGCCACGTTGCGCAGCTGCGGCGTGCGGAACTTGTAGTTGTCCGCCACCAGCCCTGTCTCCAGCGCGAGGCCCAGGTCCTCCCCGACGCTGCCCTTGCCGGGACCGACCTGCGGGACGGCCAAGGCGTGATGCTGGAAGTCCGTAAGCAGCGGCCCGCTGTGGCAATCCGCGCAGCCAGCCGTATCGCAGAACAGGAGAGCCCCGCGCTTGGCCGAGTCACTGAGCGCTCCCGTCTCGCCGCCGACGTAGCGATCGAAGGGGGAGTCGAGCGCAGTCCACTGATGGCGCTCGAAGGCCGCAATGGCGCGCGCGGCGTGACCGAACGTGAGCGTGTCGAAGTCGGCCGTGCCGGGGTAGGCCGCGAGGAAGAGGTCGCGGTAGGCCTGGATCCCACCCACCGTGCCGTTGGCGGTGCCGACGAGACGCTCCATGAGCAGCGCCCACACGGCCGTGTTGTCGGCGGCGTCGGCGATCGGGTTCAAGCCCGCTTGGCCTCGCATCTCGTCGTGCGAGGTCACCGGGAACATCGCCTGGGCAGCCAAGGCACTCGTCAGTTGCTGCACGTGATCGGGCAAGGTGGGCGCCGCGCCGTTGAGGCCCGACTCGGGGGTCGTGAGCTCGCCCGTGATCGAATCGCGACGAACCCGGCTGTCCCAGAACATGGTGTCCACGCCTGTGACTGCAGCGTTGAAGATGTGCGGCGCATTGCGCGGGATGAGCTGCCCTGTGCCGACATCACGGTTTGCGCCCAGCCCCGTACCGCCTTCGCCCAAGGAGACGGGGAGGCTGTCCCCCGTGAACGCCACCGGGTGATGGCATGTGGCGCAGCTGATGTTCAAGTTGCCCGAGAGGATCTTGTCGAAGAACAGTGCCTTGCCCAACGCCACCAGCTCAGGCGCATCCGCCTGTGGGCGGCTCACGCCGCTGATGCTGGCGGCCGCCATGGCCGTCGCGAGCGTCTCGTCGAGCGTCGCATCGGACGACGTCGAGCCAGTCGGCACCGCGAAGTGATACTCGTCCGACGCGCCGCAGCCGGGCAGCGTCAGGGCAACGCCCAGGACGATCAGGAGCGGGGTAGAAACGAGACGGCGCAGAAGGGTGGATCGCATGCGAGGGCTCCGAGGACAGCTCCCCCCCGTTATCGGCCAGCCGGGGAAGGGACTTTCGGTCTCTGTCGCAAAGCGTGGACCAGCGTGGCGAGCAGGATCAGCAGGGCACCCGCCGCGGCCCACGGCCCCGGCACCTCGCCGTGGAGCCACCAGGCCCAGAGTGTGTTCAGCACGGGCTCGACCAGCAGGAGGAGTGCCCCCTCCAGAGCCGAAATGGTTCGGACCCCGCGGGTCAGGAAGACGTACGCGAGGCCGATCTGGAACACGCCCAGGTAGCCGACCAGCAGCCAGTCCGACGCCCCGGCGCCCGAGAGGGGAAGCGCCAGCGGCAGGCACACGACGAACACGAGCCCATTCCCCACGATCGTGGCTCCTGCCGCAGCTCCCGCGGCCGTTCCCCCACCCTCATGGCGCGCCAACCAACGCAGGCCGGCGACGGTCAGGGCCC
>JAJDEM010000288.1 GCA_029259795.1 Planctomycetota bacterium
CGCCTCCATGCACGATCCCGTGAGGAGGATGGGGGTCGGGCAAGCCAAGGTCGTGACGATCTGCTTGCCCTTGGGGTTGGTGAAGCGACGGCGCGCGTCGGCCAGGGATACGGTCGGGGCATCGAGGGTGGCGCCGTCGCGGGCGGCAATCTCGACGTCCAGTGAGGGAACCCCGCGCGGAAGGTCGAGGCGGTGTACGAGGTTCTCGCCCTCCTGCGGCACATCGACGTCATAGGCCACGACGAGGTGGTGCAGGACGCCGGGTTCGAGCGGGAACACCTGTGCCGCGAAGACGCCCGCGCCCGCCCACTCCATGAGGGCCGGGTCGATGCGCTCGCGAATCGTCTCGGTGTAGGCGTGGGCGGCCTTCTCCCGGGAGACCATGCGTGCCTCCTTGGGCGCCTCCCAGGTCGAGGTCCGGCTGGCGCGGATCGAGCCCAGATCCGCGACGGCGTGGGGCCGGAACGCGCGCGTGGCGAGCTTGGTGGCGCCGAACGCGAAGTAGTGGGGTGATGCGCCTGTGGGCAGGCGCAGACGGAACGACCCGTTGAGCGAGGTGTCCTTCGTGTTGCGGAAGAAGCAGTCAAGGACGACGCGGGCGCGGAAGCCCTCGATCTGCACGGTGATGTCCATCGCTTCCAGCGGCAGGTCGTCATCGTCGCCGACCGTGAGCCGGACGGCATTGGGCGTCGCACCCGCACGCTTCCAGGTGCGCGGCTTGGGGGTGGGCTCCTCGGCATCACTTGCCGGCGGTGTGAAGTTTGAAGGAGCGAGTCGGATCTCCCGGCTCGCCGTGATTCGATCCCAGAAGCTCCGCTGGGAGCGCCGGGCGATCTCATCGAGCCAGTTCTCGGGAAAGACGTAGGTGGTGGCGGTCGGCGGAAGGTGTGCGCCGTCCAGGTTGGCCATGACGGCCTTCCAGCGCGCGTCGAAGTCCAGCTCCGTCAAGAGCCGCTGCTCCTCGGCTTCGGACATCTCGGCGAGGCCGTCTTCGACGGCTCGCTGCCGGTCGAGCCTGCGATCCTGATCTCGCCGGTAGGCACGGCGGCGGTCGGCGCCGGCCTCCCCGAGGCTGGGCCCGATCCCCTCGAAGGTGTGTTCCGTGCGCGCCCTGTGCTCGCCGTCCCGGGCGCCATCGTTGAAGTAGGCCCCGGCCGATGGGTTCAGGGCCGCGGCCGCGGGCAGGTCGCTGCTCCCGCCGACGCCTCCAGAGGACGCGCCGTCCTCGAGACCGTTCGTTACGTCGTTCAGGTCGACGAGGCGCCCGGGTGAGCCGATGCCAGCCGCGTTGTCACCGAGGCCGCGGATGTCGGCCCCGATGTCACGCATCAAGTCGCCGAGAGGGTCATCACGAGGTTCAGGACGCTCCGCGAACGGATCGTTCACGAGACGCGTGCCCGGCATGCCCGGGAGCCAGGGGTCGGCCGGCTCCTCGGCGAGCAGCCCTTCGGCGGGCAGCCCCTCTGCGGGCAACTCTGCCACATGGGGCGTCGAAGGCCGCGCCGGGCGTGGCCACTGCTGCGCATCCCGTGCGCCGATGTAGAGCGCACCACCGAGAGCGAGTACTGCCAACGCGATCCAGCGACCTTGCTTCATCGTCACCTCCAGGGGAACGGAGATGAGTCTGTGGCCGTTGGCGTCTCGCGGGGGTCATCGCCGCGCCACCGCCCTGTCGGGGTGGCACACGCGTGACGCGGAGGGCCATGGCCTCCGACGTTGCGGTGACGAAGCGGGACCGGCTGGCGTTACTGGAACAGCAGCGCGTGGTAGTTGGGGAAAGGCCAGAGGTCTTCGTCGGTGCGGCGCTCCAGCGCGTCGCAGACGGTGCGCAGGCGATCCATCGCGGGAATCATCGTCGCGCACTGGTACTCGGCCTTCGTCGCAGCCTCTTCGTCGTCGGGCGCGGCGCTGAGCGCTTGGCGTACGCCGTCGATGGCGGTGATCGTCTCGGCGATCATGCCCGAGTAGATCGAGAGCTCGTCCTTCTGGACCGCCGCTTCGATGCCGCAGGCGGCGATCTTCGCGTAGGCGTCGGCCATGACCGACTGCTGCGAGTACGCGGCAGGCAAGACGCCCGTCTTGGCCATGCGGATCATCTGCACGGCTTCGATGTCGAGCATGCAGTTGTACTTCTCGAGCAGCACCGTGTAGCGCGCGTCGAGCTCGTGCGGCTGCAGGATGCCGTACCGTGCGAGCAGGGCCTTCGAGCTCTCGCTCGTGATGGCCGTCAGCGCGGTGGGGGTGGTCGTGTGGTTGGGGAGCCCACGGCGGGCGGCCTCCTCGACCCAGTCCTGCGAGTAGCCGTTGCCATTGAAGACGATCGGCTTGGCGTCTGCGTAGACCTCCTTGATGACCGCGAAGATGGCTTCGTTGCGATCCTCGCCGTTGTCGAGGCGGGTCTTGAGGCGCTCGCCCATCTCGTCGAGGGCTTCCGTGACGGCCACGTTCAAGAACGCCATGGGCGTTGCATTGGACTGGGCCGAGCCGACGGCGCGGAACTCGAACTTGTTGCCCGTGAAGGCGAACGGCGAGGTGCGGTTGCGGTCGGTGTTGTCCTTCTTGACCTGGGGGAGGACTTCGAGGCCGGTCTGGATCACCTGATCGGCGACGGCGGAGATCGACTGGCCCGCAAGCAGGGTGTCGAGGATCTCCGTCAGTCGGCTACCGAGGAAGACCGACATGATGGCCGGCGGTGCCTCGTTGGCACCCAGGCGGTGGTCGTTGCCTGCAGAGGCGATGGACGCACGCAGGAGCTCCGCGCGGGCGTGCACGCCGCGCAGCACGGCACACAGGAAGTAGAGGAACTCGACATGCTCGTCGGCCGAGTCGCCCGGGTCGAGCAGGTTGCGTCCCTCGGCCGTGCTGAGCGACCAGTTGTTGTGCTTGCCCGAGCCATTGACGCCGGCGAACGGCTTCTCATGGAAGAGAACGGCCAGGTCGCGGCGGCGCGCCACCTTGCGCATGAGGTCCATGAGCAGGTGGTTCTGGTCGGAGGAGAGGTTGAGCGGCAGGAAGATCGGCGCGACCTCGTACTGGTGCGGGGCCACCTCGTTGTGGCGCGTCTTGGCGGGGATGCCGAGCTTCCACGCCTCGGTCTCGACCTCGCCCATGAAGTCCAGCGCGCGCTCGTCGATGGTCCCGAAGTAGTTGTCGTCGAGCTGCTGGCCCTTGGGGGGCGTCGTGCCGAGCACGGTGCGGCCCGTGACCTCGAGGTCGGGGCGCTGGACGAACAGGTCGCGGTGGACCAGGAAGTACTCCTGCTCCGCGCCGAGCGTCGCGTTGACAGCCGAGGTCGGGCGGCCCATGAGCGCCATGGTGCTGCGGGCGGCGCGGTTGAGCTCGCGCATGGAGCGCAGGAGCGGCGTCTTCTTGTCGAGCGCCTCGCCCGTGTAGGAGACGAAGACCGAGGGAATCGTGAGCGTGGCGCCGTGCTCGTTGAAGATCAGGAACGCCGGCGAGGTCGGATCCCAGGCCGTGTAGCCGCGTGCCTCGAACGTGCTGCGGATCCCGCCGCTCGGAAACGAGCTCGCGTCGGGCTCGGCCTGGATGAGCTGGTTGCCGGAGAAGCGCTCGATCGTCCGACCGCCGGAGAACTCGATGAACGCATCGTGCTTCTCGGCCGTCGCGCCGGTGAGCGGCTGGAACCAGTGCGTGAAGTGCGTCGCGCCGTTCTCGACGGCCCACTCCTTCATGGCGTGGGCGATCTCGTCGGCGAAGCCCATGTCGAGCGGCTCGCCCGAGGCGATCGTCGCCTTGATGGCTTCGAAGATCGGCCGCGGCAGGCGCCGCTGCATCTCGTCGAGGCCGAAGGTGTAGCAGCCAAACGTATCGGATACGGATCCGCTCTTTTCCACGGCAGCCTGCCTCCCGGTACGTGCTGATTCGTTGGCCCAGTTGGTACGCATCGTCATCGCTCGTCTCCCGATGTGATGGGGGGATTCTGCAACATGGCGGCGACAGCGCAGCCCTCGGCCTGCTCATGGCGCCATCAGTCGTGGCGATGCTCCGGGCACGCCTCGGGGCGCAGCGCCGCGGCAGGGCGGGGTGTACCCTGGGGCGCTCTGACGCTGCCCGGGAGGCTTCCACCATGCCCCGCATCGCCCTGTTCGGCCTCGTGCTCTGTCTACTCGCCACCGCCTGCGGCGACCCCCAGCCCGCAGACGACCCGGGACCCTCCGGCAGCGAGGGATCCGTCGCGGCCGCGACGGACCTCCCGACGGTTGCGCGCCTCGGGGCGCTGCCGCCGTCCAAGGGTCTGGTGACTCTCGCGATCACCGCGGCGGGCGTCCTCACGGTCGACGGCCAACCCTGCGCCGTATCCGCCTTGGCCGAGCGGCTCGGCGAGACGCTGCCCCTCGAGCGACCCCGGCCGCGCACCGCCGACGAGCCGCCGCGCAAGGTCATCCGGGCCCGCATGGAGGCAGAGTTGGTCGAGGAGGAGCTCGAGGACGCCACGGAGGATGCCGGGCCCGTCCGGGAGCGCGAGATCGATGCAGAGATGCCGGTGATCCAGGGGGAGGACGTCCAGGAGGATGAGGTCTTCGAGACCGAGGACCCCGCCGAGGGGGGCAGCCTGCCCGGACCCGGCGTTGCCAAGGGTGCCAAGCAGGGGGTCGTCGATCTGCCGCCCCGTGATCCCGGTCCCCGTGTCTTCGCCCCGGTGGAGCCCAGCGCCGCGCGGCCGGTGAACCTGTTGTTCGTGATCGCCCCGAGTGTGCCGTGGCGCGCCGTCGCCGAACTGATGCTGGTCTGCGCCGACCCGCAGTTGCGCCTCTACCGGATCTTCGTCGCCGTCAAGGAGCAGGGCTCTGGGGCACGGGGTGCTGTGGCGGCCTTCCTCCCGGTTGACAGGGGCCTCTGCGGCGGGCGGTTGGTCATCAGCACCGACGTCCGCATGCGCCTGGGTACGCCGGGCAAGCGGGCGGCCGTCGCCTCCGTCGGCGAAGCGCTTGCTGCCTACCGCGAGGCTCCCGAGGACGCGCTCTTCGTCACGCTCCGTGCAGACCCGCAGGCACCGTGGGGCGAGATCGTCGCCCTCATGGACGAGGCCCTGCGTGCGGGCGTCTACGCGTTCCTGTTCGAGGGCCTGCCGCCGACGGATACGGCCGCGACCTTCTCCTTCAAGGTGCTGATCGAGGAGGCGCGCGGCGCCGGTCCGTTCGTCGTCACGCTGCGTGGCGAGGCCGTGGCGCAGCCCGCCCCGTGGAAGCCCGTCGCTGCAGGCGTACGGGAGGGCTACTTCGGGTTCGGCAATGCCGTGACGATGGGCGAGCCCGAGATCACGGAGGAGGAGATCGAGGAGCGGGAAGCCGCCGGGAAGTAGGCCGTCGGGGAGCCGTCCGCTAGCGGAACGAGTGCCCGACGCTGACGAACAGCGCGCGGTAGTTGAAGTCGTTTTCGAAGTCGTGACCGCGGATCTCGCGCCGCGACGCCAGCCCGCCGACCCCGACGTCCCAGGCGCGATCAAGCGTGATGCGTATCCCGGCACGCAGCTCGGCGACGTAGCTGTCGAGGTTTGCGAGGCCATCGACCTCGGCCCAGAGCAGCACGTGGTCCCAAGGCTCGAAGCCTACGAACCCATGCACCCCGCCTTGCCACGCGAGGGTCGAGCCACGCGCCCGGAGGCCGGGCTGCGCGAAGTCGACCTTCTGGTGTACGAGCGAGACCTGGGGGCCGACCCGCACGTGGAAGGCGCGGGAGAGCTCGATGCGGCGCCTGTAGCGCAGCCGGAACTCGTTGGCCGTGTAGCGGGCGCGCGTGTCGATCGCCTGCGGGAAGGTGATGCCGCCGATCGAGGTCGGGGCGGCAAACGTGCCAACCTCCTGCACGTCGTAGGGCAGCAGGCGCGCGGCGAACTGGTGGGGCGTGCCGGGCGGGCTCCACTCGAGGGTGGCCGCGGTGTAGACCGCCGAGCCGTTGCCGTGGTCGAACGCGGCGATGTCGATCGGTGTGCCTGTGTCCAACGGCACCTGGATCTGGTTGCGTGAAGCCCCGGAGAGTCCGCCCGAGAACTCGTACCGCCAGCCCAGCGCACAGCAGTCGACCTCGCGGCAGCCCGAGGGCGTCCGCAGCGGGCGCACCGTCAGCCAGTTCACCATCATCGCAAGGCTCGCGCCTCCAAGCACATCGTCCATGAAGTGCTGCCCCGCTGCCACGCGACTTGCCGCGGTGAGCGAGGCGGCGAGATAGGCCGGTACGCCGACCTTGGGGCCGTAGCGCGTGTGGAGGAAGGACGCACTCGCGAACGCGGAGGCCGTATGCCCCGAGGGGAATGAGGTGGTGTCGCTCCTGTCGTTGGGTCGTAGCTTGCCGACATGGGTCTTCAAGAGATCCGTAGCAAAGCCCGTCGTGATCGCGGACGTCCCGAACTGCAGCATGCCGACGGGATCGACATGCAGCGCCGCGACGCCGAGGGCGGCGCCGTTGGCGCTCTTCTTGAAGGCATGCCCCACGTTCTCGATCCGCGCGGGGTCGCCTGAGCCGAACGCGGCAAAGCCGTAGGCGAGGATGGCGCCACTTGCTCCGAGACTCAGCCAGTCATCCCAGCGCTTCGTGCGCCGGGTGAGCGCGGGATAGCGCGTAGGGAGCGCGTAGCCGCTGGGCAGCCCGGAGGTCCAGCGCAGGTCGCGGACATAGTCGCGGATCACGGCGCGCGGCGCTTGGGCGAGCCGACCCTGTCGGCCGAGGTCCCAAGGAGCCGGTTCTTGGGTGGGCGCGCGCAGCGAGGTCCGGCAGCCGCCGAGGAGGGCGGCCACCGCGATGAACGCCAGGAGACTTGCAGCGCGCGGGCTCATCCGCTCAGCGCCCCGCGAGTGAAAGCAGTTCCGTCCGTGTACCGTCGGCGTCGATCTGCAGAACCAGGCCGACCCCGGGTGCGTACCACGCACGCTCCACATCGCCGGTGCCGTCGAGCTTGGTCTCGTGGATCTCTACACAGCCCGGAAAGGTGCCGCCTGCCACGCTGATCGTCTCGCCGGTCGCCGCGACGGCGGCGAGCTCGTCCTCGACCCCGGGGCCGGAACCACCGCGGAACGTCGAGCCGACGGCGGGGAACGCGAACATCGCGATGCCCGGCACCGCACCGTCGACGCCGGCCTGCCAAGCGTCGAGGGTCTCGCTTGTCGGCTGCGGGGCGGTTTCCTCCTCGCCCATTGCCCAGACGTTGCCTTGGGTGTCTTGGACGAACCAGGACTCGGTCGTCTTGGCAAGGACGTCGTCGAGGTACTGCGCCTCGACGACCAC
>JAJDEM010000289.1 GCA_029259795.1 Planctomycetota bacterium
GACATCGGGGTGCAAGCGGGCGACCGCGTCGTGGATGCGGTAGAGGTGCCCGAGGGTCGGCTTGCCAGGCCCGTCGCGATACGGCGTGACGGGCTGCAGCACCAAGGGAGCCGAGGGCGCATGCTGCGCACAGAAGCGTGCGGCTGCCTCGACCTCCTCGACCGGCGTGTCGCCGCCGACGACGGCCTTGATGGCCAACGCCTTGCCGGCTGCCTCGAGCATGGCGTAGGTCTCCGCGTGCGCATCCCACGGGGTGCGCGCCCCGGTGGCGCTCGCCAGCTTCAAGTCCGGACTGACCTCATCGACGTCTGCCAGGACATGCGCCAGCGCACCCGGGCGATGACCGCCCGTCTCGAGATGCACGCGCATGCCCAGCGCGCGCGTGCCGGCGGCGATTGCCTGCACGGCCTGGGGGTGGAGCAGTGGTTCGCCGCCGGTGATCGTGACGGCCGCGTGCAAGCCCGGCGGTTCGTCCAAGCGGCGGATCGCCTCGAGGATCGTGGCCACGGAAAGCGGATTCGTCGGGCGCTCCTCGGCACCGTTCGGCGCAGCCTGCACGCGCGCGGTGTCGGGCGTGGGGAAGCTCTCGGGCGTGTCGCAGAACGCGCAGCGCAGGTCGCAGCGCGCAAGCCGCACGAAGACCTGGCGCTCGCCCACGTGCGGGCCTTCCCCCTGGAAGCTGGAGAAGATCTCCAGCACGGGCACCACGATGGCAGTGACGTCCTCCATCAGGCGTCGCCGACGCGCGACACCTCTTCGAAGCCGGCGGCCTCGGCGTCTTGGAACGCGGGCGCCTCGGGTGCACTGGCCAGGTGGGTGCGCGGCATGCGGTCGACCGCCTCGCGCATGGCGAGGTAGAGCGCCATGCGCGCGCAGCCCAGGCGGGCGATGAGGTCGGCCAACCAGGTGGCGGTCAAGCCGAAGAGGGTGAGGCCCGCCACGCAGGCCGCGAGGTAGTCCGCCCAGCTCAGCGCCAGCCGCTCGGCGCCCGCCGGCGTGCCGAGGGCCTTGAGGATGCGCTCCACATGCGTGACCGCCTCGGCTCCCGCCCCCGCCCGCAGGCAGGCGAGTGCGATGCCCAGCACCAACAACACGCGCAGGCCGCGCCAGAGCGAGCCGATGAGCACGCCGCCGAAGAGCGCAAGGCGCCACAGGGTGAAGCGCGGCGGACCCGCACCGACGTAGCCGAAGGAACGGCTGAGCGCGTCGAAGCTGTCGGAGTCCTCGCAGGCGATCACGGACGTTGTCAGGAGCCCCCCCACGACCCAGGCGAGCAGGACGAACACGCCGAGGAAGCCCAGGACGACCGCAACGACGATCGAGAGCGCGAGGAACACGCCCCCGAGCCAGCCATCGAGGCGGGCCAGATGCGCGAAGAGGATCGCGACGCCGAGTGGAAGCACCGCGCCCGCGAGCAACGCGACCTTCGCGCCGAGGATCCCGCGCCAATGCCGGGCGGCGAACGCGTAGGCGGCGGGCGCTTCCTCACGTCGTCCCTGCGTGAGGTCCACGGCGGCCAGGCGCTGGAGCGCGCCCCCGTAGAAGCTCCAGACGAGCGCGAGCAGCAAGCCCTGCAAGGTGACGTAACCCAGCAACGCGATGTCCGCGCCCTCCTCGTATGCACGGCAAAGCGGCGCGAGGACGAACTGCAGCGGTCGGCCGATGCCTGAGACGCCCTCGCCGGAGACCAGGTGGGAGAGCAGGGCCCCCACGGCAAGCGTGGGCGCGCTGATCAGGATGCCGACCAGCGCAACGCGGCGTTTGGCTGGATCCCCAGCCGCACGACCAGCAGCATGCCACAGTTCACGCATCGTCTTCGGCGTCGCCTCCCTCGGCCAGCTTGCGGGCGCGATCGGCTTCGAGCCGTCGAAGATGCTCTTCGAGCTCCTCGGGGTCGATCGCGATCGCGTCCTCGCCAGCGACCACGTACTCTCCCGTGAACCACCGGCCGAGGTCCACCATCTTGCAACGCTCGGAGCAAAAGGGCACGAACCGGCTCGTCGGAACCACGGCAGCTCGACAGACCGGGCAGGCCCCCTTCGCCGGACGCGCAGCCATGAGTCAGCTTTCCTTGGAGGAAGCGCTGTCCTGCGACGAGCCGGCGTCCTTCGCGGGGGCCTTCTTGCTGTCCGCCTTTTCGCTCGAGCTGGCGCTATCGCCGCTTCCGTCGGAGGCGCCCTTCTCGGACGCGGCCTGCTCGGAGGCCCGCGGTCCGGAGCGCTTGTAGTCGGTCTCGTAGAAGCCTGAGCCCTTGAAGATCACGCCGGCGCCACGACCCACGAGGCGGTCGAGCTTGCGCTCGCCACAGGACGGACACTTGCGGAGGCGCCGGCTCGTCATGCTCTGGAAGTGCTCGAAGGCGTGACCGCAGGCTTCGCAGACGTAGTCATACGTGGGCATCAGGCACCCTCCTCCGTCGTCTCGCTGGCGGCCTCGTCCTCGGCCGCCGCCGGGGCCTTGGCCACGAGCACCTCCGCCGGGCGGATCACGCGACCGTGGAGCTCGTAGCCCACCCGCATGACGTCGCAGACGGTCTGCGGCGGCACGTCATCGCGCTCCACCATCATCAGCGCCTGGTGGCGCGCGGGATCAAACGGCTTGTCCTGCGCCTCGATCGCGGCGATGCCATAGCGCTTGAACACGGCCTGGAGCTGCTGCTCGACGAGGCTCAGGCCCTCGCGCATCGGAGCGCTTGCCTCGTCGTCGGGGAGCCCGTCACGGGCGCCGGCGAGCGCGTCGACCACGGGCAGGAGGTCGACAACGACGCCTTCGACAGCGTACTTGCGGTCCTCTTCGGCCTTGCGCCGGATGCGCTTGGTCTCGTTGACGAACTCCGCCTCGACGCGGCGCAGCTTGTCGGTGAGCTTCTCGAGAGCCTCCTCGGCGGTCGGCGGCGGCGCGGGTTCCTCGGGAGCCTGCTCAGGCTCGCCGGCCTCGGCAGCCGCCTGGTTGGGATCGAGGTCCTCCGGCTTGGGGTCCTCACGCTTGGGGTCCGTGTCGTCAACCATGGGTCAGCTCTTCTTCTTGCGCTTCTCGATGGCCTTGAGGTGCGCCTTCAAGCGGTCTTCGAACTTGCGCCGTGCGGGGCCCGTCTCGCCCTCTTCGACGCCGCGCAGGTCTTCAAGGATCTTCTTCATCTTGCGGCTAGGCCGCTTCGGAACGTCGTACTGCACGCGCACGTAGAGGTGGCCCCTGCCGCGCCCCTGGAAGCGCGGCAGGCCGCCCCCGCGGACGCGGATGGTGTCGCCCGGCTCGGTGCCCGCATCGACGTCGAGCGTCACGCTGCCCTCCAGCGAGGGGATCTCCAGCTGGCCGCCCATGAGTGCAGTCGTGATCGGCAGCGGCACCTGCAGGTAGATGTCCGCGGGATCCTCCGGCGAGCGCACGAACACAGCGTGCTCCTGGACGCGAATCCGGACGTTGAGGTCCCCCGGAACGCCGCCGCGCGGCGCCGGCTCGCCCTCGCCCGGTACACGCATCGTGACGCCGTCGTAGATCCCCTCGGGAATCGTCAACTCGATATCGCGCGTGCCGACCGCGAGGCCGTCACCGCCGCAACGGGAGCAGGGGTTGGCGACCGACTCACCAGCGCCCCCACACTTCGGACACGGGCGCTGGACGGAGAAGAACCCCGAGGAGGTCAGCACCTGGCCATGGCCACCGCAGGTGCCGCAGGTCACGGGCGGCTTGCCGTCCGCCGACCCGGAGCCGTCGCATGGCTCACACGGCACATGCCGGCGGATCGTCAGGGTCTTGGACGCGCCCTCGGCCATTTCCTCGAAGGGCACTGCAAGGTCGGCCCGCAGCGTGGCGCCGCGGCGCGGGCCCCCGCGGCCTCCGGCACCGCCGAAGAAGGAGCCGAAGAGATCGGAGAACGCGCCGAAGATGTCGGAGACGTTGTTGAACCCGACATTGCCGTCGAGCCCCGCATGGCCGTGGCGGTCATAGCGCGCGCGCTTTTCCTCGTTGGAAAGCACGTCGTAGGCCTCCGAGGCCTCCTTGAAGAGTTCCTCGGCCTTCGCGTCCCCCGGGTTCTTGTCCGGGTGGTACTTGAGCGCAAGCCGCCGGTAGGCAGTCTTGATCTCCTTGCCATCCGCCGAGCGGCTGACGGTCAAGACCTCGTAGTAGTCGCGTTTCCCGGTGTCCGGCACGATCAGGATCCTACGGGAACTGCGGCGCGGTCCATCCTCGGGACCCGGAGCACTGCCTGGCGATCGGCGAGAAGTACGGCCTAGAGTTCGGCACCCTCGGCGGCGCTCTTCTCGTCCTTGAGGTCGGTGATGAGCGTCTCGGTGGTGAGGATCATGGCTGCGATCGACGCGGCGTGCTGGAGCCCGGCGCGAACGACCTTGGCCGGATCGAGGATGCCGGCGTCAACCATGTTCGTGAACTTGCGGTTCTTCGCGTCCCAGCCCGCCGAGGGCGACTTGGCACGCTGCACCTCGTCGATGATGACCGAGCCCTCTTCGCCGGCATTGGCTGCGATCTGACGCAAGGGCGCCTCGAGCGCGCGCCGGATGATGTCGACACCCATCTTCTCGTCGGTGCCCTTGACCCGCAGGCCGTCGAGCGCACTGGCGCAGCGGATGAGCGCGACGCCGCCGCCGGGAACGATGCCCTCCTCGACGGCCGCACGGGTGGCGTTGAGCGCATCCTCGACGCGGTACTTCGCCTCCTTGAGCTCGAGCTCCGTGGGTGCGCCCACCAGCACGACGGCGACGCCGCCTTGCAGCTTGGCGAGACGCTCCTGGAGTTTCTCGGTGTCGTAGTCCGAGGTCGAGCGCTCGATCTGGCCGCGGATCTGCTCGATGCGCGCCTTGATGTCCTTCTTCTTGCCGCCGCCCTCGCTGAGGACGGTGCTGTCCTTGGACACGGTGATCTTGCGCGCGGTACCGAGGTCCTCGAGCTTCACCGACTCGAGCTTCACGCCGAGGTCGTCGCTGATGAACGTGCCGCCGGTGAGGACGGCGAGGTCCTCGAGCATCGCCTTGCGACGGTCCCCGAAGCCGGGCGCCTTCACAGCGCAGACGCGGAGCGCGCCGCGCAGCCGGTTGACGACCAACGCCGCGAGGCACTCGCCCTCGACGTCTTCGGCCACGATCAACAGGGGCTTGCCGGAGTGGGCCACGGTCTCGAGTACGGGAATGAGCTCGCGCAGGTTGCCGAGCTTCTTCTCGTAGAGGAGTACGAGGGCGTCCTCGAGGACGCACTTCAACTCCTTGGTGTCGGTGATGAAGTAGGGGGAGAGGAAGCCCTTGTCGAACTCGAGGCCGTCCACGAACTCGAGCTGCGTCTCGGTGCTCTGGCCCTCTTCGACGGTGATGACACCGTCCTTGCCTACGGTGTCCACGGCTTCGGCGAGCAAGTCGCCAATCGCCGCATCGTGGTTGGCCGAGATGGTCGCCACGGCGGCCTTCTGCTCGCGGCTCGTGACCTTCTTCGACATGTCGGCGATCTGCGCGACGACGGCCGCGACGGCCTTGTCCATGCCTCGCTTGAGCGCGATGGGCTGGGCGCCGGCTGTGACCGCCTTCAAGCCCTCGCTGAGAATCGCCTCGGTGAGCACCGTGGCGCTGGTCGTGCCGTCGCCAGCGACGTCGTTGGTCTTCGACGCCGCTTCGGTCACCAGCTTGGCGCCCATGTTCTCGAAGGGATCCTCGAGCTCGATTTCCTTGGCGACGGTCACACCGTCACGCGTCACCGTCGGACCGCCGAACGACTTCTGGCAGATCACGTTGCGGCCCGCAGGCCCCAAGGTGACGCGCACGGCGTCGGCGAGCTTCGTGACCCCCGCGGCGATGCGCTGGCGGGCGTCGGAGTCGAACAGGTACTGCTTGGCCATGATGTTCTCTCTCGGAAGGCCGTCACCGCCGGGGCGGCGACGCTGTCTGTAGGGACCTTGTCTGGGGGGACCTTGTCTGGGGGACGCTGCCTGGGAAAGCCCGCGGGGGTTACTGGATCTGGGCGAGGACTTCGCTCTCGCGGAGGATCTTGTATTCCTCGCCGTCCCACTTGATCTCGTTGCCGGCGTACTTGCCGTAGATGACCTCGTCGCCGACGGCGACCGTCAATGCGACGCGCACGCCGCTATCGTTGCGCGCACCCGCTCCGACGGCGACCACGATGCCGCGTTGCGGCTTTTCCTGGGCGCTGTCGGGAAGCAGGATGCCGCCACTGCTCTTCACATCGGCCTCGACGGCCTTGACCACAATGCGGTCGTCCAAGGGCTGGATCGCCATGGGAGTCGTCTCCTGTGTATTGAGAGGAAGAAGGTTGATCGCCGACTAGAAGTCGGCGTCCATGCCCTCGTCGTCTGCGTGTTCGTCTTCGGGGAGGTTGGCGATCAGCGTGTCGGTGGACATGAGCAGGGCTGCGACGCTCGTTGCGTTCTGCAGGGCACTACGCGCAACCTTGGTCGGGTCGACGACGCCGGCCTCGAACATGTCGACCATCGTGCCGGTGTTGGCGTCGAAGCCGACCGACTTCGTGGCCTTGCGCACGTCGCGCAGGACCACATAGCCTTCGTAGCCCGCGTTGTCGGCGATGGTGCGCAGGGGCACCTGGAGCGCCTCGAGCACGACCGCGGCGCCGAACGCCTCATCGCCCTCGAGCGTGTCGACGACCTTCTGCACGGCCTTCTCGGCCCGCACGAACGCGGTACCGCCGCCGGGGAGAATGCCCTCCTCGACTGCGGCGCGGGTGGCGTGAAGGGCGTCCTCGACGCGCGCCTTCTTCTCCTTCATCTCCACCTCGGTGGCAGCGCCAACCTCGATCTGGGCCACGCCACCCGAGAGCTTCGCCAAGCGTTCCTGGAGCTTCTCGCGGTCGTAGTCGGAGTCGCTGGCCTCGACCTGGCGCCGGATCTGCTTCAGGCGCGCCGAGAGATCGGCGGGCTTGCCCGCGCCATCGACGATGACCGTCGTCTCGCCGTTGATCGTCACGCGCCGGCAGGAGCCGAGGTCGTCGACCGTGATCGCCTCGAGCTCGATGCCGAGCTCCTGGCTGATCGGCCGCGCGCCCGTGAGGATCGAGATGTCCTCGAGCATGGCCTTGCGTCGATCGCCGTAGCCCGGTGCCTTGACCGCCGCCGTGTTCACGATGCCGCGCAGCTTGTTCAGGACGAGGGTCGCCAACGCGTCGCCCTCGATGTCCTCGGCGATGATGAGCAGGGGCCGACCGGTCTTCGAGATGGACTCGAGGAGGGGCACCAACTTGGTAGCGGCCGTGATCTTCTCGCCCCAGACGAGGATGTAGGGGTTGTCGAGCACCGCCTCCATGCGATCGGGGTTCGTCACGAAGTGCGGCGAGAGGAAGCCGCGATCGAACTGCATGCCCTGGATGACGGTGACCGTCGTGTCGAGGGTCTTGCCCTCCTCGATCGTGATCACGCCGTCCTTGCCGACCTTGTCCATCGCGTCGGCGATCTGGGCGCCGATCTCGTTGTCGCCATTCGCGGCGATCGAAGCGACCTGCTTGACGTGGCGCTTGTCGGTCGTGACCTTGCGCGCCATCTTCGTAAGGGCCTCGCTGGCTGCGACCGATGCGGCCTTCATGCCGCGCCCGAGGGCCGAGGTGCCCGCGCCGGCCGCCACGTACTTGTGGGCGCCGATGTAGAGGGCCTCGGCGAGGACCGTCGCCGTGGTGGTGCCGTCACCCGCCACATCGGAGGTCTTCGTGGCGGCTTCCTTGACGAGCTGCGCCCCCATGTCCTCGTAGGGATCGCTGAGCGAGATCTCCTCGGCCACCGTCACACCGTCCTTGGTGATGTTCGGCGCACCCCAGCCGCGGTCGATGACCGCGTTGCGGCCGCGGGGGCCGTAGGTGACCTTGACGGCCTTGGCCAGCTTCTGGACCCCGGCCTTGATCTTGGCGCGGGCATCCTGATCGAACGTGAGCTGCTTCGCTCCCATGGGGAGACCTCCTGCTTGTGGGTAGACACGCCGATGGGTGCCACGCGGGCCCGGGGCCCTGCGCCCGGTCCATTGCCAACCGTGTGCCGCGGGGCGGATCCTCGACGTAAGTCCCTGCGTCCGTTCAGGTTCGGGCTTCTCGACCCGATTACCCGGACAGCGACTGGTGCCATGTTGTCAGCCGGCCTGCGGGCAGGCGTCCGAGGCCTGACAAAGTGTCAAGTGCCGCAAGCAGAGGCAGCAGCCGAGATTGGCCGGGTCCCCCACCCGGCGCTACCCTCAACCTCACCGCGGAGGACCCATCTGGGCCTTCGGCAGGCAGGAGATTCCCATGCAGACCCGCGTTCCCGTAGCCCTTGGTTCGACCCTGCTGCTGCTCGTAGCCGCCGCATGCTCGTCCGGCAATCCGACCCCGGCCCCCGTGCGCAACTACGGTCCGGAGGCCGGCACGGCCAGCAGTACCACCGGCGGTGCCGCCGCGCCGCGCAGCACCTACGCCCCGCGCGGCCCCGCGACGGCAGGGCCCATCCACTGGCACACGCGCCTCGCCGATGCGCAGGCCGAAGCCCGCGCCAGCGGGAAGATGATCCTGGTCACCTCGACCAAGCCCCGCTGCAGCCTCTGCGAGAAGTTCAAGAACAACATCGCCCCGGCCGCAGGCGCCGAGCTGACCCGCGTCGCCGTGGGCTATGTCTACGACATCACCCGCCCGGAGGTCCGCCAGGTGGACCGGACGCTGCGAGCCAACCTGCGTGGCGCCGATCTGATGCCGCTCGTCGGATTCCTCAGTGCCGACCTGGGCTGGATCCACGGCTTCTGGGGCCAGCGTTCCGTCCAGCAGTTCCGCGGCGACATCGCGCGCGCGCTGAGCATCCACCCCGTCCGCACGGCCGCCATCGCCGCGCCGGCGACTCGCCAGCCGGCGAGCCGGATGGCCATGGCGACCCCCTCCATGGTCATCAACGAGTACGGGGAGCGCGAATGGAGCGCCCCCGAGGACGTCTGGCCGACCGGCGATCCCGAGCCGATCGACGCCATCACGGGCGCGCCCGACGCCATGCCGCGCCGGATGGACCCGCCCGCGCCGACCATGCTGGCGGACGCAGCGAGCCCCAGCGTCCCCGCCGCACCGGCGCCCGCGATGCGTCCCGCACTGCCCGCCGCGCCGACAACCACGCCGGCGGCTGCCCCGCTGCCGGTGATCGCGGCCGCTCCGGTCGCGGCCCCCGCGGCGGCGCCTGCTGCGTCCACGCCGGCCGCGAGCCCCGCCGGCAGCGAGAACTGGGGTCGGCGCGAACTCGAGCAGGCCCTGCGTCTCATCCGCGCCGGGGAGTTCGACCGCGCCCGGGTGACTCTCACCGAGGTCCGCGAGCGCACGAGCGACACCCGCGTCGCCCGCGAGGCAAGCAAGGGCAGCATCGCGCTCTACAACGCCAAGCGCATTCGCTTCGCGACATCGGGCGGCGAGCGCGACCGTTACCTCACGCGCGCCCGTCGCGACTTCAACAACTCGATGTGGGCGCCGCTCTTCAACTCGTAGGCCTCCCGCGCACACCCCTGACGTCGCCGCTGTTCCCCTCGCTTGCGTGAACGGCCCGCGCACCGACGTCGTACATCTTCTATCCGATGCGCACACACGACGGCATGACCGAGCGCTGACACACGCTCGAACGCCACCCACGGTTTTGAAGAAAAACCGCCGAAATGTTTGCAGTTGGTTCAAGCCGGCCGCACAGCGCACCGAAAGCCCTGTGTAGGAGGACGTGTCGCTCGTCGCAACCTGGTGCAGCCCATTCGGGAGGGGGCACCGGCGCGGGACTCGACGCCAAAGCAAACGTTCCTCGCGCGTGCATTCGCGCGTGAGAGCGAACTCCGCACGGAAACCGCGCCTGCGGTCTCTGTAAGGACTGATCGACTTCACCGGCGCGCTTGGTCTTCGGATCTGTGCAAGCGGGAAGGTCGAGGCTTTGGCTCGGTGACATGCAGCCGGTTTCTACGAGATGCGTTGAACCAGCGGCGAGCACACATCCGGAAGCGACGAGTCGCTCCGGGTAAGCGTCCTCCGAATCTCAAGCCTTCCCCCTTCTCGTACGAACTCTCGGAGGTTCTATCCATGCCTACGCATCTATGGCGTCGGTCCTTTGGCCTTCTGCTTCCCCTCGCTCTCCTGCTGGGTGCGTTCTCCTCGACGGAGCACGCCGCTGCGGATGGGGCGCGACACCCCTACTTCAACGATCGCGGCACGCTGCGCTGGCACCACTCGCTGGCCGAGGCCCAGCGCGCTGCACAGCGCGAAGGCAAGCTGATCTTTGTCGAGTACGGGCGCCGCAAGTGCTCGAACTGCAAGAAGCTCGCAGAGCGCATCCTGCCGCACCCGAGCATCCGCACTCGCATGAGCGCGGTCGCCGTCGGCCTTGCCGCGGAGTGCGATCGGCCCGAGCGTGCCGTCTGGGCGATGTTCAAGCGGCACCTGCCGCGCGCCCGCACCCTGCCGTTCGTCGCGTTCCTGACACCGGACGGGCAGTGGATTGCCGGCTGGGCCGGCTACAAGGCGCTCAACCAGGTCTCCGCCACACTCAGCACGGCCGAAGGCCGCCACACGCGGCTGATGGCGGCCCGCCGCGGCACGAGTCGCACGAAGACGCCGCGCCGCTCGGCCCCGAAGGCCCGCCCCCAGGCGCGTTCCACGAGGCGCAAGCCGGCGCCGCAGCGCTCGGCGCCTGCCGCGCAGCCGACCCGCCCCGCCACCCCGGCCTGCCCGAGCACCGAGGACGACAGCGACCTCAACGCACCCGAGGACCCCTGCGCCAACGACTGCCCCGGCGGCAACTGCGGCGTCGACCAGGGTTGTGAGCCGCGGTTCAAGCTGCCGGACCCCTTCGCGTTCTTGAAGCGCAAGTGCCCGCCGTGCCCGAAGCCCGCTGCCAAGCCTGCGGTGGTCGCAGCCAAGAGCACCGACCCGACCACCGGTCGCGACCTCGACAAGACGCCGCGTGTCGCGGCGCCCAAGCGCCACCTGGCAACCGGTGACCCGGACGGCGCCACCCCGGAGCCCAAGGCCTCGGGCGACGCGGACTTCCCGCCGCCCGCCGCACAGCCTGTGCTGCCGCAGCCGGCCGTCGCACCGAGCAAGTCGACCGCGCCGCGGGTGACCGCGACCGGCGACCCCGATGGCCCGACGCTTCCGGCAAAGCCGGGCAGCGGCAGCGCATCGGCGCAGACGATCGCGGCTGCCGCCGCGGCCAAGGGCGACTGGTCGACCGTGCTCCGCCACACTCGTGGGGCAGCCAAGGACAGCCAGCCGGCGCTGTACGCGCTCAACCGCAAGGCCCATGGGTGGGCGCACGCGCGCCTGGCTTCGGCCGTGCGCGCCATCCGAGAGCGTCGCTACCCCGAGGCCGAGCAGGCCGTGCTCGAGGTCGAGCGCACGATGCGCGGTGAGGCCGAGGCCATCGACGCCGAGCGCGGCGCGGACGCCATCGAGTTCATGCGCGACATCGAGCCGCTCGACGCGAGCAGCCTGGTCCGGCGCACGGTGCGCAAGACCGCCTACGAGAAGATGCGGGGCACCCGTTGGGCGCCGCTCTTCAGCCCGGTGCCCCGGCCCGGCGCCGCCGTCGCCAAGCGGTAGCACCCCCACCCCAAGGTCTGAGATCTGCGGGGGAAGCGGCGTTCGACAGCTCGGGAGGGCTTCGCCGCTTCCCCTCGCTTCCGTCAGACCCGGCGACCCGGCGCTACCCACGAGGAGGCCGGGTCCTCCGCTAGCCTCCGAGAGGACGGTCCATGTGATCAAGTACCTCGGCTCCAAGCGACTGCTCCTGCCGCGCATCGTTGCCTGCATCCAAGCCCTGCCCGACGTCCGCTGTGTCCTCGATCTCTTCTCGGGAACCTCACGCGTTGGCCACGCACTCAAGGCCGCCGGCTATGATGTGGTCGCGAACGATCACAACACGTTCGCCCACGTGCTCGCGCGCTGCTACGTGGCCGCCGATGCCGACCGGGTCCTGGCACCGGCGACTGCGCTGCTCAAGGAACTCTCCGCGCTGCCCGGCGCGCCCGGCTACGTCGCAGAGACCTTCGGCGTTCGTGCGCGCTACATCCATCAACGCAACGGCGCTCGCCTCGACGCGATCCGGCGACGCATCACCGACCTGGCGCTCGCGCCGGACCTCGAGGCCGTCTGCCTGACCTCCTTGCTCGAAGCCGCCGATCGGGTGGACTCCACGACGGGTGTGCAGATGGCCTACCTCAAGGCCTGGGCCCCGCGTGCGCGCAACGACCTCAGCCTGCGCGTCCCGAACGTGCTACCCGGGCCCGGCACGGCGCTTCACCAGGACGCGCTCAAGGCCGCCGGCAGGGCCTCCATCGACGTGGCCTACCTCGACCCGCCCTACAACCAGCACAGCTACCGCGGGAACTATCACGTCTGGGAGACGATCGCCCGCGGCGACGAGCCCGCGACGTACGGCATCGCGCACAAGCGTGTGGACTGCCAGGAGTTCAAGTCCGCCTACAACAGCAAGGTCCGGATCCGCGGCGCGGTCGAGCAGCTGGTCGAGCGGCTCCGGGCGCGCTTCCTTGTCGTGTCCTTCAGCAACGAGGGCTACATCGCCCGCGAGGCCATGGAGTCCATCCTCGCCGCCTACGGCGAGGTGGCGGTGTTCGAGGTCGACCATCCGCGCTATGTCGGTGCCCGGATCGGGATCCACAACCCCAAGGGCGAACGGGTGGGGCGCGTCTCGCACCTCCGAAACAAGGAGTATCTGTTCGTCGTGTCGCGCGAGCCCGATGTCCTGCCCGGCGTCCGGGCTGCCATGGCGCGCTTCGAGTCCGCCGCACGCAAGGCGTAGCCCCGCTCAGCTGCTGACCTGGACCGCGTCCAGGAGTTCCTTCACGACCGCGACCCGCCCAAAGGGGATCGAGACCTGGATGCCCTGCAGCCGATCGCGCACGGCTTCGATCATCTCGATGGCGATCTCGACACCTGTTGCCCGCTGGCTCTCCTTGTCACCGGCGGCGGCCATGCGATCGAGGACGGAGTCCGCCACGCTGACGCCGGGGACCTCCGTGTTGAGGAACTCCGCGTTGCGCAGCGACGCCAGGGGCCAGATCCCCGCGATGATGGGGATGCGATCCTCCCCCAGCTTGTCGAGGAACCGGTCGAGCGCGTCGACGTCGAAGATCGGCTGCGTCACGGCGTACTCCGCCCCCGCCTCGACCTTCCAGCCGTAACGCGAGATCTCGCGCTCCTGCTCTGTGGCGGTCGGGTTCAGCGCGACGCCGATCGTGAAGTTCGTGGAGCGGCCGGTCTCGTTGCCGGCCAAATCCAGCCCATGATTGAGCCGGTTGGCGATGTTGGTCAGGCCGATCGCATCGACGTCAAACACCGCCGTGGCATCCGGGTAGTCGCCAAGGATGGGCGGATCGCCCGTGATGATGAGGAGGTCCTTGACACCGAGCGCCGAGGCGCCGAGCAGGTCGGCTTGCATGCCGAGGATGTTGCGATCGCGGCAGCAGTAGTGCAGGACGGGCGGGATGCCCACCTGCTGCTTCATCAACACGCCGAGGGCGAGGTGGCTCATGCGCGCGGTCGCGCGGGCCCCATCGGGGATGTTGATGCACGTGACGCCCATCGCCTTGAGCGCCGCCGCGCGCTCGAGCACCTTGCTCGGATCACAGCCCTTCGGGGGGGTGAGCTCGGCGAGTACGGGCCGACGGCCCTCGGCCAAGGCCTTGCCGAGCGCGGAGCGCTCCGCCATGGGCAGCGGATCGACGCCGGCAGGCTTCTCCTTGGCGCTGCGCAGCGACTGGACACTGGGCCCACTGGCGATCGTCGCGCGCCCGCGCTTCACGGCCTTGGCCAGGGCGCGGATGTGGTCCGGGGTCGTGCCGCAGCAGCCGCCGACGAGCCGCGCACCGGCCTCGACGAAGCGTCGACCGAACTTCTCGAGGTAGTCCGGGGTGCAGAGGTAGAGGCTGCGCCCTTCGACGATGTTGGGCGGTCCTGCGTTCGGCTGAACGGCCAGCGGCTTCGCCGTAACCTCGCGCAGCCGCTCGACGACGCTGAGCATCGCACTCGGGCCCACACTGCAGTTGACGCCGATCACGTCCGCGCCCCAGCGATCCAGCTGGCGCCCGAACGTCTCGGGGGTCGTGCCAAACAGGCCGACCCCTTCGCGGTCGACGGTCATCTGGACGATGAGGGTCGAGTCGGGGGCGAGCGCCCGCACGGCGCGCATGGCCGCGTGGGCCTCGTTGATGTCGCCGAACGTCTCGAGAAGGAAGCTCTCGACGCCGCCGTCGAGCAATCCGCGCACCTGGCGCTCGAAGTGGGCCTGGGCTTCGTCGACCCCCGTCGGCCCCCACGGCTCGAGGTGGATCCCCAGGGGGCCGATGGCGCCGACAACGAATCCAGCGTCCCCAACGACCTCGCACGCGATCTCGGCCGCGCGGCGGTTGATGGTCTCCGTCTCGTCGTCCAGCCCATGCCGCGCGAGCTGCACGGGGTTGGCGCCGAAGGTGTTGGTCTCGATCACCTCGGCACCTGCCTGCACATAGGCGCGGTGGACCTCGGCGATGAGCTCGGGCTGCGTCAGGTTGAGCTCCTCGAAGCTCTTGTTGATGTACACACCCTTGGCGTACAGCATCGTCCCCATCGCACCGTCGCCGATGAGGGGGCCTTCGAGCAGGCGTGCGAGCAACTCCTTGGGCATGCGATCTCCTGGGCGCGCCGAAGATAGCAGCGCCAAGCCACGGCCAAACGACCAAGCGTGTCATAGACCGCCCGGGTGCCGGTACCCTTGGCCCCGTGGCACGTCTGCGAACCCGTCTGAAGCGCACGGTCTACCTGCTCGGCGCCCTCCTGCTGCTCCTCCTGCTGCTGGAGCTCAACCGCTGGCTGCCGGGTACATGGCACGGCGGTGGGGACGGCGGCTTCCGTACCGCGGGCGAGATGGGCCTGCCGGATCCGACGCAGCTGCGGACGGATCCGCCCCCGAGGGAGGCGCCCGAGAGCGACACGCCCGAGGACCCCACCACCGTCGAGGCTCCGACCGAGGTGCCGAAGGACTGGCCGCCCCGCGCGGGCGTCGTCGTGCAGATCCGCGGGCCCACGGGCGAGGCCGGCGCCGCGTGGCGCCTGGGCGGCGAAGGCGGCGGAACGGGCCGCCTACGCCCCAAGGACCTCGCCGCCGGGCGCCTTGAGCTGACGAGCGGCGCCCAAGGGCTGCGTCACCGCAACGGCTTCACGGTGCCGGCGAGTCACTACGTCGTCCACGTGCCCACCGGCACTGTGCCAAGCGAACAGCCTCCCGCGGCGGTTCCGGTGCAGGTCCGTGATCCGGTCACGGGAGCGCCCGTCCCCGGGGCAGACATCACCTGGCTTGTTGATGGCGCCGAGCAACACACCCGGACGGACCCGGAGGGGCGTGCCCGCGTCCAAGGCCCGGCCGACGGCGAGCCGTTCTCGATCACGGTCAGCCGGGACGGCCGCATGCCGCGCACGGGGATCTGGCTCCGTCCCCGGCGCCCCGGGGTCGTCGGTATTCGCCAGGCCGCCGCGGTAGAGACCCGCGTGCGCTTTCGCTGGCCCGACGGACGCCCCGCCCAGGTTCGACGCGGCAGGGTGCGCGGACTGGACGGCGAGGTTCTCGCCAAGATCGGGGGCGGCCTCGACGCGCCGAGCGCGGAGGTGCGCTTCACGCTACCTGCCGATCAACTCGAGTGGGCGACGCTGACGCTCGAGCCGCTGCGCACCGACGTCGATGGGATGCGCGTCTCCTTCCCGGTGAAGGACCTCACCGAGCGCACCACCCTCCCCGAGCCGCGCACGTTGCGAATGGTCGTCCGCGACGTCCAGGGCGAGCCCGTCCCCGACGCCGAGGTGCTCGTGCGCCTCGAGCGCGGGGAGGCCGAAGGCGCCCACGCACTACGACCTTGGAGTACGCGCACGAACGTGCATGGCACTGCACAGGTGTCGCTCGCGCCGGGGCAAGGCTGCGAGATCATCGTGCAGCGCGGCTCGCTGGGACCGGAGGCGCGTCGGCTGCACGCCGTCGACGGCAGCGACACGCTCGACTTCGTATTGCAGGAGGGCGTGTTCATTCCCGTACGCGTAACCGATGCGGCTGGCATGGGACTGATCCATCGCCTGCACGCTCGGGGCACGAGCCACGGCGTGCGGGTGGAAGCCGGTAGCTGGCTCGATGTTGGCGGCGAGAAGGACCTCAAGCTCCTGAACGCAACCGCCAGCATCGGCCCGTTGCCCGCCGGCCCGACGGAGCTCTACGCCCAAGGCCTGCGCGGACGTACCGTCCCGTCGAGCACCG
>JAJDEM010000290.1 GCA_029259795.1 Planctomycetota bacterium
CAGCACGCCGGGAGAGTCCGCGCGCTACTTGCTGTACGGGGCCCAGACCCAGCGATCGGTGCGGTAGGCCAGCGTGCCGCCGAGCTCTATGAAGTCCGCGCGACGCAGCGTGTCGTCGCCGCGCCCTTGGGCCGCACTGCCATTGGCGACGATCCTCAGCTGCGCCGGGCGCAACGCATTCTTGGTCTTGGCCATGCGCACACGCAGGATCTTGCGCGCGCTGACCATCAGGCCCGTGCCGATCTGCACGCGCGGGTTGGTCATGGCACTGGACGAGCCAGGATGGCCGATGAAGCGCATGGTGACGAGGTGGTCCCCGCCCACATCCTGATCCTTGCGCTGCACCATGCCGACCTTCGCGTTGAGCGTGAGCATCGTCGCGAAGTATTCCTTGCTTGCGTAGACGTCCACGACATCCCCGAGGATCCACTGGCTGTTCTTGGCCGAGAGCCACTGATCGACCCCGCCGAGATCGGCCGGGCGCAGCTTCACCTGCCCGCGCCGCGGACGCGGTGCCCGGGGGCCGGGGAAGCGGTACTGCTGGAGGGGACGGTCGCTGACGGACGCCGTGCGGGCTCTGCGCGGCGGCAGCACCGGATCGGAGGCCGTCACGCCGGGGGCGTCCTCCACCGGCGGCAACTCGGCCCCGGCCTCGTTCTCCCAAGCCCCCTTCACGCGGGCTCCCTGGCAGGCCGCAAGGAGCGCGGCGGCTCCCATCTGGACGACCCCCACGAGGGCGGTCCGGCGGCTGAGGGGCAGGCGGGTCGGCAGGGGTGAATCGACAGGCGAAGGCATGCTGGCCACGCTAGCGCGAGATGGGCGCTCGGCCACGGGCAAAGCGGCGCTTCTTCATGACTGGGTGCTGCGACGGGTGCTGCGACGGGTCGTGTGCCGGATCATGCGCCGGGTTGGGCGGGTCCCTCGCCGGATGCGAAGCGAGCGAGGTGGTGCTTCACCCAACGCCCGAGGACGTCGGCTTCGAGGTTGACGCGGTCTCCGGCGGCCTTTGTCCCGAGGCCGGTCACCCCGAGCGTGTGGGGAATCAGGTACACGGAGAAGCGCTCCTCGCCCGCCTCGGCCCAGACCTCCCCCACCGTGAGGCTCACGCCATCTACGGTGATCGAGCCCTTGGGCAGCAGGTCGCCCCGGAGCGCTTCCGGCACCCCGATCGTCATGCGGACTTGGTCCTCGCCATGCTCGAGGGCCCGCAGGACGCCGACCCCGTCCACGTGGCCCTGCACCCAGTGCCCGCCGAGGGCATCGCCGGTACGCAGCGCCGCCTCGAGGTTCACGACCTCGCCGAGCGCGCGGTCGCCGAGGGTGGTCTTGCGTAGCGTCTCGGGGATCGCCTCGAACGAGAGCGTGCCGGCCTCCAGCGCGACGATGGTGAGGCAACAGCCATCCAGCGCCACGGAGTCACCGATCGCAAGCCCCTCGAGCGGCGCGTCCGGCCTGAGGCGCAAGCGCAGGATGCCCTCGCCGGCCGGCGCGGCATCCAGGGCTTCCAGGGTGCCGCGGTGGGTCACGATGCCGGTGAACATCAGGCGTCCTCCTCGGGGGCGTCGGTGTCGGGGGCATGCGCGTCAGACAGGAGGTCCGGTCGCCGGGCTCGGGTGCGCGCGAGCGCCTGGGCATGACGCCAGGCTGCAATGGCGCCGTGGTCGCCGCTCAGCAAGACCTCGGGCACCTCGAGTCCGCGCCAGACGGCGGGCCGCGTGTAGTGGGGATGGTCAAGCAGCCCCTCCGGCCCGGAGAACGAGTCCTCCTTGGAGGAGTCCTCGTGGCCGAGCACGCCCGGAACGAGGCGGCCGACGGCATCCAGCACGGCGATGGCCGCGGCTTCGCCCCCGGAGAGGACGAAGTCGCCCAGGGAGAGCTCCTCCGGCTCGAGGACCTCGAGGGCGCGCTCGTCGATGCCCTCGTAGCGCCCGCAGACGAGGATGAAGCCGTCCGGCGCATCCGCGAGCTCCTGGGCGATGGCCTGGTCGAAGCAGCGTCCCTGCGGGGTCAGCACGATCGTGCGGGCGGCCGGGCCGTGCCCCTGCCGGGCGGCCTCGACCGCCGAAACCACGGTCTCCGCGGCGAGAACCATGCCCGGACCGCCCCCGAAGGGCCGATCGTCCACCATCCGGTGGTTGCCCACCCCGTGGGCCCGCATCTCGATCAGGTCGATCTGGATGCGCTTGGCCTGCACAGCGCGGCCCAGCACCGTTTGCTCGAGGAACGGGGCGAAGAGCTCAGGGAATAGGGTGACGACGGAGGCGTGCATGGTGTCCTGCCCGCCGGTTCTACCGCCGGAGCCACCCAAACGGCTGCCAGGGCCCGGGGAAATCCGTGCCGCCGACGCTGAACCCAGTAACATCCTGGGCTGTCCCCATGGGAGGTCGACCATGTCGTCCCGCATCCGTCAAGCAGAGCAGCCCTACGAGCGCCACGACCTCACCGAGGTTGCCGTGGGCGACTCCGTCGACGTCAAGGTGAAGATCACCGAGGGTGAGCGCGAGCGCATCCAGACCTTCAGCGGCACCGTCATGCGTGTCCGCGGTGGTGGTCTGGGCCGCACGTTCACCGTGCGTCGCATCGTGCAGGGCGAGGGCGTCGAGCGCACCTTCCCGATGCACAGCCCCGTGATCGCCGGCATCGATGTCACCCGCAAGGGCAAGGTCCGCCGCGCCCGGCTCTACTACCTGCGCGATCGCGTGGGCAAGGGCACGCGCCTCAAGGAGGTGCTCGGCTCGCGCGGCCAGATCGCACGCAAGAAGAAGCCGGCGCCTGCGCCCGCTCCCGTGGCTGCCGTCGAGCCCGACGACGCGTCGTCGGCCGCCGATCAGCCGGCTGCGGCCCCCGCCGCCGAGTAGCGGCTGCTCGCCGCAGCCACTCAGCGCTCCGGGCTCCCACCCTGCGGGCTCGCGTGATCCCCTTGCGCCCCGGCTGCGGGTGTGACCGACCACGCGCGCGGCGCGAGGGCAGAGTGTGTCCCGTCACTCCCTCGGTCGGCGCGGCGAGCGTGCCGCGGCCCGCGCCCTGCGCCGCGCGGGCTACCGGCTCCTTGGCCGCAACCTCGAGACCCCTGAGGGCGAGGTCGACCTGCTGGCCCGTGAGGGCGGTGTGCTGGTCGTCATCGAGGTGAAGACCCGCGCCACCCAGGGCCCCCCGCGCGTGGCGCACGCACAGCGCCAACGACTCGCGGCGGCCGCTCGCTGGCTCGCCTCCCGGCCCCGGCTCCGGACCGCGCTCGGGGCCCCTTCCACTTTCCGGGTCGACTACGCCTTCGTCACTCTCGACGCACGCCGCTTCGTCGTTACCATCCGTCGCGACATGATGCGTCAGTCGTAGCGACGACCGGCGCACCACGGCATTGCCCCGAACGGGGCTGCCCCGAACAGGAGTGAGTGCGGATGGATCGCAAGAAGATCGACCTACGGGACCATCTCGACGCCTCTCGGGTCGTGGACCTCACAGCCACCACGAAGGACGAGGCTCTCGTTCAACTCGTCGAGGCGGCGGCAACGGCCCCGGCCGTCCAGGACGGTGAGGGTCTACTCGGCGCCGTGCGCGAGCGCGAGGCCAAGCTGAGCACGGGCATCGGATTGGGCATCGCGGTGCCGCACGCGCGCATTGCGGGCGTGAGTGAGTTCGTGGTCGTGGTCGGCCGACACCCGGCGGGTCTCGAGTTCGGTTCCATCGATGGGCGTCCCGTGCACATCGTCGTGTTGATCGCGGGACCGCAGGAGGCGAAGACCGCCTATCTCGAGTTGCTGGCTCAGCTGTCCAAGCGCCTCAAGCTCGAAGAGGTGCGCACGGAGGTGACTGGCGATGCCAGCGCCGAGCAGGTGGTGGATCTACTCGTCGGCCCGTAGGGCCGTGGGGGATCTGCTCGTCGGCCCGTAAGGCGGGCACGACGCGGCGGCGGCTACTTCTTGCCGTAGCGCTCGACCGGAAACACAAGCGCCCCGCGATCGACCGGCACGAAGAGTCGGTCGCCCATGCGCACGGGCGCGTGCCGGCGTGCATCCCCCGTCTCGGTCCACAGCAGCTTCAGGTCGCGGTTGCTGTCGCGCGAGTCGGGGGCCGCACACGCAATCCACCATGTCTCCGCGCGGTGGTCACCACTGAGCTGCGCGGTGCTGACGAGGATGCCGTCAAACCCTGCGCGCACGTTCAGGACATAGCGCGGCGGACTCGAGGGTCCGGTCAGCCACGCGCGATGGGTGCGGATGATGAGCGCGGAGCCCGCAGGCCCATCCTGCGTGGGCTCGTTGCGGCCCAGCGCCCCGTAGTCGATCGAGAAGACATGGACGTTGACGTTCTTGCGTCCCTGCAAGGGCATCCGGATGAGGTAGATCGAGTGGCCTCGGATGTAGAGGCGTGCGTTGCTGTCGACCGGGCCATGGTGCACTTCGGTACCCATCAGGTCCCGCAGGTTCGCCTGCATCCAGCGTGGCGGCTCGCTCCCGAGCGGATCGGGGAAGTAAAACCGCACCCCCCCGCCCCGCACGACCCCGACGCACGCGCCCGCCGCCACCTGGGGATTGACGTAGCCCGCTTGGTAGCCGGACCGACGGCTGTAGTGCCAGGAGTCTTCGAACTCCGCAGCGGCCGTCGTGGTGTTCAGGATCCGAAAGCGCACTTGTTCGTCGAGGCCGGTGCTCAGGTAGCCGCGGCCCGCGGCGAGGGCGGCCTCGCGATCGGGCTGCCAGTTCTTGCGGAACTCGTGGCGGTGCCGGTCGAAGGAGCGATAGCGCGCTCGCGGCCGACCGTCGTGGCGGCCCACCAGCAGGGTCTGTCCGGGCGCGAGGGTCTGGATCCACAGGCCGCTGCCGGCGGGCTCGATCCAACTGACCGACCCGCGCACCTCCGCGCGCCAGCGCTCGACGCCCGCTTGCGGGTCCACGGCGACGACGACGTCGGGCAGTCCGCCGCGATCGACGACGGCGTAGACCTCACCCCCGACCACGAGGCAGCGGCGAATCACGCCGGGCTCCGTCCAGCGCCAGCTGGGCGTGCGCGTGCCCTTCGCGGGATCGACCCACGAGAGCCCGGTGCGACCGGGGACGAGGAGACGCTTGCGGGCGTCGACCCAGAGCGGGGCATGCCGAACAAGCCGTCCCTGGCCCGTCGGGCGCCGGCCTGCCGTGAACGTCGTGAGCAGGCGCCGGCCCTGGCGCCAGATGCCCACGGGGATCGTGCGGCCCGGCTCGCTGGACGCGACGAGTTGCATGAACGCCGCGAGATCGGTCACGGGCTCGCCGTCCCACGTATGGACCCAGTCCCCGTCCTGCACCCCACTGCCGTCGGCCGGCTGGCCGGCCACGATCGAGGTGACGAGAATGCCGCCGCCGGGAACCCAGCGATCCACGCTGCGCAGGCTGCCGCCGAACCAGCCCTCGTCGCTCCCCGGAAGCCGAGCCATGCGCTTGCGCGTTGCGAGCGACCACACCTCGACGGTCAGGCCGCGCACGAGCGCGACGTACTCCTCGGCGAACGCCTGGGCTCCCGGCCCATGCAGGGCAAAGAACTCGATGCTCCGCGTCTCATCCCGATCCTTGGGTCCCCCTCCCGGGGGCCAGACATCGAACGGGAAGGGGCGCGCGGGCCGGTCGGGATCGTAGGGATGCCAGCCGAACGTACGGCGCAGGCTCCGGCGCAACGACACGGCGTCACGGCCCAGGCGATCGGTCACGGCCGCCGGCGCCCAGCGCTCGACATCGCTCGCAAGCGTTCGGGCTCGCTCGGCATCCCCTGCGGTTCCGAGTAACTCGGCTTCGTCCATCTGGAGGCGCGCGGTGGCGCGCAGCCGCTCATCGCGCGGGCGCGAGCGCTCCCGCCAGGGTGGGTCCAGACGCAGGTCCGCCGCGACGGCGGCCGCCGCCAGGGGGCGGCCTGCCTCGCGCAGCTGCCGCAGCAGCATCCGGCGCCCCTGCGCGGCGGCGCGCGTACCCACCCCCATGCGGATCGCACGCCGCAGGGCGGCTTCGTCCCCGCGGCGCGCCTCGCTGACGCGGGCAGCGCTCTCGCGCTCGTGTTCGTCGAGGACCCCCACCACGGCCGGGCGGTCCGACACCTTGCGCAGAAGGCGAGCCGCAAGCAGGTCGCCCCGCACGGCGTCGTCACGTTCTGGATCCCAGTGGCTGTCCCGCAAGACCAGCGTGTCGTCCGCCGAGCGGATCCAGGCAAGCAGCAGGCGGGCGCCGTCTTCGTCGGCCTCGAGTTCGAAGAACCGCCGCGCGAGCGTGTGAAGCACGCGTCCCTGGCGTGCCGGCGGCAGCGTGCGCGCGACGACGGCGAGGCTGCGTAGCGCCGGGAGTTCGTTGTCCGTGCCGTAGAGGGCACCGATCGCGAGGACGAAGTCCTCCGTGAGGCGCGCGAGGGTCGCCTTGCGCAGGACCGGGTCTTCGATGGGGCGCGCCGCTTCCACACCGGCAGCCACGCTGCGGGCATCCCCCAGGAGCCTGCCAAGGAGCGCCAACCGAACGGCCCGCGCACAGGCATCCTCCTCCGGCTGCGCGGCGAGCAACGACTCGAGGTCCTTGGGTTGGGCCACGGCCGCGATGTGGGTCGGGCCGACGAGGACCCAGACCTTGCCGAGGCGCAGGAGGTCCCCGGCGAACGGCACCCCCTCCCCCTCGGCTGTCAGGGTGCGCGCCTCCCCCGCCGCGCGCGCATGCCAGGGGCGGAGCTGCACGGCGCCGTTGGCTACGCGCAGCCCATACGCACCGGCGTCCACCACGCGACCGCCGGGATCGGACGGGCCCAGCTCCCAGAGCTCCCAATCGTCGCGGGCCTGCAGAGAGAGGGAGCCATCCGTTGGACGTAGGCGGAGCAGGCTCTCGCCGCTCAGACGGATCCATGGCGCACCCGCCTTGTCGCGCACGACGCCGAGCATGTCCCGCCACGCCGGAGGATCGGATGGCGTCCGCCCGCCACGCTGCCAGCGCAGGTCGCCGCTGCCGCGCGCCAGGCACAGCAGGCGCGGGGAGTCCATGGCGGCGATGAGCCAAGCGTCGCCGTACGCCAACGGCGCGTTGCGCACACTCTGGCCGAGCGCTGCAGGAACCACCTGGTCCAGCGCGTAGCGCGGCAGCGCACGGATCCAGCGGACCTGCCCCTCCTTGGCCCCGACGCCTGCCGCAAAGCCCGCGTGCGGAACCACGCAGACCTCACCGTCGGCCAGGGCGGGGCGGGCGCCCCACGGCGCACTCTGTGCGAACGTCTGGGTGAAGCGTGAGCCCTGGGTCTCGTCGTCGTCGCGCCCGCTGTCGCCCCCCGCCAGGGAAGCAACCCACTTCGGCCGGCCCGTCGCCAGTTCCAGGCGGGCGAGATGGAAGCTGGTCGCGCCGTCGCGCTTCGCGAAGGTGACGTAGACATCGTCGCCCACGACCAGCGGGGGCGCACAGACCCCCGTCGTGCGGTGACCGAGGACGGGATCCTTGTCGTCGACGGCACCGGTGTGCCAGCGCAGTGCGCCCGTCGCGAGATCCAGGCACGCGAGACGGACGCGGCACTCCTGCCCCGCCTGATCGGCTTCGTACTCCGTATCGAGGAACGTGTAGCGCCCCGACGAGGCGGGTTCGCCCAACGCCACGAGGACGGCGTCGCCCGCGGGTGTCACCGCGCGCCACGGCAGGTCGTGGCCCTGGTAGCGCTTCGCAATGTCGTGCACCGTCGGAAGCGTCGTGCGCGGGAACCGCCAGCGCTCGAGCCCCGTCGCCGCATCGACGCGCCGAACGACGCGGCCCTCGTGCAGGATCAGCGCGTTGCCCGCGCCCCAGGCCCCGGCCTGGACGACATGCGGCCCGTCGGGGATCCCCTCGCGCAGGTAGTCCACGTCCCGCAGGGGGCGTGTCCACAAGACAACGGGGTCGCTGAGTTCCGGCACGGCGTCGGTATCGGGGTCGCTCCCGGCCTCCCCACCGGCGTGCTCCGCGGCAGCACGGGCCTCCGCGCGGGCCTTCGCTCGTACGGCACGCTGCAGCGCCAAGCGCGTGGCCAGCGTCGTGGGCACGCCCCCCACCATGACAGACACAACGCCCAGGTCGTGATGGATCAGACCGAGCCCCAGCAGCGCCCCGGCGTCCTCCACGCTGAGCAGCGCGTCCGCGAGGCGAAGCACGACCCCGGCCCGGGCCTGCTTGGATGCGCTCGGGTGCAACGCGAGCCAGGCTTCGAGGTGGCGGGCCGCTTCGATCGAACGCCCGAGCTCCAGCGCGCGGTCGGCGAGCGCGAGGACGGCTTGACCGCCGACCGGGGTCGCGCCATAGCGTGCTGCGAGGGTGCGCCACGCGGCGGCGTCTCCGCGCTTGGCGCGGGCCAACAACGCGGCGGCGTAGGGCGCCCACACGCGCTGCACGCGCGTGCGCTGTTCGTCCGGCAAGCGGGCCACGGCCCGGTTGACCGCCACATGCACCGGCCAACGCAGCGCACCGTCCGTGCGGCCGTATTGCAACTCGCCAAAGAGGCGTACCGGCAGAAGGACGTCGGGGTAGCGCGCCGCGAGCGTGAGCAGGCGCTCGACGGCCGTGTCATGGGCCTCGTCGGCAATCGCCCGCGCGGCTTCAAAGGCGATCCGGGTCGCCTCCCCCGCCGGGTCGCTGTCGATCGTGGCGAGGAGGACGCGCTCGGGCACCGGCGGCCGGGGACCGGGATCCTCATCCTCGGCACGCACGGCAGCGGCCGCCCAGGCGAGCAGCAGAAGGGTGGGGAGCAGCCAGCGCCATGCCATGGGCCAATTCTACGCGTGGATCGCTCCGGCTGGGCGTCTCAGTCCTGCAAGACCGCCCGGGCCACAGCCCGGATCTGCGGATTGCTGAGCCGATCGAGTTGCGTGACGATCCGGCGGCGACGATCGATCTGCGGATAGAGGTCCGGCCGAGCCAGCACATGGCGGACGATGGCGCCCAGCGCGTCCCGGTAGCCCCCGTCGTGCACCTCGGGCTCCCGGGCCCAGACAGGGAGCGCCAGGAGCATCTCCGCCAAGGCGAGATCGGGGTCCGGAGCCTCGGCGCAGGCCACGAGCTGGGCGCGATACTCCAGCTCCATCTCGACGCCGTGGAACGAGAAGCCATGGCGGACCACCAGCCCGAGCGTGGCGGGCAGCTTCGGCCACAGGGGCAGGTGCCGGCGGATGTCTCGCACATGGCCAAACTCGTGCGCGCGCAGCGTGCCGAAGCTCCCCCACGCGTTGCGGCCCGCGCGATCGACGTAGCGCGCGAGCAGACGCACCGCGGCGCAACCGGGATCGGTGAGCGCCGTCGGGCCATCCAGCGTGTCGGCCGTGAGTGCACCCGCGGCCAAGGCTACGCGTCGATAGCCGGGGTCCCAGGCGAGCAGCGCGCGCACCTCGTACTCGGCACGCCGGGCCGCATCGGCGTCGAGCCAAATGCCATCCGCGAGGCAGGCGCCGCCCAGCGCGCCACCCTGGGCTGCGATCTGCGAGCGCAGCGCCCGGTCATAGCCGGTTGCGACATCGTGGGTGTAGGTCCGTCCCCCCGTGCGGATCGGCTGATCGTCCGTCATGGACGCGAGCGAGAGGACGATGGCCTCGACCGGCGTGTCGCTGCGCTGGCCGTAGAGCAGGAAGCGTCCGTAGCGCCGGAAGTGCGCCACGACGGGGCTCGTGGTCCGCGCACCGTGATCCAGCCACGCACCCAGCAACGGAAGCTCCCGGATCCCCAACGTGGGGTTCGCAAACGCGGCGCGCTCAGACCGCACGAGGTGACGCTCCGCCAGCACGCGCATGTGCGCAAGGCCCGACTGCCAGGTCGGCGGGTCCTCCTTGCGCGCGGCGTTGCGGTAGCCGTCCTCGATCCAGACGCGCAGGTCTCGCTCGAACGCCAGGTGCCCAGCGACGCGCGCCACGAGGGCCGCAGCCTCGGCTCCCGGTACGAGGAGGCCGACCGTGACCGCCTCATCCAGGGCGCCCACCCCAAGCAACGCCTGCGCCAACGCCAGGCGCGCCGGCGCCGGAGCCTTCCCCGAGGGCGCGGCGGCGACCGCCGCCCGCAGGGCCCGCCAGGACTCGCGGCGCAGGTTGCGCGGATCGTCGATCACCTCCGGCGGGACCGCCGCGAAGAGCAAGGCGACGGCTTCGGCGTACTGCCCCTCCACCACGAGCATACGGCGCAGGTCTCGATCGAGGGGGACCGGGATCGCGCCCTCGGCGAGCGCCTTGCGGTAGAGACGGATGGCCTCCGTACCGCGCTGGGCGTGCTCGGCAGCCAGCGCCCGCAAGGCTGTCTGCTCGGCGTTCAGGCGCGCGGCGGGCGGCAGGCTCCGGAGGCCCTCGTCCACGAGGCGCCAGGTCTCGTCGCTTACAGGCTCGCGCAGGAGCTGCGCCAGCCGCAAGGCGTAGCGCGGGGACTCCGGTGCAATCGTCAAGGCCTCGAGCAGGGCCCGCGCCGCGTCGTCCAGACGACCGGCGGCCTTGTGGACATCGGCCGCCAAGCGGCTTGGGCGGGCGTCGCTCGGATCCAGCGCGGCCGCGTGGCGCGACGCCGCCAGCGCCGCTTCCAGGGACCCCTCGCCGAGCAGCAATCGACCCCGGACGAGCCAGGCCTCCTCCTGGACAAAGGCCCGCGCACTCCGCAGCGCCTGCCGGGTGGCGCGCAGGCCGGCGGGCATGTCACCCAGCCGCGCGTGGAGGTGCGCTGCCGCCAGACCGCGCCAGGCGCCCTCGGCGCCGGCCCGGCGCGCGCCAAGGCGGCGCAGCGCCCGCTCGGGATCCTCGCTGGTCAGGGCGCGCAAGGCGTCGCCGACGTCGCCGGCTGGCAGCGCGGCTGCCTGCCAGCGGATGTACTGGCTGCCGCACCAGCCTCGCAGCAACTGGGCCAACAACCACGCCCGCTCCGGCGAGCCGACGTCCAGGGGGCGCTCCGCTGCCAGAACGCGGAAGGCCTCGGCACGGTGCTCCCCACGGACCGCGCGACGCGCGGGCGCGACGAACGCCGGAATCGGGATCGTCCGGGCCCCCGCCCGCGGCCCGGCAGGCTCCGCGGCGCTCCCCGCCTGACAGCCGCCGAGCAGAGCGGCCACCGCTGCGGCCAGCGCAAGGCGGGGCAGGGCCGGAGATTCACGCCGCATGGCGGGAGGATGCCACGGCCCGGGCCCATTCATGCCCTTCGGAACACTTTCCACCCAGCCCCTTGCGTTCGCCCGACGTTAGGTTAGTGTTTTCGTCATGGACATCACCGACGCACTCATCTTCCAGGTCCTCGCCGAACGGCAGGGCGGCCGCCGCACCTCCAGGACGCGCCCGGCGAGTTCCCCGCAGGCCAACCACCCGCAGGCCAACCACCCGCAGGGCAGCCACCGGCAGGGCAGGGCAGGCTTCTCGTTCGCCCGCTCGCTGCTGCGTCGCGTGAGCACGCGCGGCCTGACCATTCCCGTGGGGCCCGCGCAGGCCCAGTCCGCAGGGCAGGCCAAGTCCAGAGGGCAGGCCAAGTCCAGAGGGCCTCAAGTCAATCTACGGAGGGCGTCGGATACCGGCTCCAACCGACGACCCTTCCCGCGAGACGGGTTCGGCGCTCTCCGTGTTCCTCTTGGCGAGGGTGTTCGCGTTCACGGCGGTACTGGCACCGGGGCGAAAGCGCACCCCTCCGCGCGTCGTACGCTGGGTGGGCATGGACTAACAGAAGGCAAGCGCGCTCTCCACCGCACCTGCCCGACCGAAGCCACCGATCACCTGCGTCGGGCGACGGCCAGGCTCCGCGAGGCCCTGGGCTTCACGGCGGCGGTCGTGGCGATCGCGCTCGCGATGTTCGTCTAGGCCGTCCGGCCACAAGCAGGTCCAGCGACAAGGCAAGTCCAGCAGGAAGACAGGTCCAGCAACAAGGCAGGTCCGGCCACAAACCGGTCCATCCGCAAAGGGCTACCAAACAATCCGCAAAGGCCGCCGCTCCAGCGACCGATGCAAGCCATGAGGCCAGCAGGGAGGCCTCAACGGAGGCAGGAGGTCCACCATGAACTACACGCCCAAGCAGCTCCAGATCATGAACTTCATTCGCGATTACCGCGCGCAGCACCGCACGTCGCCCACGCTCGAGGAGATTGGCAACTCGCTGGGCGTGCACCGGGTCACCGTCCACCAGCACGTGGCCGCCCTCGTGAAGAAGGGCGCCATCCGCAAGCTGCCGCAGCGCTCGCGCTCCATCGAGATCCTCGACCGCGACTACCTGCCCGATCCGACGCTCAAGGTCATGGGCAAGATCGCCGCCGGGCGCCCCATCGAGGCCGTCGAAGACCCCGAGCCCTACACCCTCGACGAGCTGATGCCGATCGAGCCCGGCCAGGAGAGCTACATGCTCCGCGTCGTGGGCCAATCCATGATCGAAGACCACATCACGGATGGCGACCTCGTCATGGTCGACCGCTCGCAGTCCCCCTACGACGGCGAGATCGTCGTGGCGATCGTCGACGGCGAAGCGACGCTGAAGCGGTTCTACCGCGAGGCCGACGACGCCATTCGGCTGCAGCCTGCCAACAGCACGATGGAGCCCATCTACGTGCGTCCGCCGCAGCAGCTCGACATCCGCGGCGTCGTGCGCGGCGTCCTGCGCACGTACTAGCGCGTCAACGCACCAGGCGCGTCAGCGCAACAAGACGCGCAGCTCGAACCGCCGCGTGCCGCGCTGCACGGACAAGCGCAGCCGATCACCGCGCGCGCGCGCCCAGACGGCGCGCTGCAGGTCCGCGGTCTGGCGTAGCGTGACCCCATCGGCCGCGAGGAGCACATCACGGGCCCGGAGCCCCGCCTCCTGAGCCGACGAGCCGGGGTCGAAGCCAGTCACGAGCAAGCCGGACTGCACATCCCCCACCGACGGCAGCGCCCGCACCCGCACCCCCAGCGAGGGGCGCGCAGGGGCCCGTACGCCGCCGCGCATGCGCGCCAGCGCCTGCATGACCGCATCGATCGGCACGGCCAACGCGACCCCCTGGTGGCCTCCCGTGCGCGAGAGAATGGCCGTCATGACGCCGACCACCCGCCCGTCGGCATCGAGCAGCGGCCCGCCGGAGTTGCCAAGGTTGGCCGCCGCGTCCGTCTGGATGAAGTCCCGTAGGGTGCGCGGGCCCACACCCACGTTGGTACGGCCCAGGCCGCTCACGATGCCCGCGGACCACGAGTTCCCGAGGCTGTAGGGGCTGCCCACGGCCAGCACCCACTGCCCGCGCTGCAGTCGGCGCGGATCCCCGGTCGGCAGCGGCTTCAGTCCCTGCCAGGCGACACGGAGCAGGGCCGTGTCCGTCGCCTCGTCCTGTCCGACGACCTTGGCATCGATCGGCGCCCGCCCGGGGGCACTCACGATGATCCGCTGGGCGCCACTCACCACGTGGCGGCTCGTCAGAATCAGCCCCGTCGCGTCGATGACGAACCCGGCGCCCACACCGTCGTCGCGGGAGCGATCCCGCGAGGCGGTCGAACTCCGGACCGTGATGTGGACGACGCTGGGATCGACGCGCTGGACGACGCTGACGAAATCGGGCGGCCCTCCGGCCGCCGAGACCGACGGCGGCTGGCGCTCCCCGGCAAACCAGCCGGCGAGAAAGACCGCGAGGACCAAGAGCGTGTGACGCATGGTCACCTCCTAGGGACGGCGGGACGAGCGCGCCCCGCGGTGCTCGCCAGGTGGCTGGCGAGAAGCCGGTCCCGAGGGAACGCGGGGTCAGGGTACTCCGGAGGGCCGCGCGAACGTCCCCCGGCCGCACGGAGGGGGGGGGGGTGGCGCGGGCCGCCGCTACGGCGCGGCGGCGTCGCTCGGGGGCGCGCCCGCATCGGCCTCGTACTGCTCGAGCTTGCGATAGAGGGTCCGCAGGCCGATCCCGAGGATGCGTGCGGCGGCGGTCTTGTTCCCCCCGCAGCGCTTCAGCGTATCGAGGATGATCGCGCGCTCGGCGTCGGGAAGGGAGGTGCCGGCCTGGATGGCAATGACATCCCCTTCAGGCAGGTCTTCGACCCGCTGGCCGCCGCCCAACTCCTCGGGCAGCACGTCGGGCGTGATGGTCGTCCCGTCCGCGAGCACCACCGCGGCCTCGACCGTGTTCTCGAGCTCCCGGACGTTTCCGGGCCAGTCGTAGCCGCGCAGCAGTGCGATCGCCTCGGGCGCAAACGCCGTGACGTCTTGCTCGTGGCGGCTTGCGTACATCGCCCGGAAGTGCTCGGCGAGCAGCGGGATGTCACCCCGTCGCTCCCGCAGAGCCGGCATCCGCAACGTGATGACCTTCAGGCGGAAGTAGAAGTCGTCGCGGAAGCTGCCCTGCCGGACGGCGTCTTCCAAGTCGACGTTCGTCGCCGTGATGAGACGCACGTCGACCGCGCGTGGGGCACTCTCCCCCACCCGCTCGATCTCTCGACTCTGCAGCACGCGCAGCAGCTTCACTTGGGTGTGCGGAGGCACCTCGCCCACCTCGTCAAGGAAGAGCGTACCGCCGTGCGCCGCTTCGAAGCGTCCGGCACGCTCCTTCATGGCCCCGGTAAACGCGCCCTTCGCGTGGCCGAAGAGCTCGCTCTCGAGCAGGCTCTCCGACAGCGCTGCGCAGTTGACCTTCACGAAGGGGCCGTTGGCACGCCGACTCGCCTGATGCAGCGCCTCCGCGACGAGTTCCTTGCCCGTGCCTGACTCGCCGAGGATCAACACCGTGGCGTTGGTTGGAGCGACCTTGGACACGGTGCGGAAGATCTCGAGTACGGAGGCGGACTGCCCGATGAAGCCATCGGGAATCTCGCCGCGAGAGAACTCCGCGCGCATGCCGGCGGAGGCCGGAGCCTGGCTACGGGCTTCCACGGTCGATGCAACAAGACTCCGCAGACTGCGCAGGTCGAGGGGCTTCTCGAGGAAGTCGTGGGCGCCGTCCGTCATCGCGCGCACGGCCTTCTGGATGCTCCCGTAGGCCGTCATGATGATGACGGGGGTATCCGGGCTGATGTGCTTCACGTGGCGTAGGAGGGCGAGGCCGTCGCGATCGCCAGGAAGGACGACATCCGTCAGGACCAGATCGGGCGGCGCTGCGTCGAAGAGCGCCAGCGCCTCATCCACATCCGCGGCGAGATCGACGTCGTAGCGCCCCTCAAACACCTCACCAAGCGCCTCACGCGCATTGGTCTCGTCTTCTACGATCAGGATGCGCGCCACGAATCAGGCCTCCACGAACCGAGGACCGTCCAGCGGATCGGTCTCGGCCACGACATCCGGCAGGTAGACGAGGAACTGCGCCCCGCCGCCGTGGCGCGACTTGGCTTCGATCTCTCCGCCGTGGCGACGGACGTCTTCGCGCGCCAGCGGCAGCCCGAGCCCGGTACCGCCGCGTTTGCCGGTCGAGTAGAGCACGAAGACCTGCGAGAGGTCCTGCGGCTTGATGCCGGGGCCGTCGTCCTCGACGGTCACCACCGTGCTGTGCGGATCATCGCGCGTGCTGATCCAGACCGTGTGGCCGCCCTCGGCCGCGGCTTCAATCGCATTGCGGACGACGTTCTCCAGGGCACGGTCGATCCGCACGCGGTCGAGCGAGAGCGTCCGCCCCGACCCCCCGCGCACGACGACCCGACAGCCGTGGGACTGCGCCAGGCCCTCGAGGCGATCCACGACCCCCAAGACGACCGGGTCGATGCGTGCGGGGCCGAGCTGGAGCGTGCCGCCACGGCTGACCTCGAGGAGATGCGTCACGAGCTGCTCGAGTCGCCGCGACTCCGCGAGCATCTTCTCGGCGCGGCGGTGCAGGTCCTCGCGTGAAACCTCGCCGTCCTCGAGAATCTCGCGCAAGAGCTGGAGGTTGAGCGTCAGCGCGTTGAGTGGATTGCGAATCTCATGCGCGAGACTCTCACCGAGGTCATGGACCGCCTCCGTGCGCTCGCGCATGCGGCGCTCGTCGGCCGCGCGCGCGCCGGAGGTGATGTCCTCGAAAGAGAGGACCGAGCCCAGAACCTGGGTGCCGCGCCCCCGCATCGGTCCGATCGTGGCACGCACCACACGCGGCCCGAGCGGATGACGGGGAAAGGTCCGCGCCTCGCCACCCGCCAGTACGTCGGCCAGCAACTCACTCCAGTCCAGGTTGCGGTCCTCGGCCAGCCACGGCAGCGCCTCGAGGAGGGGCCGGCCCACCGCTTGCTCCCGAGGTCCACAGCCCTCGGCAAGCGCCCGGTTCCAGACGATGACCCGACCGGTCACGTCTGTCGCCGCAACCTCCAGCGGGAGGGCCTCGGCCAGTGCCTCGAGGTAGAGGGCGTACTCCTCCTCCGGCAGCAAGCGGACGAGGACCTGCGTGTAGTAGAGGAAGCGACCGGGCACGACGCGATGGTACGCGACGGGCCTGCAAGCGCCCCGCGGAAGTACCCTAGCCCGGGTGTTGCGTGAACACGGGTTGGATCGTGCGGCTCTCGCGCGGCTGGCCCTGCTACCGACCGGCGGCGAGCGCGGCGTGGGGGCCGGCTTCGCGACGCACCGCGCTGCCCTTCAGGCTCCACCACTGCCGCCAGCGGTTCGCAGCCGACCGACGCTGGCCGATCGAGGCGGTCGAGCGGTAGCCGAACCACTGATTGGTCAGGCGCCGCAGGGAGGCCGCGGAAGCCGCCCGCACATCGGGAGCCTCATCATCGAGGTGCGCGATGAGCTGGGGAATCGCCGACCACTGGTCGCGGACGCCCACCTCCTCGGCCGCGGCCCGCCGCACGTTGGTCCAGGGACTGCCGAGCTTCTGCTCGACCGCCGCAGGCGGGGCCTCCGCCAAGATGGCACGCACGACGCTCTGCGTCGCGCTGACCCGCTGTCCCCCGGCCACGGGCACCCACAGGTCACCCGCGCGGCCCAGGGAGGGCAAGGCCTCGCTGCCCGCCGCGACGAGGGCGCGGGCCGATCGGGTGCGCACCTCGAAGTCGCCGCTTGCCAGCCTGCGGACATGCTGCATATGCGGATCCGTACCCGCAGGCGGCAATGCGACCGACGCCATGGAGGGCCGGGCCGTGATGTCTGGGACGGGCACCGGCGCGCTGGAGCAGGCCCCGAACGCCGTGGCGGCGAGGAGGCAAACCGCGAGCGACAGTCCCGCCAGAGCGGACCCTCGGGGGCAATCGGCTTGTATGGGTTTCGTTCGGTTCATGCGCGTCGGATTCAGCGGGGCGGCATCCTACAGGCGCGGCACACAATTGCCGCCCCTGGAGGGCCAAGGATGAAGACCTCCTGAGGCGTACCATCCCTGCATGACCCGTGCCGACTACCCCCGATCCGCCCGACTCCGCCTCCGCGCCGAGTTTGGTCGCGTGATGCGCGAGGGACGGGTCTACCCAGGGGCCCAGTGTGTCGTACGGATTCGGCCAAATGAGGACGGCTGCGCACGCCTGGGGATCGCCGCGCCGCGCAAGTACGGCAACGCCATCCGGCGCAACCGCTTCAAGCGACTGGTCCGGGAGGCCTTCCGCGCCATCCAGAAGGACCTCGGTGCCGTGGATGTATTCGTGTCGCCGCGCCGGGGCCTCGTGGAGCCCGACCTCGACCTGCTCCGTCAGGATCTGCGTGCGGCCCCCGAGCGGGCCCACGCACCATCGCGCAGGCCGCGGCGATGATCCGCCGCGCGTTGATCCTGCTGCTGCGGATCTACCAGGCCGTCCTCTCGCCCCTGCTCCCCGCGGCGTGTCGCTTCGAACCCACCTGCTCGGCCTACGCGGTGGCAGCCATCACGCGCCACGGTCCGCTGCGTGGCTTGTGGCTCACACTGAAGCGCCTGCTGCGCTGCCGCCCCGGCTGCGTAGGCGGCCACGATCCCGTCCCCGAGTGAGGGCGAGCCTCGGCGCGGCCCCTGCTTCCAATCCACGACGCGACCAGCGCCACGCCGGACAAGAACCGGCCGAACGCCATCGGCGCTCCGGATGGGGAGCGGAGAGCCGATGAGGAGGCAGGTCGTCGCCGTACCTCCTGCCCTAGCAAGGGGCCGGAGTGGCGAGCCAGCGCAGCCGCTACGAGGCGACGACGGGTCCCCCACGCGAGGCCGATGAAGCGGCTTGATCGCCCCCAGCCCGGAGCGCAGTCCAAGCTCCTGCACTAGGACCGACCCCTACTTGATTTAGCGGCGTTCGCGGCGCTCGAGCACGTCCATCTCGGAGTTCGTCTGCAGATCGAACTTGGTCTGCATCCATTCCATGTCGTCGAACCAGTGCGCGAGGGCTTGGAAGAAGCGCCCCTCGTAGTCGCGCAGGTACTTGTGCTGACGCGTCTTGCTTCCGAAGACTGCCGAGCTCAGGTGCTGCGTGTAGCGACGCGGCGAGAACTCGTGCTTCGACGGGTAGACCCGGCCTGCAACGCGAACGAGGTAGGCGTAGCCCGTCCCCCGCCCTTCCGTCACCGTGCCGTCCGGTGCCGTCTTCGCCTCCACTCGCGCGTCGGTCAGTACGGTGCGGCCAAAGGTTCCGACCTCCGCGGACACCGTGTCCTGCAGCGAGGTCGTGGGACGAACGGTCTCGTAGCCCTGGAGCCAGACGAGGTTGCGGCGTGCGGCACGTGCCTTCTCGTCCTCGCTCATGCCGTCCTCGATGGCGAGTGCCGGCGGCGGGGCGTTGCCAATGAACAGGCCGGAGGTCTCGACGAGCGGCTCCGCCCCCAGCCTCTTCGCCACGGCGGCGATGGCGCCGGCAGCGGCGGCTGCCTTGGCCTCGTCGGTGGCGTCGTCGCCCACGGCGGCCTCGGCCTTGGTGATCTCCTCCTGGAGCGCCTTGAGCTGCTTGCTTGCGCGGTCCATCTGGCGCTTCTTCACGAAGCGATCGAAGACCTGGTCGGCAACCTCGTCGTACTCGAGCACACGCTGCGGCGTGTGGCTGATCCGGCGAACGAGCACCTTCGTCAGGCGTGTGCGCAGCTGCGCGGGCACGTTGTTGTAGGCACCGTCGACCTTGAGGCGGTTCAGCTCGAACTGCAGACCCTTGCCGAAGTTCTTGTTGGCTTCGTACTCCAAGCGCGTCATCGGCTTGGGCGTCTTCCAGTACTGGATCGCAGGCGGCGTCTTCTCGTCGCCGGAGGCGACCAAGTCGGCGAGCTCACCCGCAAGGACGCTCTCGAACGTGATCTCGGCGGATACGACCGGCTTCTCGTCGGCGAAGACCTCCGGACGCGGCTCTGCGTCGGGGGCCTCCTTGCCTTTGTATTTCTCGTCCCAGGTCTTGAGCGCAAGGTCGTTCGCTGCCTTGGTCTTCTCCCAGGCCTCGAGTGCGATCTTGGCCATGGAGGCGTCTTGCGCGCTCTTCCGGCAGCGCTTGAGGATGTCGTCCAGCAGGTTCTCGATGAAGCGCTGCCGGATGAGGATCTCGCGCCAGCCCTTGTCGACGAAGAGCGCCCGGTCGGCAGCGTCGGGGTCGACGTCGTCGTCCTTCGCCTCGTCGTCCTTCGGCTCATCGTCCTTCGGCT
>JAJDEM010000030.1 GCA_029259795.1 Planctomycetota bacterium
GTGACTGTCAGCGAGATCGCGTGACTGTCAGCGAGATCGCGTGACTGTCAGCGTCCATCCGTGCTGCGCAACCAGGGGGCGCGTGCATGGGCACCATGGAACGCGTCCTTGGCGTAGGGGAGGCGCGCGCGAAGACGGACGACCGTCTTCTCCGGCGAGCGACTGCCACCGAGGGGCACCGTAAGATCGAGGGCGCCCTCATCCGCTTCGAGGCTTGGTCTGAGGGTGGGAGAACCAAGCTCCTTGGACGGACGAGGGCGGACCTCGACGGACGGAATCTTCTTCCCGAGCCCAGGCAGGAAGCCCACGAACTCGAGATCGGGTGTGGTCAGGGCGAGCCGGCCGAACCAGAGCGTGACCAGGTAGGTTCCGGCAGCGCAGCCGCCAGGCTTCGTGATGGGCGGCTTGCTCCGCCCACGACGCTTGCGCTTCTTCTTGGCGGAGTTGGCCGCGTGGTCGGGCACCTCGAGGCCTTCCAGCGGCAGGTCGCTGTGGAGGACTCCTGCAACGAAGTACGGATGCTTCGTTCGGGCGGCCCGCAGCAGTCCCGGCAGCTTTCGAAGCGCTTGCGGATCCTTCCAAGCGGCCTGCATGATCGGGCTGGGTTGGTTGCGCAGCAGATGAGTGACGGGGACGAACACCACCGCGGTAGAACGCCCCCGAATGGTTACATGATTTGCAGCGACGGCCTCGGGCTTGACCCAGTCGTTGCTCACGAAGGCCGCGAAGCGCTCCGTGGCGAGAGCCTCCGCCTTCAGGCGCCGGCCGCCGCACGCGCGACGGACCACCGGACCGACCTGATCCAGGCCCGGCTGGCGGTAGGCCGCCAAGCGCACGCCGACGAAGCGGAAGCCGTTGTCGGGGAAGGGGGGCGCCTTGGCGCCGCCACCGATGAAGTTGCGCACCGCCGAGCGGAGTGCGAGCTTGTCGCCGTCCGCGGCGCTGCCGCCGCGAATGACCTTCACCCAGCGACCCATGTAGCGATGCCGCGGAGCCTTCGAGCCCGGGTAGGTGCCGAACCAGGAGGACGTCCACTCCGCGGCGTTGCCGCACATGTGGTAGAGGCCGCACCAGGAGCGTCCCGCCTCGAGGCTCGCCACCGGCAGCGTGGCCGTGGCGTGCCTGGCGTCCGTGATCTGCCCGCCCCAGTTCGCGTGGCTCGCGTCTTCGAACCAGGTCGACCCCCAGGGGAACACGTGCCCATCGGGACCCCGCGCCGCCCACTCCCACTCGGCTTCGGTGGGGATGTGCAGGCCGGCCCATTCTGCGAGTCGCTCGGCATCGTTGTAGGAGATGGTGCAGACCGGGTGGTCCAGCTGGCCCGCGGGCGGGAGCAGGCCCGGCCAGTTCGCCGGCGGACGCCAGCGGTAGAAGGTGAGGGTGATGCCGCCCGGCAGTCGCTCGCGTCGGCAGCGCTGCGCGGTGGCCTCGAGGTCGACCTCCAGATCCTTGCGGAACACGAGGACGTCGCGATCTGCCTTTGAGAACGCCTTCCAGATGGCGCCGCGATTGGCTTCGTAGAGCTGACGCCACACGCGCTGGCGCTCGGAGCGTTGTTCGGTGGGCGTCTGACCCACCAGACGCGCGGCGAGGTCCTCGAGGTTGTCGAGGCCATTTGGCTGCGTCGTGTGGGTGATCGCGTGGTCTTGGAGAAACGCCAGGTATTGCGCGTTCGTCACCTCGTGCTTGGCGATCCAGTAGGAAGGCAGCGCGACGCGATGCCGGGGCACCTCGTAGGCAAAGAGTGCGCGGATCTCCGGCGGACGACCCGCCAAGGTCGCCGCGAGGTCGGCCGGCTTGGTGCCGACGAGCACGTGGCCGCCCTCCATCAGCACCATCCCGGCAGGGCGCGGCAACGTGACCTGGCCGTCACCAATCTCACTGAACCCGGGCGTCTCGGGGAACGGGTCGGGCTCGAGCGGGGTGCGACCCGGAGCGGAGGGGCTCGGCGGGATGCCCGACGGAATCACGGGCGGCGGCGCCAAGGGACGCTCGACGCGACGCGGGGTCTTGGTCGGCTTGGCATCGTCGTCCGGGGTCTCGGGGCGCGGGTCGTCCTTGGGCGCGCCTTCCTCGGGGCCGCCGCCGGGCGCGACCGGGCCGACGCGATCGACTCCGGACTCGGTCGTACGGGCAGGGGGGTGCGTCGCGGAGCCGCGGGAGGCGTTCGGCGTCGACGTCAGTACCGCCAGCGAGCCCACGGTGGCGATCGCGATCACCACCAACGCAGCGAGCGGCTTCCCGAGCATGGGCTGGGTCAAGGGGACGACGCGCCGAAGGGCGTCCGCGACGCACCACGGAAAGAACATCAGGGAGGCGAGGAGCACTGGGGCGACCCGCGAACGGAGCAGCTTGGCCGCGCGATGCAGCCGCGTGCGCAGCGTCGCCTCGGGCAGGTCGAGTAGCGCGGCTGTCTCCTGGTTGGTCAGGCCCTCGAGATGGCGCAACACCACCGGATCCCGGTAGCGACTCGGGAGGGCGGCGACCGCGGCCCGCACGATCAACTCGCGCTCGGCGCCGAGGAGTGCGTCCTGCGGATCAACCGCTGCGGGGCGCTCGCCTTCGCGCGGCTCGGCGAGCCGCGCCGCGAGATCCCGCTGGCGACGCTGCTTGGCCTTGCGGCGGTAGGCGAGGCGAACCACGGTGGTCAGCAGCCACGGCATGACCGGGGCACCCAGGGACTGGCCGCGCTTGCGGACCAACGCAACGTACGCACCCTGAACGGCATCTTCGGCGTCTTGCGGAGCGCCGATGCGCCGAGCCACGCCCATGAGCTTGGGTCGCGTGCGCTCGACCAGGCGATCCATGGCCTCTTCATCCCCGCGGAGGAGGTAGCGCTCGACGAGCGGTCCCAGCGGGTCGGCCTTCTGTGTCTCGATGGTGCTCACACCCCTGTAGTGCATCTCGGCGTCGGCTTGTTTCATTCCAACGGGAATTCTTTGCTTCGGCGGCCGTCCAGCACCACGAGCAAGTGGCCCGGAGGCTCCATGACTGGAAACGTCCTGGGAAGGGAGTCGCCGCGGCGAACCCGATTCGCGCAGGCCCGTTGATCCCTTCAGCCTACCGCCGACAGGCCCGCGTCAGACCCGGACCGATGGCTTGTCGCGCATGCCGAGGAGAAAATCTCATGAACCACGACTCCACCGCTGCGTCTTCACCGACAGCCGCTCCTGAGACAGAAGCGCCCCAGGCAGAAGCGCCCCCGGCAGTGCCTGCCGCGCCGACCACGAGCTCGCTCCGGGCCTGGGGCATCGACTGGGGAATGGTGCTGATCATCTCCGCGTGCTGCCACGTCATCGCGGTCTGCGGTCTCATCCTCTACCACGGCGGCATGCTGCCGGCCGGCGAGGCGGTCTTGCGCACACTCCGCATGCACGCCAGCCAACCCATGCGAGCGGCCATGGACTCGGAGGATGTCACCCTCGATGACGAGCTCATGGAGGAGCTCGAGGAGACGATCGAGTACGAGCTGAGCGAGCAGGAGATCGTCGCGGAAAGCCCCGTCATCCGTGACGAGGTAGCGACCGACAACGATCTCCCGTTCGAGGAGTCGTTCGGCGAGTCCGAAGGCCTGAGTGACGCCCCCTTCGAGGGCCCGGCCATGAGCGGGACGGTGGGGGTTGGCGGGGGCGCCGGCGGTTCGTTCGCGGGCCGCGGCGGAGGTCGCAACGGTGGCGTCGGCAGCGGGGGACGGGCACGCCGCAGCTGGCAGCGTTCCCCGCTCGCCAATCACCGCCTGCGCCTGAAGGTCGGCAAGGACAAGACGCTGCCGATCAAGGGGGTGCACGCCTCGGTGCGCGTCGACGGCTTCCGTGCGCGCGTCGTGCTCGACTGCTACTTCCAGAACGACACCGCGCAGACCCTGGACGGTACCTTCCAGGTCCGCCTGCCGGAGGGTGCGTCGCCTCACTTCCTCGCGTTCGGTGGCATGCGGCTCTCGACCCCCCTGCGCGCAGCCAACGGCAAGCCGGCCATGTCGGTAGACATCGACGCGTTGATGCGGGATCGAGCCGAGACCTGGAACCAACCGCGCGAGGCGCGCATGGTGCCGCGCCAGCGGGCGGCGCACGCCTACAAGGAAGTCGTTCGTCGCACCGGCAATCCGGACCCGGCATTGCTTGAGTGGACCGGCACCGGGGTGTTCCACACCCGCGTGTTCCCCCTCGAGGCTCACCGGCTGCATCGCATCGTGCTCGGCTACGATGTCGACCTCATCGAGCAGGGCGACGCCCTCGCCTATCACCTGGACTTGCCGGACGAAGTCCCCGAGTTGCTCGTGGACCTCGAGGTCCGCGACCCCAAGGCGCAGGTGACGCCCGCTGCCCGTGGGCACAAGGGCCGCTACCGGTGGTGGAACCCCGCCGAGCGGCACTTCGAAGTGCGCGTGCCCCGCACCGCGACCCAGCTGCTCCGGGGCTCGGATGCGTCGGGTGATTACTTCGCCCTGCGCGTCGAGCCCGACGTCCCGAACGAGGCGACTCCGGGTGCGGAGCGTGCGGTGTTCCTCTTGGACACGTCGCTGAGCAGCGGGCCGGACGCCTACCCGATCTGGTTGGCGATGCTCGAGCGCATCTTGGCCGAGGGGCGTGGCAGCCTCAAGTCGTTCGCCCTCATGGCGTTCGACGTGCAGACCACCTGGCAGAAGCCGACGTTTGTGGCGAACACGCCGGAGAATGTCCGCGCTGCCCTCACGTGGGCGCGAGGCCGCACGCTGGAGGGTGCCACCAACCTAGGCCAGGCCCTCACCGAGGCCACGCGCCTCGACGGCGCCTACGACGTGTTCCTGCTCAGCGATGGCAACGCGACCTGGGGCCCCAGCGACGAGCGCGAGCTCACCGAGGCCCTAGGAGCCAAGCACACCCTGTTTGCCTACCGGACGGGGGTGGGTAGCTCGAACCAGTCCCTGCTGAGCCGCCTGGCTGTGGCCACGCGTGGCGGCGTGTTCGCGGTCACGGGCCCCGACGATGTGCCCGCGGCGGCGCGTGCGCACACGCGTCGGCCGTGGCGCTTGGAGACCACTGATCTGGCCGGCGGCAGCGATCTCCTGGTCAAGGGGGATCCCACGTGGGTGTACCCGGGGCAGGTCTTGCGCGTCGTGGGCAGGGGGCGTCCGACCGTGGAAGATCACTTCCGCATCTCGCTACGCCGGGGCGACAAGCAGCGTCTGTTGCGCTTCACCGTGGCTGGCCTCATCGACTCCGACCTCACCCCGCGCGCGTACGGCGAGGTGGCGCTCGGCAGCCTCGAGCAAACGCTCGGCGTTGCCGAGGAGGCCCGCATGGCCTACGCCTCGCACTTCCGCGTGGTCGGCACGTCGTGCTCGCTCCTGATGCTCGAGAACGAGGCCGAGTACGAACGCTTTGGGTTCAAGGCCGGCGGGCACGCCGAGCGTGTGCGCTCGACGCCGACGGAGCCGCTCGTGCTGGCGGCGGCCGACGCGGCCATGGCGTCTGCGAAAGACCCGTCCTTCCTGCGCTGGCTCGACGGGCTGAACGCGAAGAGCCACGCTGTCGTACGACTGCCCAAAGGGCTGCGCGAGGCGGCTGCGGCGTTGCCGCCGGAGGTGTTCCGCATGCGCCTGAAGACGCTGCGCTGCAGGGTCCTGACCCTGGACGGGACGAGCGAGGACTGGCAGCGCCGGCTGGCAACCGGTGCCCTGACCGCCGAGACCGTTCGCGTCGAGGCCAAGCGCCGCGGCGGCTCTGGCGACGACACGCTGCGGCTCCTGAGCACCCTCGTCGAGCAGGCGGGCGGGGATCTGAACGTCGTACGCGAGGTCGCCGAGGAAGTCGCGGCGCTCGGCTATGGCAGTCATGCGCTCCATCTCTGGCAGCGCGTGGTCGACCGCCGGCCTCTCGAGGCCCACGGCTTCGCGCGGATGGGGCGAGCCTTCACGGTCGCGGGGAAGCCCGAGGCCGCGATCCTCTGCTACGAGACCGCCCTGGGCCAGACCGCGCCCAGCCGTCGCGGGTCCTTCCGACGCGCCACGCAGTTCGAGTACGTCCACTTGCTGAGCCGCATCGAGCAGGGCAGCGTGCCCTGCCAGCTTGGCGACTACGCGCGGGAGCGCCTAGGCGCGCTCTCGTTCGAGATGGGCATGCACGAGGCCGACGTGGTCGTCGTCCTCGGCTGGAACACCGACCGCACAGACGTGGACTTGCACATCGACGATCCCCGTGGCGAGCACTGCTACTACAGCGCGCCGAAGACTGCGATGGGCGGACGCTTGAGCACGGATGTGACGGACGGCTACGGCCCCGAGATCTTCGTGCTGCCCAAGGCCGACGCCGGCCTCTACCGGATTGGCGTGAAGTACTACTCCGGAGACCAGCGCCGCTACCGCGAGGGGGTCGCCGTCAACTTGGTCATGTACCGCAACTGGGGACGGCCCAACGTGAGCGTGGAGCGGCGGACGGTGACGCTCAACAAGCGCTCCGAGCGCGTCAACGTGCACGCCCTGCGCGTCGCCGACTAGCGGCCGTCGGCTACTCGTCGTCGGCTGCGCGGAGGCGTGCCAGCGGGTCCTGGCGAAAGTAGTTCTTGAGCACGTCGTAGAGCTCGGGGTGCTTGCGCTGGAGCGGGCCCGGCTTCTCGAAGAACGTCTCGGTCGCCACGGCAAAGAACTCCGCTTCGTCGGTCGCCCCGTAGCGATCCAGCACGTGCCGGCGGCCGCGGTGCGCGGCGTCCTTGAGGGCCTCATACTCGGTCGTCATGATGCGACCCCAGGCCTTGTAGTCGCCCTTCGCATGCAGAGGCGGCGTGCCGTTGATCCAGCCGTCCGCGAAGTCCAGGCGATGGGCGAACTCGTGAAAGACGAGGTTCGTGCCGTCCTTGGGATCGGTCGGGCCGTGCTGAACCCAATCCCACGCGAGAATCACCGGGCCGCGGTACCAGGCCTCCCCCGCGTGCTGCGCGCCTTGGGTGACGACGCCGCCCGGGCCGTGGCGGGGGAAGGGCGTGCTGTAGCTCTCCGGGAACACGAGGATGGAGGTGACGTCGTCGTAGTAGTCATGCTCGATGGCCAACACAAGCAGGGCGGCTTGTGTGGCGATGATGATCTGCATGGCCTCGGTCAGCTCGAGTCCCCCGCAGCCTTCCCACTTCTTCTCGTGGATCAGGACGCGGGCGATGCGGTGCAGCCGCTCCTGCTCCTCGTCGCTCAAGCGACCATGGAAGGGGAACGGAGCAAGACACGCAGCCCAGCCCTCGGGCGTGGGCGTTGCGAGCAGCTTCTTGCGACGCCTGCGCTTCAGCCATCCGAAGATCACGCGCTGCTGCCTTCCCCGAGGTTCTGGGTGTTCGCTTCGATCAACTCGATCCGATTCCCGAAGGGATCCTCGCAGTACCCACGTTGCAGGTGGGGCACGGTCGTGTCCTCCTGGAAGGTGACCCCTGCGGCGGCCAGGGTCGCCGCGGCTGCCGCGAGGTCCGCCACCTGCAGCGCCGGGTGGGCCTTGCGGGCGGGGCGGAAGTCTGCCTCGACACCCAGGTGGACGTCGGCGCCGCCGCCAAACCAGCAGACGCCGCGGGAGGCGAGCGGCTCAGGCTTCGCCTGCTCTATCAGGCCCAGAAC
>JAJDEM010000291.1 GCA_029259795.1 Planctomycetota bacterium
CAGCGAGCGGGGCCTCGGGGAGCTGACGACCCCCCCGCGGCCGCATCCCGACGACCCCGCGGGACCGGCCACCGACCTCCAAGCCAGCGCCCCGGGCCTCCGAGGCGGGGAGGTGGAGGTCGTGAGCCACTCCGGCGGTGAAGTCCACGCGAAGGTCGCTTTCACCTCCAAGTAGATCAGCAGCCCCGATGGGATCGAGACTCGCCAGCGCGGGTCGCTCGCGTAGGGTCTGCGCATGGCTGAAGGCGAGACCCGGCTGCTCTCACTGGACCCTCGCCCAGACCTCGCCACGGGCGCCGCCGCGCTCGCCGAGGCCCTGGCCGAACCCCACGCGCGTCGCGGCCCGCTGCTGGCCGAGGCGAGCTTCCTGCGGATCGAGCAACCCGTAGGCGGCGGCGAGCCCCTCGCCTGGCTGCGCGGTTTTGCGGGACTCCCGCGCGCCTACTGGTCCGAGCGGGAAGGCCAGTTCGAGCTCGCGGGCATCGGGACGTGCGCTGCGGCCGAGGACAAGAGCTTCGCCGTGCTCGAGGACCTGCAGGCGCGGGTCTTCGCCGGAGAGGCCGCCGGGCGGATGCGACTGATCGGCACCGCGCGCTTCGACCTCGACCAGGAGCCGGCGCCCGAGTGGGCGTCGTTTCGTCGCGCGCGCTTCGTCCTCCCGTTGCTCGAACTCCGACGCGAAGGCGAGCACCGCACCCTCGCCGTGAACCTGAAGGTCGAAGGCGGGAAAGAGAGCGGCTGGTTCGACGTGCAGCGCCGGACGGCACGCAAGGCGCTGCTCGAAGGCGCCGCGCCGATCACGATCCCCGATACCGTCACGCCCCGCGGCGAGGACGATGATCCCGCGAGCTGGGGCACGCGCGTCGGCGCGCTGCTCGACCGCATCCAGGATGGCAGCCTCGAGAAGGCCGTGCTTGCGCGCCGCATGTCACGCGTGATGGAACTCGATGCCATCGACGTGCTGGAGGCCTTGCGGCTCGCGCAGCCGCGCGCCTACCACCTCCTGGTCCAGCCCGCGGTCGGTGAGGCCTTCGTGGCGGCCTCCCCCGAGCGCCTCTACCGTCGCCGCGGCTCGGCGCTCGAGACCGAGGCCTTGGCGGGCACTCGCGCGCGAACGCACGACCCCGCCGCAGACGAAGCCCTGGCAAAGGACCTGGCCGCCAGCGCAAAGGACGGCGCCGAGCACGCGCTGGTCCGTCGGCACGTCCTCGCGGCGCTCGCCCCCCTCTGCGAGGAGGTCGACGCCGCCGAGACACCGGCGGTACGAACCCTGGCCAGCCTGCTCCACCTGCATACGCCAGTGCTGGCCAGCCTGCGTGCGGGCATTGGGGATGCCCCGCTGCTGCGCGCCTTACACCCCACGCCCGCCGTCTGCGGCGTGCCGACCGAGCGCTCGCGAGCCTTCCTCCGGGAAATGGAGCCGTTTGACCGGGGCCTCTACGCCGGCCCCTTCGGCTGCTTCGGGCGCGATGAATCCGAGGTCGCCGTAGCGCTTCGCTGCGCCACCCTGCGCGGACATTGGGTACAACTCTTCGCAGGTGCCGGCATTGTCGACGGCAGCGAAGCCGCCGCCGAGTGGCAGGAGACGAGCGACAAGATGCGGGTGGTGAACCAGGTGCTGGATTCCGTCGATGGTGAATGACGCGCCCAACATCCAGGCACTCTGGGCCAACCTCATCGTCGAGGAGCTGGTCCGCAACGGCGTCGAGCACTTCGTCGTCTGCCCGGGCTCGCGCTCCACGCCGCTTGTCCAAGCCGTCGTGCGCAATCCACGCGCGAAGGCAACGGTGTGGCTCGACGAGCGGGGCGCTGCCTTCCACGCCCTCGGCCACGCCCGTGCCGAGGGTTGGGCCACGGCGGTCGTCACGACGTCGGGAACGGCCGTCGCGAACCTGCTGCCCGCGGTCGTCGAAGCCTCGCTGGATCGCCAGCCCCTGCTGCTCCTGACGGCCGACCGCCCGCCCGAGCTGCGCGAAGTCGGCGCCAACCAGAGCATCAAGCAGATGGGCATCTTCGCGGATCACACCCGCTGGTCGTTCGACCTCCCGGTGCCGAGCACCGCCATGCCGGCCCGCGCGCTGCTGAGCACGATCGATGAGGCGGTCCATCGCGCCGTTGACGGTCAGGAAGGGCCCGTGCAGATCAACTGCCCGTTCCGGGAGCCGCTCGCGCCGACCGAAGCACCGTGGGATCGCGCGTGGCTGGAGCCGCTCGCCCGCTGGCTCGCCGACGACGAAGCACTGGTCGAGTTCCCCACGGGCGACCTCTACGAAGACCTGTATGCCGAAGACCTCGCAACGCGAATCCGCTCGGCGGAGCGCGGGCTCATCGTGTGCGGGACGCTGAATCGCGCCGACGCGGACATGGTCAGCGAGCTGGCGACACAACTCGGGTGGCCCGCCTGGACGGACATCCGTTCCGACCTGCGCTTGGGCACCAAGCTTCCCGAGCGGCACGCGCACATCGATCGCCTGCTCGGCCGGGACGGCGTCCCGCAGCCGGATCTGGTGCTGCAGTTCGGCGGACGCCTGACGTCAAAGCCCATGCAGGCGGCGCTCGATCGGGGCGACGCCGCGACCTACATCCTCGTGGATCCCGAGCCGTCACGCCTGGACCCGGGGCACTGTGTGACCCACCGCGTGATCTCGTCGGTGAGCCTCTTCTGCGCCAACCTTCTCGTGTACCTGGAGGACGAGCCGCCGGCGAACGAGCCGCTGGCCCTGCGCGCGGCCGACGATGCCATCGAGCGCGCCCTGGGCGATGCCGTCGACGAGGGCGAGGCCTTGAGTGAGCCCTGGGTGGCCCGCTGGCTCAGCAAGCAGATGCATGCGAGCCATGGGCTGTTTCTCTCCAACAGCATGCCGATCCGCGACATGCAGGGCTACGCAGCCCTCGAAGGCCCGGGGCTCTTTCTAGGCGCCAATCGCGGCGCGAGCGGCATCGACGGCATCCTCTCGACCGCCGCCGGCTTTGCGCGCGGCCACGCAGAGCCGACGACGCTGCTCGTGGGCGACCTTGCGTTCGTGCACGACCTCAACGCGCTGATGCATCTCCGCGAGCTCGAGACGCCGCTCACGATCGTCGTACTCAACAACGGCGGCGGCAGCATCTTCTCGTTCCTCCCGATCGCGGCGCACCCGGACGTACTCACGCCGTTCATCGAGACGCCGCACGGGGTGAGTTTTGACGGCGTGTGTGCCTCCTTTGGCATCCCGTACGCGCATGTCGATTCACGGGCAGGCTTCGAAGCGGCGTACCGCGAGTCCATCGCGACCGGTGCCTCCTCGGTGATCGAGGTCGCCTCGAGCCTCGCGGGCAATCGCACACACCACGCGCGCATCGATCAGGCGATCGACCAGGCCATCGCGGAAACCATCCAGAAGGCTCTCTAGCAATGCAGAGGCCTCCGCTGCTGCTGCTGCATGGCTTCCTCGGGAGCGGCGCCGATTGGGACGCGCTGCGCACCGCGTTGGGCGGCAAGCGGCCCGTCCTCACCCCCGACCTGCCCGGGCACGGTCCGGAGCCCGCGCCGGTCACGGCAACTGAGGACTCGTTCGAGGTCACGGTGGCGGCGCTGCTGGCGTCTGCCCCCGCGGAGCCGTTCGACCTGTTGGGCTACTCCCTCGGCGGGCGCCTTGCGCTCGGGATGCTGTGCGCGGCCCCCGATCGGATCCGCCGTGCCGTCATCGTCGGGGCGTCCCCGGGACTGGAGGCCGAGGGCGAGCGCGCGGCGCGCCGCGAGCTCGACGCCGTGCGCGCGGCGGCCCTGGAGACACTGCCCTTCGAGGTCTGGCTGCAGACCTGGTATGCCGCCCCCCTCTTCGACGGACTCCGCGCGAGTCCGGCGTTCGCGGCGCTTCTCGCGAGGCGCTCTCGGGGCCATCCCAAGGCGCTGGCTTCGGCCCTGGAGGCCTGGAGCCCGGGGCGCCAGCCGCCTCTCCGTCAGCGGTTGGCCACGTGCCCGGTCCCGGCTCTACTCATGGCTGGCTCGCACGACGCGAAGTTCTTGGGCATCGCCCAGGGGCTCGCCGAGGCGAACGCCGCGTTCGAGACGCGGAGCGTGCCGGATGCCGGACACGCGCCCCACCTGGAGAGCCCCGATGAGTTCCACGACGCCGTCCGAGACTGGTTCGACCGCCCCTGAGGCCGACCTGCCGACGTTCCCCTGGGTGAGCGCGGGTGACTACGAAGACATCC
>JAJDEM010000292.1 GCA_029259795.1 Planctomycetota bacterium
TTCGAGAGCGCGGGCCTCGCTGTGAGTGACGGTGAGGCGGACACCGTCGTGCTCGGCTACGACACCGAGCTGACCTACGCCAAGATTCGAGATGCCGCGCTCTTGCTGCAGGCCGGGGCGGCGTTCTATGCCACGCACCCCGACCTGACCTGCCCGACCCCGGAAGGCCCCATTCCGGATGTGGGATCCTTCCTCGCCATGTTCGAGGCGGCCTGCGGCAGGGTGCCGCGCGTCATCGGCAAGCCCGAGGCAACGATGGTGGCCGGGGCCCTGGCGCGGGTAGGCGTCGAAGCGCATGAGGCCGTCATGGTGGGCGACCGGATCGCCACGGACATGCTCATGGCCGAGCAGGCGGGCTTGACAGGTTGCCTGGTCCTCACAGGGGTGACAGACGGCGCGTCTCTTGACGCGAGCCTGCATCCGCCGGTGCATGTCCTTCCGTCGCTCGTCGAGGTCCTGGCCTGGGCTCAAACGCAGGTTTCCAGAGAGCCGGGCTAGCAGCCCGTTGAAAAGCCAGCTACTGCGCGGGGTGATCCCCTCGGCCATGCCTGCCGCCGCTCGAAGGCCGACTTCAACGTGCAGGAGCACGCCTCAGCCGCGCTTTCCGCGCGTCGTTGCCCTGACCTTCGGTCTCCACCCGCTCGCTACGCAGTTCTTCAACGGGCTGCTAGCCGGGCGGCGCCCGGATCGAGGCGCTACTTCGCGACGAAGAGCCTCCCTAGCTTGCCGCTGCTTTGCTTGACGAGGCGGATCCACTCCTCCATGCCGCCGATGTCCTGACCGGTCAGCTCGCTGAGCGCGCTCGGCACACAGGCCGAGAGAGCTGCCCAGCGGGCGCTGGCGCCCGTCTCACGCCCGAACGGGGTCGAGCCCGCGGATCCGCCCTGGATGTCTTCTTGGCCACCGCGCATGCGCGGGCGTGCACCGGGCTTGACCTTCTTTGCCTCGGCGACGAGCGTCTTGAGAATGCGCGCGCGCTGCTTCGTGGCGGCCTTGAACTTGCCGAGGGCCTGAACGGCCTCCTCGATGATGCCGGAGAGCTTGGAGGTCGTGACGATCTTCAGGAGGGGGCCGACAAGGCTGGGATCCGGCACTTCCATCGCGGTGGCGACGGCCGTGGCCAGGAGGGGCGGTGCCTTCTTGGGGTCCGCCTGCCTGAGGTAGGGCTTGATGTACTTGGCAGCCCGCAGGTCGCCGATGTCGGCGATCGTGTGCAGCATCATCGTCCGCGTCTCGTCGCCCTTGGTTCCCTTGGCGGCCGTGCCGACGAACGCGAGGATCTTCAGCCGGAGCTTGTCGTCCTCGGCGGCGTCCTTGTAGAGCGCCGTGGCCTTCTTGAGCGTGGCGGCCCGCTCTGCGGTCGATCCCTTGCGCTTGATTGCTTTCCACTCACTGATGAGATCACTATGACGTTCTTGAAGCGTCTTCTCTTCGGAGACAACCTCTTTGTCATCCTTCGCAGGGTTGTCTCCGGCATGCGCAGAGGGCGCACTCCCTATCCACGCAGTCACGCAAAGAGATGCAATGACCAACAGTGCGTGTGTACCTAGCGAGCGGCGCAACGGTCCTACGGACGTCTTCATCGACGAGCCTCCACAGCCGGACAATCAACCTCGTACCTACAAACGGTTGGACGCTCGGGACGACGGAAAGTTTGTGGAATTCTAGGCAAATCCTCTGCAAGCGCGCACGAGACGATGATCGACGACTCGCCGCTCCTGGCGAATGCGCCCCCCGCATGCCATGCTTCGTTCGATGGAGAGCGTCAACGAAACCGCCCACGATGGCCCTCTTGGGGCACATTGGCGCATGCTCATGCGCGTGGACCTTGATGCCTTGCGGGCCCCTTCGATAGCAACGACCGACGCACACTATCTAGCAGGGTTCTTGCAAACCCAAGGTGAGGTTGCACAAGCTGCGCCGGATGGACGCAGCGGCCGCGCTTCCGACGCACCTCAGGCAGTGTCCGGGTATCCGCGCACGTTGGCTCTCACCAATCGGGCCGATGCTTTGCTCATGGCGGCCCATTGGAGCGAGAGTCGGGAGGCGGCGGGGGAGCGAAGGATCGAGGCCACCGTGGCTTGCGCGACGGATGAGGTCGCGCCGGCCCTCGCGGCAGCGATGCTCGAGCGCGTGGTGGCCGAAGCCAGGCAGGAAGCGGCTCGTGCGGAGGGCGCGGCGGCCGTCCTGCGGGTCACACTCCGAGAGTCGGGACCGCTCGAGGGGGCATTGGCGGCCGAAGGCTTTGTGTGCCAACTCGTAGAGCACGACTTGGCCAAGTCCGTGGCAGCCTCCCGCCGTGCGGCGCTACCCATTGGGGGCGCTCGCAGCTTTGGCGCTCGCACCGCCTCCCTCTTCTTCCGGGCCTATGAGCGAGCCTTCGCGGATCGTCCCGGCTTCCCTGAGTGGCCCGAGGCGCAGTGGCGCAACTGGGCCACGGACTACGAGACGTTTCGCCCAGACCTCTCCCATGTCGTGGTGCAGGACGCCGAGCCAAGGGCGTTCTTGCTCGCAGCCGTCGAGACTGCTGGCGTGGCGGAACTGGCGCAGGAGGCTTGGGTCGTGCAGATGGGCGTCTGTCCGATGGCTCGCCGGCAGGGCCTGGGGCGTGCCCTGCTGGAGGACTTGATCGGCCGCGTGCAGGGGGAGGTCGGCACCGTGAAGCTCTCGGTCAACGAGAACAACCCCAACGCACGGGCGCTCTATGCCTCGCTCGGGTTCGAGGCAAACGCCCGTCGCGCCGTCTACCGGCTCGCGCTGTAGAGCGCTGGCTCGTGCTACTTGCCTTCCAGGACCTTGAGGCGCTTGGCAAGGCCGCGCAAGGAGGTGTAGTTGGACTCGATGCGTCCGTTGAGGTTCTTGGACTCTGCCTGCTGGGCGATGAACGTCGTGCTGAGCTTGGCCTGCTGGGCGCCAAGCGTCTCCATGGTCTTGCCCAGGGCGGCTACCGTTTCGTCGGTGCCGCGCCGCCAGGCGGTGTCGGCATCGACCGCCCCGTCGTGCGCCGCTGTCTGCTGACGCAGCGCGCCCTGCAGCGCCGCCATCTCGCCGCGTAGGTCCTTGACGGTCTGCTCGAGCACCGCGATGCGCGGATCCTCCTTGGCAGCCGCTGCCGGGGCATTCGTGGTTGCGCTGACCACAGCGAAGCTCACGACGGCGGCCGCGAGGACCGCGGCAGCGAGAGGGACAAGCCAACTGGGCTTCTTGACGTCGGGTTGGCTCATGGGGACTCCACGGGGCTCGTTCATTTCGCACTTGGGCAGGCCGTCGGCACCGAGTTGGAGCGCCATCACGACCTCGCACCGCGAGCACGCCAGCTTGGCGACCGCGCTGGCCCGCGCCTTGAGGGCGCTCAGGTCCGCACGGTGCTTCTGGCCGCACGCCGGGCAGTAGAACGGCGGGGGGCGGGGACTCTCGGTGCTCATGCGATGCGACAGGGTAGCGCCCCGGTCCCGGGCGATCACGAAGTCCTTCCCACCGGTGTGCCGATCGGGGCGGGTAGGATGCCGCCAATGAACAAGCTCGTTCTCTTCCTCACCGGGATCGTCCTCATCGGCATCGCGGGATTCGCGATGATGTGGTTTGGAACCGGGCGAGAACTCCAGGCGCCTGCGGTGGCCTACCTGATCCAGTGCCGCGATGGTGAGTACGCCAAGGCGTACGAGGCGGCACACCCCAAGCTCCGGGAGGGGCAGAGCGTCGAGCAGCTCGAGGCCCTGTGGGACCTCTGGAAGAGCGAGCACGGCGTGTTCGGCGAGGTGCTCCAGCGACTGAGCGTGCGAGCCGGCACCGACGAGGACACCTGGAGCCGGAGCATCACGCTCGAGCTCGGCTTCTACAAGGGGCACATCCTCGGGCGGTTCTACTTCCTGCGCGTGGACGAGCAGCCGCGGCTCGTCCATGTGTGGCTCACCCCCAAGCCGACGACCGAGGTCGCCGAGTCCGACCGCAGCAGCCTCGAACCCTCCGCGCGAGCGGCCATCGCCCTCGTGGATGCTTCGGACTTCGTGGGGCTCTATGACGCCCTCGACCCGGACCTGCAGATGGGGTGGACGCTCAAGGCGCTCGCAGAACAGATGCTCGCGCTGCGCACGGAGGCCGGCGCCGTGAAGTCGATCACGCTGACGGGAACCGACGACAAGGAGAAGGCGCACCACGTGTCGCAGCGCTTCGCGGTCGAGTTCGAGAATGCGCAGATGGAGTTGCGCGTGACCCATCGCCATGACCGTGGTCAGTGGTCGATCGTGGGGTTCGAAGCACGCTGAGCGTGTGCTCTCCTCGCGCGCTGCTTGCCTCATGTGAGGGCCGCGTCGGAAGCGCCATCGTCAAGTTGAACGCGCTCGCCGAAGTACGGTTCAGGCCATTCCGTGAAAAGCGTGTTCTTTCGAAATTCGCTTGAATTCGTGAATCCACAGCCGAACCGAGGCGACCCCGTGGCGTTCCTTCTCTCCGTCGACCCGCGACAGGAGACGCCTCATGGCACGCCAAGCACGCTACGAACCGATGGGCGCATTCGCCCAAGACGCCGACTTCAACGAGCAGCTCTACGGCGCGTTGCGGCAGAGCCCGTGGTGGATGATCTCGCTCACACTGCACATCCTCGTGTTCTTCGCACTGACGTTGCTCGACACCTCTGAGTCCACGGCGAGCGAGCAGCGGGTCGTGCAGATGAGCCCTAGCGAATCGGAGCCGCTTGATCCGGAACTGGAGGAGAAGCCGGACACGGACGATCCCACGCCCGTTGAGTTTGAGGACGTCGAGAACCCGAACAACGTCGAGGACCCCGCTGACGTCACGCCGGAGAGCGACGTTGATGAGCACTTCTCTGAACCGTTCGGGGAAAGCGACGGCGACACCCTTGGCGACTTCGAGGGTCCTCAGAAGAACACCTCGATTGGTCCCGGTGGGGGGGCGAGCACCGGCGCCTTCGGTCGAGGCTCCAACCGACCTGGCGGTCAGGCCCCCGGAGGCGGCAAGAAGTTCGATGACGCCCTCGACGCGGCCCTGCGCTGGCTCGCCGCGCACCAGTCGCCGAACGGTGGCTGGGAGGCCGCAGGCTTCAACCGCTGGTGCGACGGTCAGCCCGTCAGTGATCCCAGCCAGCAGCCGGACGGCCTCGGCAAGGCGCTCTACGACCCGGGTGTGACCGGCTTGGCGCTCTGCGCATTCCTGGGCGCGGGCTACACGAACCGCGGCAAGCACCCCTTCTGCAAGACGGTCTCCAAGGGCCTCCGCTACCTGAAGAACATCCAGGACCCCGAGGGCTGCTTCGGTCCCCGCAATACCCAGCAGTACATCTACAACCACGCGACCGCAGCCTTGGCCATGGTCGAGGCCTACGGCATGACCGGCAGCCCGATCTGGAAGGGCTCCGCGCAGCGGGGCTTGGACTTCATTGCCCTCAGCCGCAACCCCTACTTCGCCTGGCGCTACGGCATCAAGCCGGGCGACAACGACAGCAGCGTCACGGGCTGGATGATGATGGCACTCAAGAGCGCCAAGCTCGTCAACAGCGCCTCGTTGCGGCGCGGCAAGCAAGCGCCGCTGACCATCGATGAGTCGGCGTTCGACGGCGTCCGGGCCTGGCTCGGCAAGGTCACCGACCCCGACTACGGCCGGGTCGGCTACGCGCAGCGGGGCACCGGCCCGGCGCGTCCGCAGGAGCTGGTCGATCGCTTCCCGGGTGAGAAGTCGGAGTCGATGACGGCTGTCGGCGTGCTCGCCCGCGTCTTCATCGGCGAGGATCCGCGCAAGAGCCCGCTGATCAAGAAGGGTGCGGCGCTTTGCTCGAAGCTCCCTCCGACCTGGAACCCGACCGACGGCTCCATCGACATGTACTACTGGTACTACGGCACGCTCGCGATGTTCCAGGTGGGCGGCAAGCCCTGGACGGCGTGGCGCGGCGCGATGGACAAGGCCATCGTGCAGAGCCAGCGCCAAGACACCAGTGCGTGCCTCTACAAGGGCTCCTGGGACCCGATCGGCCCCTGGGGTCTGGATGGCGGCCGCGTCTACTCGACAGCCCTGATGGCGATGTGCCTCGAGGTCTTCTACCGCTACCCGAAGGTGTTCGGCACCTCGGCGAAGTAGCGCAATCAACGAATCCACGGAGAGGAGTACCCCCATGGCACGTACGCAACGAACCGTACACGACGACGTCTTCGCAACGCCGCAGGACTTCAACGAACAGCTCTACTCGGCGCTTCGGCAGAGTCCCTGGTGGATGATGTCGCTCGCGATCCATGTGCTCGTGTTCTTCATGCTCACGCTCTTTGATACGAGTGAGGCCGCAGCGCAGAAGCGTCCCCCGATGCGCGCCAGCATGGATGCCGAGCAGATCGAGGAGAAGGTCGAGGACGAAGACGACGACCAGGAACAGATCCACGAGCAGGAGATCCCGACCGAGCAGCCGGTCATCACCGACGAGGTGGTCGAGGAGACGCCCGTGACAGACAACGACCTGCCCTTCGAGGAGACCTTCGGACAGTCCGAAGGGGACTCGGATGCGCCGTTCGAGGGTCCCTCGAAGAACGGAACCGTCGGCATCGGCGGCGGCGCTGGCGGGGCCTTCCCCGGTCGTGGCGGCGGACGCGACGCGAGCTCGTCGGGTGGGCCGACAGGCAAGCGCGATGACGCCATCGAGGACGCGCTGCGCTGGCTCGCCGCGCACCAGTCCCCGGACGGCGGCTGGGAGGCCGAGGGCTTCAACCGCTGGTGTGACGGCAAGCCCGTCGCCGACGCGTCCCGCCGCCCCGAGGGGCTGGGCAAGGCCCTCTACGATCCCGGCGTCACGGGCCTGGCCCTGTGTGCGTTCCTAGGCGCTGGTTACACGAACCGCGGCAAGCACCCCTTCGCCAAGGTCGTCGGCAGTGGCCTGCGCTACCTCAAGAACATCCAGGACCCCGAGGGTTGCTTCGGTCCGCGCAACACGCAGCAGTACATCTACAACCACGCCACCGCAGCCCTGGCCATGGTCGAGGCCTACGGCATGACCGGCAGCCCGATCTGGAAGGGTGCCGCCCAGCGTGGGCTGGATTTCATCGCGCTCACGCGCAACAACTACTTCGCCTGGCGCTACGGCATCAAGCCGGGTTCGAACGACACGTCTGTGTCGGGCTGGATGATGATGGCGCTCAAGAGCGCACAGCTGGTCAACAAGGTGGAGCTCAAGGCGGGCCGCAAGGCGCCGCTCGTGATCGATGAGTCGGCTTTCGAAGGCCTGCGAGCGTGGCTCGACAAGGTGACGGATCCGGACTACGGCCGCGTGGGCTACACCCAGCGGGGTGAAGGCTCGGCGCGTCCCATCGACCTCGTGGATCGCTTTCCGAGCGAGAAGTCCGAAGCCATGACGGCCGTGGGCATGCTCGCCCGCACGTTCATGGGCGAGGACCCGCGCAAGAGCAGCATCATCAAGAAGGGCGCGGCGCTCTGCTCCAAGCTGCCGCCCACGTGGAACCCGACGGACGGCTCGGTCGACATGTACTACTGGTACTACGCAACGCTTGCGATGTTCCAGGTCGGCGGTCGCAGCTGGGATGCCTGGAAGAAGGCCATGGACAAGAGCATGGTCGAGACTCAGCGGACCGACACGGACTACTGTCAGTACAAGGGCTCCTGGGACCCGATCGGTCCCTGGGGCGCCGATGGCGGCCGCGTCTACTCGACCGCGATCATGGCGCTCTGCCTCGAGGTCTTCTACCGCTACGAGCGGGTGTTTGTTGGCGCCAAGTAGGCGGCGCCGGCGGGCTTGTGCCTGCCCGGCAACAGCCCGCTGGCCTACAACATCGTGAAGGCTTCGAGCAGCGAGTCGGTGCGCGCGGGGTAGTTGGCGTCCGACGTCAGGCGCAGCGTGCTCGGCTTGGGCTCGGGATCGCCGAGCAGGCCGAGGGAGGCGATGGCCAGTGCGCGGGGTTCGTCCTCGCGGCTGGCGTCGCTCGCCAACGCGAGCACGGCCGGTACGGCATCGAGGTCACCCAGCTGACCCAGGGCGGCCGCCACCTGCGAGAGGACCCAGCGGGACTTCGCGGTCCGTAGCTCGCGGATGAGCATCTTGGTCTCGGCGCTGCCGCCGAGGAACGAGAGCGCGAGACCGGCCTGGCTGCGCAGGGCGACCGAACGCTTGTCCCAGAGAGCCGTACGCAATGCCTTGCGCACGTCGCTCTGGTCGGCGCCCATTTGCGCGAGAGCCAAGGCGACCCGGCTGCGCAGGGTGACGTCGGTTCCACGATCGGTGAGCACTACGGTGAGGGCTTCCACGCAGCGCCGGGCCGGCTTGCCCACCACGCCGAGCGCCGCGGCGTACGCACTCCGCAGGACAGGATCCTTCGTGCGCTCGAAGCCACGCTCGAGAGCCGCGAGTCCATCCGCATGGAACTTGGCGGACTCGGGAATCTTGGAAGAGGCCCCGCGCATTGCGAGCGCAAGCGAGAGCGCCGAGAAGCCGCGGTGGGGGAGCGCACCGTGGCGGGCTTCGGAGAGCAGTGCGGCGGGGGCCGCGCTGCGGGTGACGAGCGTTGCCGAGCCGGCGGCGAGATCCGCGGCCAGGAGGCGGCCCAGGGTGATCTGCCCGAGCCCACGGGTGAGCCCGTCGCGCGCGAGGCGGATGGCCTTGCTCGTGGTCTTTGCCGCCTCTTCACGATCCTCGGCGTCCAGCGCGTCGCTGGCCTTGCCGAGGGCGATGAACGCAGCCCGCCGCACGTCGACCGGAAGGCGCTTGTCGCCGAGCGTCCGGAAGAGCGTCATCGTCCAGCCGTCGGCGCGCTGGCGGACCAGGGCGCAGAGGGCGTGGGAGCGCTCGAACGCGCTCCAGCGTCGCTTGGCTACGCGGCGTCCTTGCACGACGCGGCGGAGGCCCTCCTTGATGGGCTCGCCGGTACCGGCCGCAGGCTGCATACCAAGCGCCGTGAGCACGGCTACCGGGATGTCGCGCGCGCTGTACTTGCGCTGGGCACGTTCCCAGAGGGCGCGCGACATCACGCGGCCATCCTTGGTGAAGGGCGAGCCGTACGGCTGGTCGCCGAGCAGGCCGATGGAGAACGCGGCGAACGAGCGGGTGCGGACGGGCGCCTTTTCGTCGTCGACCAGATCAAGCAATGCGGTGCGGACCTCGTCGAGGCGTGCGCCGTCCATGCGCTGTGCTGTCTCCGAGCGACGGAGCATGCCCAAGGCGTACGCCGCCGACTCACGGACGACGTTGGCCGCGCGCCGGTCCGTGGCGTGCTTGCGGATCAGCGCGACGACGGCGGGCTCGTGGCTCACCTTGCCCAGCGCGATCATGGCCGCCGCGCGCACCTCCGGGCGGACGGAGACCTTCGGATCGAGTTGCTTGAGGAGGAACGGCACGATGTGCTGACGCACGACCAGCAAGCGGCGCTCGCGAGCGAGGGCTTCGCGGTCGAGGGGCGGTTCGCCTTCAGCCCGGGGGGTGACGACACCCTTGGGCTCGGCCCAGGTCGTGCTGCGCTCGGGGAACCAGGTCCAGCGGTTGAGGTCCCACCACATCTCCCACGTGGTCTCGGGAGCGGCCGAGGCGGCGGCGCCGCCCTTGCGACCGGGGCGCGAGCGCCGGGTGGGGCGGCCGGAGTCTTGACCGGTGGTGGGGCGCCGCGGCTTCTCGCTGGGCGGCGTCGTGGGGATCGGGGGCTTGCGCGTGGTGGGCTTCGGCTTGCCGACCGGCGTCGGGCCCGAGCCGCCGGGCGTGATGGGCTTGGGCAGCTTGGCCGGAGGCGGCGGCGGGGGGCGCGGATCGTCGAAGCCCGGCTGCCGGAAGGGCGGCACGGGCCCACCGCCACCGGGCTTCGGCGGCTTGGGCTTGATGCGTCCGCCGTGGGCGTGGGCGTCGGGCAGGTCAGCCGAGCCGTAGAGCTCGGGCAGCGCGAGCAAGGCCGCGCTGAGGATGGCGACGGCGCCGAGGCGCACGACGAATCGGAGGCCCGCGAGGCCATGCTGCGATGCTGTCATCATCAGTACCTGCTTTCTGCCCCCTGGCGATGGTCGGCAAGCCCCTGCTGGCCATCGCGCGCAGGCGCATCGTACGGGCAGCCGACCTACCGAGAAGCCTGCGATCCGCGTCCGTCCCATGCCGAAGCGTCGCGGCGACCCGGGGCACAGCACCACACGTGCCGCCGGGACCGCCGGACAATCCGTATAGAAGGCCGTTCTTTGGGCCGGACCGCCTGTTTAGACTCGGGGCATGCGCTGGCTCATCAGGGTGACGGTTCCTTTCGTGTTCCTTACGGCCGCGGCGTGCGGCCCGGACGAGAGTCCTGCTCCCGGGGTCGTCGAGGAGGCCAGGGGTGGCGCAGCGGCGGAGCCGGACCCGGTCGCGAAGCCCGCGCCGGAACCGGTCGGCAAGCCCGTGCCGGGAGCTGAGACGCCGCCGCCGGCGCCGGGTGATGCCTGGCCCGGCGTGGACGATGACCCGAGCCTCGAGCAGCCGCCCGGCGGGGGTGACTGGTGCGGCACGGACGCACGGGCCCGCCCGGTCGCTGGCTGGTATGGACCGGATGAGCAGGGCGTCTGGCGGCGTGCAAGCCCGCGAGTCGTGTGGCGCCCCCTGAATGACGCCGACCAGCGCAAGAAGCGCAAGGCGGCGAAGGAGAAGCTGCGCCGGGCCAAGACACCTGAGGAGCAAGCGGCTGCGCGCCTCGCTCTTGCGGCGCTCCGACTCGATGTGGGAACGCGGACGGAGCAGTTCGGGATCGAACATGCGGGCGTGTTCTACGCATCCAAGGAGGGCGAGACCTTGCCGGACTTCCTCGCGCGGGCGCGCAAGGAAGCCGACGCACGCGCCGCGCAGCAAGCTGGGGCACCCGCGGCCAAGCCGGTTCCCACGAACAAGGCCGTCCCCAAGTAGACTTCCCGCCATGCGGAATCTCTCAACGGCCTGCGCCCTTGCGGCGTGGATGACGATGGCAGCGGCGTGTGGTGGCGGGGGCGGTGGTACGCCGCCGCCGACGGTCGCGCCCAACCAGGACCTCAGCTTCGTGAACTGGGAGGTGCCGCCGGTGCATCCCCTCGCGTTCGACGCGGCCGCCGAGCGCCTGCTGCTCGCGCAGGTCTCCGACCACCGGCTTGCCGTCTTCGATGTCTCGAGCGGCGTGCCCGTCCCGGCCGGCTCGATCCCCGTGGGACTCTGCCCGGTGTCCGTCCGCCAGCGTGGGCCGAACGAGGTGTGGGTCGTCAATCACCTCTCCGACACGGTCAGTGTCGTGGACCTCGCGCTGGGCCGCGTGATTGCGACGCTCTTCACCAAGGACGAGCCGTGCGACGTCGTCTTCGCAGGTACGCCGCAGCGCGCCTTCGTCACCTGCTCCCAGATGAACTGCGTGCAGGTCTTCGACCCGGTCGCCTTCGGCGCGCCCGTCGCCGAGATCCCGATCAACGGGGAAGACCCGCGCGCCCTCGCGGTGGCGCCCGATGGCAGCGCCGTCTACGCCGCCGTGTTCGAGTCTGGCAATGCCACGACGCTCCTGGGCGGCGGCATCGACGAGGGGGGCGTGGTCAACACGACGGGCTTCTTCCCGCCGAATGTCGTCAATCTCCCGGCCGGGCCCCACTTCGGCGTGAATCCCCCGCCGAACAACGGTGCCCAGACCACGCCGGCTCCGATGCCCGGCACGCCGGCGGCGCCGGCGGTCGGCATGATCGTGCGCAAGAACGCCCAGGGCGCATGGCTGGACGACAACGGGGGTGACTGGACCGCGTTCGTCACGGGCCTGAACGCGCCGCTCTCCGGACGGCCGATGGGCTGGGACCTGCCTGATCGCGACGTCGCCATCATCAACACCACCACGCTGGGGGTGACCTACGCCCGCGGCCTCATGAACGCGTGCATGGATGTGAGCGTCAACCCGGCGACGGGTGCCGTCTGCGTCATCGGCACGGACGCCACCAACGAGGTGCGCTTCGAGCCCAACGTCAAGGGCACGTTCGTTCGCGTCCAGTTCGCGACGGTCGCCGCGGCGAACCCGACACAGACGACCGTGACCGACCTCAATCCGCACCTCAGCTACAACGTGCCGACGGTTCCTCAGAACGTACGCGACCGTTCGATCGGTGATCCGCGCGGCTTGGTCTGGAACGCGAGCGGCACCACGGGTTGGATCGCCGGCATGGGATCGAACAACGTGGTCCGCGTCGACGCGGCCGGTGCACGCCAAGGCACCCCGACCGAGGTGGGGGAGGGACCGGCCGGCCTCGCGCTCGATGAAGCCGGCGGCGCGCTCTACGTGTGGAATCGCTTCGGCTGCTCGATCTCCGTTGTCTCGACGGCGACGGCACTGCAGACCTCGGAGACACCGATCTTCGATCCGACCCCCGCCGCCATCAAGGCGGGTCGCCCGGCGCTCTACGACACCCACGCGACGTCGGGGCTCGGTCAGGCGTCTTGCGCCTCCTGCCACATCGATGCCCGTATGGATCGCCTGGCGTGGGACCTGGGCGCGCCGAATGGCACGGTCGAGTCCATCCCCGAGACCAACTGCGGCCTCGGAGGCCTCCTGCCTTGCCCGGACTTCCACCCGCAGAAGGGGCCGATGACGACCCAGACGCTGCAGGACATCATCGGACACGAGCCCCACCACTGGCGGGGCGACCGCCGGGGGCTCGAGAGCTTCGCGGCGGCCTTCGAGAGCTTGAACGGCGACGACCTGCGCCCGCCGCCCCCGGCGATGCAGGCGTTCGAGGACTTCCTCGCGACGATCCACTTCCCGCCGAACCCCTTCCGGGCACTCGACAACACCCTGCCGGCCAGCCTGCCGCTGCCGGGGCACTTCACGACCGGGCGGTTCACGGCGGCCGGCTTGCCGTTGCCGACGGGCAACGCCGTGCGCGGCCTCTCGCTCTACCGGACGGCGGGACTCGACGGCAGCCTCGCCGTCGTCCAACTGGACTGCGTGACCTGCCACACCTTGCCGACCGGCCTGGGTCCCGATCGCACGTTGAACCTCAATCCGCTCAACCCCGCGGCCAGCACCTACGGTCCGCCCCTGCCGGCCGGTCCGCGCGGCGAGCGGCACCTGGCGCTTGTGGCCGTGGACGGCTCGACCAACGTGTCCATGAAGGTGCCGCAGCTGCGCAACATGCACGAGAAGGTGGGCTTCGACTGCACCCAGGTCGACAACAACGCAGGCTTCGGCTTCCTGCACGATGGCTCGGTCGACTCGCTCGCGCGCTTCGTGGCCGAGCCGCTCTTCGGCGTGCAGTCCGACCAGGACGTCGCAGACCTCGTTGCGTTCCTGCTCTCGTTTGCCGGCAGCGACCTGCCCCAGGGAACGACCCAGGGTCTGGCGGAGCCGCCGGGGCCGCCGAGTCTCGATACCCACGCCGCCGTGGGCCGCCAGGTGCACTTCACGGGTGGGGGCAGTGCCACCATCACGCAGCTGCTCGCGCTTGCCGGTACAGGTGCCATCGATGTGATCGTCAAGGGCGTCGCCGGCGGGGAGAACCGCGGCTGGGCCTTCGATCGGGCCACCGGCACGCTGATCCCGGACCGGGACAGCGAGGCGCCTCTCGCGCCCGCCGCCCTCCAAGCGTTGGCGGGTGCTGCGGCGCCGCAGGTGTGGACGGCGGTACCCGCGGGCCTCGGGACGCGCCTGGGCATCGACCGGGATGAAGACGGCTTCGGCGACGCCACGGAGCGGGACGCCGGCAGCGATCCGACGCTGCAGGCCTCGACGCCGTAGGGCCCCGGCCTACGCAGTCGCGGTGTCGCGCGCGGCCCAGGCCTTGGCTTCGTCGGTGCCGAACTCACCCCAGTAGGCGCGGCAGCGGGCGAGGTCTTCCTCACCGATGGTGCCCGTTTCGACCAGGTAGTCGATGACGTCGGTCAGGCGGATGATGGGGGTGACCGGGACGCCCGTGGCCTCGGTGAACGCCGCTACGGCGTTGGAGCCGTCGGGCTTGGTCTCCTGGCGGTCCAGGACGATCAGCAGGGCGGCGAAGGTGCAGGTGGGGTCGATCTCACGCAGGAAGGCGACAGCCTCCATCTTCGTGGCGCCGTCGGTGAGGACATCATCCACCATCACGTAGCGCGTGCCCGGGGCCGGGGTGCGCCCAAGGAGGCGCTTGCCGATGTTCCCGCTGGCCGCTTCGGCGCCGTGGGCCTTTGCCTCCTTGCGGTCGGAGAGACAGGCCTTCTCGACATCGTGGCCGGCCAGGGCCATGGCGGTTGCGACCGAGAGAGGAATGCCCTTGTAGGCCGGGCCGAACACCGTGTCGAAGGTGTCGGGGCCGACGCGATCCAGCAGAGTCGACGCGTAGGCGCTGCCCAGGCGGGCCAGGCGGGAGCCCGTATCGAGCAGGCCTGTGTTGAGGAAGACGGGGCTCGTTCGGCCGCTCTTGAGGGTGAACTCGCCGATCTTGAGGGCCTCGGCTTCGAGGAGGAAGTCGACGAACGCGCGCTGGTAGTCCTGCATGACGGCTCCGGGGGGCCGGGGATCGGCCGCGGGGGGGAGGATAGCCCGCTCCGGCCGGCTGTCACCTGGGGGTCATCCCGAACCCGGTCCCAGGGCCGGATCCGGAGGTTTTCGGGCCCCGTTGGCGTCCGTGGGGATGGACTTGGCCCGACCCGGCGGGTATCCCCGTTCCCAGGGCAGGAGAAGCATCGATGCGAATCGTGCGACGGACGCTGGCAGCACTCATCTTGACCGCCTTGGCGGCATGCCCGCTGCCGGGCTGCGTAGGCGCTGGCGGAGGCCCCATCGGCCAGCTGGCGGGCATCGCCATGGGCCTGGGCGTCAGCGTGGGCAGCTACTACCTCGTCCAAGAACTCAAGTAGCGCCGCGAGTCGCTCCGTGCGGCGCGGTCGCTCAGCGCTACCGCCCCGCGAGGCGACCTGACTCCGCAGGGCGAGGCGCGGCGGGGCGGTCTGCGGCGGGTCCCAGCGCTTTCCGGGCGGCCAAAGGCTCGGGGTTTCGTTGACCGGCCTGCCCAGCGCCCTAAGATCCGGCCTTCCGTGCCTGGGGATCTTCGGGTCCGAAGGCGGGGAAGCCCTGGTGTGCTCGACACGCGGGCGTAGCTCAATGGTAGAGCTGCGGCCTTCCAAGCCGCTGACGTGAGTTCGATTCTCATCGCCCGCTCCACTGCTTGGGACTCGCGCGCACTTGGGCGTACCATCCGGAACTCGCGTGCGGATTTCGCCCGCGAGACGCTTCACAAGACCGACAGACAATCGACAGACGACGACACAGCCAGTGTTTGGCTGGAGTAGCTCAGCGGTAGAGCACCTCCTTGGTAAGGAGGAGGTCGCGGGTTCAATCCCCGCCTCCAGCTCCATCACGAGCATGCCGTCGTCTTCGACCGACAAGTTCCGACAAACCTAGAAACGCGAGATCAGTGGGGTGGCTCTAGACCACCCCCGGAGGAATGGCTGCCATGGCCAAGGAAACATTCGAGCGCACCAAGCCGCACGTGAACGTGGGCACCATTGGGCACATCGATCACGGCAAGACGACCCTGACCGCCGCCTTGACGTACGTCATGGAGGCCAAGGGCTACTGCAAGGCGAAGGCCTACGCCGACATCGCCAAGGGCGGCACCGTCCGCGATGAAACCAAGACGGTGACCATCGCTGCAGCGCACGTCGAGTACGAGACGGAGAACCGTCACTACGCTCACGTCGACTGCCCCGGTCACGCTGACTACGTCAAGAACATGATCACGGGTGCGGCCCAGATGGATGGCGCCATCCTCGTGGTTGCCGCCGACGACGGCCCCATGCCCCAGACGCGTGAGCACATCCTGCTCGCCCGCCAGGTCGGCGTGCCCGCCATCGTGGTCTTCATGAACAAGGTCGATCTCGTCGACGACGAAGAGCTCCTCGAGCTCATCGAACTCGAGGTGCGCGAGCTTCTCAACGAGTACGACTTCCCGGGTGATGACATCCCGGTCGTCCAGGGTGCGGCCCTCAAGGCCATGAACAACCCCGGTGACTTCGATGACGCACAGGGCGCCGGCTCGATCGTCAAGCTGCTCGATGCAGTCGACGAGTACATCCCGCTCCCCGAGCGCGAGCGCGACAAGCCGTTCCTGATGCCGGTCGAGGATGTGTTCTCGATCAAGGGTCGCGGCACCGTCGGTACGGGTCGTATCGAGCGCGGCGTGGTCAACGTGGGCGATGCCCTCGAGATCGTCGGTCTCCAGAAGGACGACGCGTGCATGACGACGACCTGTACGGGCGTCGAGATGTTCAACAAGACCCTCGACACGGGCGAAGCCGGCGACAACGTCGGTCTCCTCCTGCGTGGCGTCGACAAGGAGCTCCTGCTCCGCGGCATGGTCCTGGCCAAGCCGAAGTCGGTCTCGCCCCACACGGAGTTCGAGTCCGAGGTCTACGTCCTCAGCAAGGACGAGGGCGGTCGTCACACGCCGTTCTTCAACAACTACCGTCCCCAGTTCTACATGCGCACGACTGACGTCACCGGCAACATCGAGTTGATGGGTGGCGCGGAGATGTGCATGCCGGGCGACAACATCGGCATGAAGGTCACCCTCATCCAGCCCGTCGCGGTGGAAGAGGGTCAGCGCTTCGCCATCCGTGAAGGCGGTCGCACCGTCGGCGCCGGCGCAGTCACCAAGATCCTCAAGTAGTCGCAGGACCAACGTTTCATCCCCGCGGGGCGCCTGCCGGAAGGTGGGCGCCCGCGGTCGTTGAACGAACCCCGAAAGGAATCGCACCATGGCCAAGGGACAGCCCAGTCGCGGCTACGTCTGGCTCCAGTGCACGGAGACCGGGGATTTCAACTACCGCGCCTCCAAGCGCATCAAGGGGAATCCCTACAAGCTTGAGCTGAAGAAGTATTCGCCTCGGCTCAAGAAGCACACCATCCACAAAGAGTCGAAGAAGAAGTAGAGTCGAAGAAGAAGTAGAGTCGCAGAAGAAGTAAGCACCCGAAGAACCGCATCGAGAACAGGTAGCGCTGACGGCAGTAGCTCAATTGGTAGAGCAGCTGATTCCAAATCAGCAGGTTCGGGGTTCAAGTCCTCGCTGCCGTGCCATCTCCAAAGGCGAGTTGGCTTGTTTTCGCCGCTGTTCTTTCAGTCTTTCAGCTTCTGAGTCCAGCTTACTTCAGTCCAGCGTCACCTCAGTTCAACCTCACCTCAGTCCAAACGGAGCGGCGATGAGCCTCGAGATCTACAAGAAGGGCCAGGCAACGCGCTCGCGGGCGACGGCCTATTCGCTGCTCGGTCTGCTTGTGCTGTTCGGCGCCTGGGCTTGCCACGGTGAGTTCAACACCGTGGGGCGCGGCGTCGGCTTGCCGATCGCCGATGGCGTGTCCAGCCTGCCCCTCATCGGCTCGCTCACCTGGATGAAGCTGATCGCCGTCGCTGTGTTCTTCGGCGGCATGCTCTGCGTGCACCTCTTCCTCAACAAGCCGTCCATGGCTGATCTGCTCATCGACACCGAGCAGGAGATGCGCAAGGTCTCCTGGCCGTCCTGGGCTGAGGTCAAGGGCGCGAGCCGCGTGGTCGTGATCGTCACCTTTGTGTTCGGGCTCACGCTGTTCGCCTTCGACAAGGCGCTGCAGGGCCTGTTCTCGTTCATCTTCTAGGAGCTTTGACGTGGCGCGCTGTTGGTACGTGGTTCGAGTCCAGAGTGGTCGTGAGGGCACGGTGCAGACCTCCCTCACGCGCCGTCTGAAGATCGCCGGCAAGGAGAGCGTGATTCCGCGCGTCTTGGTGCCGATGGAGGTCGTGACCGAGCTGAAGGCCGGCCGCAAGCGCACACGGAAGAAGAAGCTCTACCCGGGGTACGTTCTTCTCGAGGTCGAGCAGGCCGAGGATGGCAGCGTCCCGCGCGACGTCTGGTTCCTCGTCCGTGAGACGGCCGGCGTCGGCGACTTCGTCGGCCCGCACGGCTCCCCCGAGGCGCTTGCGCACGAAGAGGTCGAGCGTCTGCTCAAGTCGATGGAAGTCGACGAGGAGAAGGCTCCCCAGGTCAAGATCTCCATGAAGCCCGGCGAGAGCGTCAAGATCAAGGAGGGGCCGCTGGAGTCCTTCGAGGGCATCGTGGACGAGGTGATTCCCTCCAAGGGCATCGTCCGCGTCACCGTCACAATCTTTGGCCGCGCCACGCCGGTCGAACTCGAATACTGGCAGGTCGAGTCCGTCTAGGACGGCTCGAGTCTGACTGGATGGAGGGCTGAAACATGGCCAAGGAAGTCAAGGCGAAGATCAAGTTGCAGTGCCCGGGTGGCCAGGCGACGCCTGCACCCCCTGTGGGTCCCGCCCTCGGTCAGCACGGCGTCAACATCGGTGACTTCGTGCGTCGCTTCAACGACCAGACCAAGGACAGCATGGGCGTCACCCTCCCGGTGATCCTCACGGTGTACGCGGACCGCTCCTTCGACTTCGAGGTCAAGAGCCCGCCCGCCGCCGTCCTGCTCCGCATGGCCGCTGGCTTGGACAAGGGTTCGGGCACGCCGAACACGCTCAAGGTCGGTTCGGTCACGCGCGCTCAGGTCGATGAGATTGCCCAGCGCAAGATGGTCGATCTCAATGCCTTCGAGGTGGACGCCGCGGCGAACATCATCATGGGTACGGCACGCTCTATGGGCATCACAATCGACGGCTAACTACGTTGGGTGAGGGGCCCTTGCTGGTGGCGGTGCTGCCGGCTGGCAGGGCGCGCTCAGGCCGCTTCATCGCACTCGCGTGACAATCCACGCCACGTGCTCTTCATCTGCCTTCCGCTGCCCATCCAGCCAGCCGATGGCATTCGTTGACGGCTTGATCCGGCCAGCGTGGGTGCCCTGAGTCGCTGTGCGGAGGCTGTGGCGTAGTTCTCGGAGACAAGGGCTCTCGCTGGGGCCCTGAGTCTCTGAGCGGTGGTTGTGTCGAAGTGGCTCGCCGTCGATGGTTCTTCCTGCCGGGGTGCGGGCGCTGTGTTGGAGGCCCGAGAGGGTAGGGCGCGCACCAGATACGACTTTCGCAGGATCTCGCCGACGCTGGGTGTCGGGTTTTTCTGTGGTTCCGATAGCCGTGGCGTAAAACTCGCGGCTTCCTTCGCCGTTCGGCGGGGGAGAGCTCTGATACCGAGTCAGCCACCGCGGGCTGACACGGGAGAGTGAAGGAGACGCGGATGGCATATGTGAGCAAGCGCTATCGCGCTTCCATCAACACCTCTGGCTACGAGAAGCACAAGCGCTACGACCTGGAGTCGGCGCTGCAGTTGCTCTCGGAGTTCCCGCGCCCGAAGTTCGACGAGACCGTCGAGCTGGCCGTGCGGCTGGGCGTCGACCCCAAGAAGTCGGATCAGATGGTTCGCGGCAGCGTCTCGCTGCCGAAGGGCATCGGCAAGAGCCGCACCGTCATCGTGTTCGCCGAAGGCGAAGCGGCGGCTGAGGCAGAGGCCGCCGGCGCCGACGCCGTAGGCGGCGAAGATCTGGCGCAGCGCATCCAGGACGGCTGGATGGACTTCGACGTCTGCATTGCCCACCCGGCGATGATGAGAGTGGCCGGCAAGCTGGGTCGGGTGCTTGGCCCGTCGGGCAAGATGCCGAGCCCCAAGTCGGGCACCGTGACGCCGCAGATCGCGCAGGCGGTCGCAGAGTTCAAGGCCGGTAAGGTCGAGTTTCGTGCCGACGCGGGTGGCATCGTCCACGTCGCCGTCGGCAAGCGCAGCTTCGAGGCAGCAGACCTCGCGGCCAACATCAACCACTTCGTCGAGCACATTCGCGGACTTCGTCCGGCGGCCGTCAAGGGCGCCTACATCCGCAAAGTGAGCGTCACGGCCACGATGAGCCCCTCGCTCACGTTGGACATCATCTAGGGGTCATCATGGCGAAAGCACTCAAGCAAATGCTCGCCTCCCAGCTGGGTGTCGAGCTCGAGAGCAGCCCGGCAGGGCTCATGGTCATCGATCCCGGTGGCATGACGGTCGAGAGCAACGAGGCGTTTCGCAAGGACCTTCGCGAGAAGGCCGGCGGCGCGCGCATGCGGCTGATCCACAACCGCACGGCCCGCGTGGCCGTTCGGGAGATGGAGTACGCTGGCGACGTCGAGGCGTTCAGCGCCTTGCTCACCGGCCCTTCGGCCGTCGTCTACGGCGGTGAGGGTCCCATCCCGATCGCCAAGGTCGTGAAGGACTGGGCCAAGAAGCACAAGAAGCTCGTGGTCAAGGCGGCCGTGGCCGACGGTGAGGTCCTTCTCAGCGACGACGCGCAGATGCTCGCCGAGATGCCCGACCTCCAGCAGCTCAAGGGCATGCTTGCGGGTCTGCTCATCGGCGCGGGCCGCGGGATCGCAGCGAGCCTGCAGGGTGTCTACGGCGGCCTCGCCCGCGTCATCCAGGCGCGCCTCGACGAGGGTGGCTTCGGTGGGGCGGCCGAAGAGGCGGCTGCCGCCGCTGAAGAGGCTCCCGCTGCTCAGGCGGAAGCCGAAGCAGCGCCCGCTGACGAGCCGGCACCTGCCGCAGACGCGGCGACGGCAGACGAAGCAAGCGCAGACGATGCAACCACCGAGGGTGCCGCGGAGTAGCGGCGTCCATTCAGCCAACGTCGCGGGGTCGTTTTCCGCGTCGTCGATCGATTCACTGACGAACTTCAGGAGTTCGAGTCATGTCCGAAGAAGAAACAGTCACGCTAGACGCCGACCTCGAGACGATTTTCGAGAGTCTCGACGGCCTCACGATTGCCAAGGCAGCCAAGCTGGTGAAGGCGCTGGAGTCCCGCTGGGGCGTCTCCGCCGCAGCACCCGCCGCCGTCGCCATGGCAGCTCCCTCCGATGGGGGTGGTGATGCCGAAGAGGAGCAGACGGCGTTCGACGTCATCCTCAAGGCCCCGGGCAACGCCAAGATCCAGGTGATCAAGGCTGTGCGCGGTATCACGGGTCTTGGCCTCAAGGAGGCCAAGGAGCTCGTGGACAACGCGCCGAAGGCCGTCAAGGAAGGTGTCTCCAAAGAAGACGCCGAGAAGCTCCAGAAGGAGCTCACTGACGCCGGCGCCGAGGTCGAGGTCAAGTAGTTCCGGCCTTCGGGCCGTCCTGCCAGGCTGGAGCTTGCTCCCGTCTGCTTCCGGGGTGGCGTTCGCTCCACCCCGGGTCGACCGCTTGCGCACTGCGCGAGCGTTCGGGACTTTCGACTCACGAGGCTGGCGCCAATACCTGTGACCCTGCGCATCCGCTGCGTAGGGCCGGGACTCGGGCGTACCCTCCGTGATTCGAAGTTCAAACCCCCGGCGTCTTTGCCGGGGGGACGCGCTGTGGCTCCGTTAACGCCGCCCCCTGGCCGAGGGCAGCGAAAGCTTGGAGCCGCGCGTGGTGCGGCCTGTGTGATCCGCCCTGTGAGGTGATGCCTCCAGGCCGCCCTGTCCGCACCCGCGTCGCGGGACCGGAACCCACCCTGTGGGTCGCCGCTCCCGAGTTCGCATCGGATGAGCCGGCCTACGTTGCACCGCCTTGCAGTGACATTCTGCGAGGAGTCGCTCGATGAGTACGACCAACGGCAACGGCAACAGCAATGGCACCAACGGCGACGGACTCGGAGGGGGCACCCGCCCCCTGAGCCTGCGCGAGGTGCTCAAGCCTGAGTTGCTTCCCATCCGGCAGTTTGGTGGCGATCGCGCGCACGAGGTCCCGAACCTCGTGCAGCTGCAGACCGGCGCGTTCGGTGACTTCCTCCAGGAGGAGAACCCGCCGGAGCATCGCGAGCACCAGGGCCTCGAGAAGGTCCTGCGCGAGGTGTTCCCGATCCAGTCCTACGACGGGACGATGGAGCTCCAGTACGTCGGCTACGAGCTCGGCAGCCCGCGTTACTCGCCCGACGAGTGCCGTGAGCTGAAGCTCACCTACGGCCGCCCGTTCAAGATCCGCGTGCGTCTCCAGAAGGAAAGCCCCGTCGAGGAGGACGTCTACCTCGGCGAGATCCCGATCATGTGTGGTGGCGGTGAGTTCATCGTGAACGGCACCGAGCGCGTCATCGTGACGCAGCTGCACCGCTCGCCGGGTGTCGACTTCTCGGTCGAGACCCATGCAGGCGACCGCAAGCTCCACAGCTGCTGGCTCATCCCCGAGCGCGGTAGCTGGATCGAGCTCAACGTCACGAAGAAGGACATCCTCGCCGTCCGCATCGACCAGTCGGGCAAGTTCCCGGCGACGGGCCTGCTGCGCGCGATGAACGAGGAGTACTCGACGCACACCGAGATCGTGCGCTCCTTCTACCCGACCCAGCAGGTCTCCAAGGGCGCCCGCGCCTGGAAGAAGCACGTCCTCGGCAAGCACGCCGCAGCCTGGCTATTCGACAAGGAGACCGGCGACGAGATCGTCGACCCGACGAGCGCCGAGAACATCATCACGGACGAGGTGCTCGAGCGCATCGTCAACAGCGAGGTCCGCAGCGTCGTCCTCGAGCGCATCGTCGACGGCGAGCGCGAGAAGACCTACGACGAGGTCATCGAGCGCGGCCGCGAGAAGTGGAAGTACGGCGTCAAGGAGAGCACCGACGGCATCATCGAGGTCATCAAGGAGGTGGAGGACCAGCTTGTCCTTACCACGCTCCGAGAAGACACG
>JAJDEM010000293.1 GCA_029259795.1 Planctomycetota bacterium
ACACCCGCAGGGCGCATCCCCAGGACTGGGCTGCGACCCAGAACAACCTGGCGATCACGCTGGCTGATCAAGCCAGGGCATCCGAAGGTGCGGAGCGTCAGCGGCTTCTCGCCGAGGCCGCCCGGGCCTACCGCGGCGCCATGGAGGTCAGAACTCGCAAGGCGCTTCCTCAGGACTGGGCCTGGACCCAGAACAATCTGGCACAGGTGCTGGTTGACCAAGCCGAGGCATCCGAGGGTGCGGAGCGTCAGCGGCTTCTCGCCGAGGCCGTGAACGCGATGAGCCAGGCGCTGAAGGTGTGGACAGCCAAGGACCGACCCGCTCTTCACACCCCGCGGCGGGCTTTCATCGACAATCTGAAGGCGGAGTTGGGGCGACTCCCGAACAAGCCGGGGGAATCCAACAAGTGATGTCGCACGTGTTCGAGCATCGCTTCTTGCGGGGCAACGCCCAAACGACCGATCCCTCTGGTCGCTAGGTGCAATCGCGTGCCAGCGTTCGGCGGGCGGCTCGGGCAGGGGGCGAAGGAGGCCGTACCCCGATTCGTCCGGGACCACCGGCTCGTCGAGCCGCTATCGCTGAATGCACGACCGCAGCCGACCCTGTAGGATCCTCATCACGTTGGGAGGATGTCAGTGGGCGAGACCTACCGCTATGACGCCTTTATCAGCTACCGGCACGTAGAGCCGGACCGCAAGTGGGCGAAGTGGCTGCACAAGGCGCTTGAGACCTTCAAGACGCCGAAGGTTCTGGTGAAGAAGGGCATCGCTCCCCGCATTAAGCGCGTGTTTCGGGACGAGGACGAGCTGCCCGCGTCGGCTGACCTCTCCACCGAGATCGACACCGCACTCACGCAGTCCCGGTTCCTCATCGTCGTCTGCTCGCCCAGGACCCCTGAGTCCGAGTGGGTGAACCAGGAGGTCGTGCGCTTCCGTGAAATGGGGCGGCACGACAAGATCCTGGCATTGCTAATCGAGGGTGAGCCTGCTGAGTCGTTCCCTCGGGCGCTGTGCGAGATCAGAACCGAGATCACGGATGAGCACGGCGAGGTACGCGAGCACATCGAGGACGTGGAGCCGTTGGCGGCGGATGTGCGAGAAGGCCGGGATGAGGCCACGGGCTTCCTCAAGCGCATGGCGTTGCTGCGCTCCGCAGCGGCACTGCTCGGCTGCCGGTTCGATGATCTAAGGCGGAGGCAGGCGGAACGGCGGAAGCGGGTGCTGGTATCCGTAGGGGCAGGGCTGGCGGCGCTCGTCGTCGGGCTGACGGGGCTTACGGTGTATGCGCTCAAGGCGAAGGACGAAGCCGAGGTTGCGAGAGTTGAAGCGGACGAGGCACGGCTCGGTGAGAAGGCCGCCAAGGAGCGGGCCATCGCTGATGGCGTCAGGCTGGCAGACCTGAGCGCACTCGGGAGGGTCCTGGTGGCAGCCGAGAATCTGTTCCCTGCGAGTCCTGGGGACGTTGCCGAGGGAATGCGGGTACTCAGCGAGGCAGAGGCAGCTATTGTGCGAATACCGGACCATCGTGACGAGCACGACCGGCTGGCGTCCCGCAACAGTGCAAAGGACAAGGGGAGTCTGCGTCTGCTCCAGGACATCGCTCGCGACGGCAAGCGAGTGACGAGCGGCGCTCTCGAAACCCTCGCCAGCCGGTTCAAGCCTTCGGCAGAATGGAATGACGAGGGGCTCTGGCAAGCGGCAATCACCGCCATCCAGGACGAGAGGGCCAATCCAATCTACGGCGGCTACAAAGTTCCAGGACCCCAGTTCGGCCTCCTACCCGTGGCGCAGGACCCGCACTCGCGCCTCTTCGAGTTTGCCCACGTCTACTCGGGCGACGTGCCCAAGCGAGATCCAGCCAGCGGCGAGATCGTCAAGATCGACGACATGGGGGTCGTGTTCGTGCTCATTCCAGGCGGCACGTTCTGGCGCGGTGCCACGAAGGAGGCGGGGCGCAATCACGATGAACATGCCGACTCGGACGAGGCCCCTCCCCACGAGGTGACGCTCTCTCCGTTCTTCGTGGCGAAGTACGAGTGCACGCAGGCGCAATGGGCCCGCCTGACCGGGGGCGAGCAGCCGAGCTGGTCCTTCAAGAGAGTGGATGGGTTTAGTGCGCTCAACCCCGTCGAGCACGTGTCGTGGGGGGACTGCGCGGGCAAGCCCGGCTGGCTGGTGGGCTACGGCCTAGAGCTCCCGTCCGAGGCCCAGTGGGAGTACGCCTGCCGGGCACCGTTCGATGCGAGGGGCGCACGGGACGACGCGTACACACCGTGGTCGGGTGTGGCGGACGAAAAGCTACTCCTCGACGTAGCCTGGACAGAGGCGAACTCAGGTGGTCGGAGGCATCCTGTCGGAGAGAAGGCTGCTAATCGCTTCGGACTGCACGACATGCACGGCAACGTGATGGAGTGGTGCCAGGACTGGCACGGCGGTGAGTACTACAAGGTGCTGGCTCGGAGCAGCACCGCGGACCGGACAGATCCCGCGGGCCCCGAAGGCTCCGGCGACCGCGTTACCCGAGGCGGGTCGTGGGTCCTCTCCGCCAAGACCGCACGCTCTGCCGACCGCACCTGGAGCACCCCCGGGATGCGCACCTTCTACACCGGTTTCCGTCCCGCTAGGTCCGTCACCTCGGACTGACAGCACGTCGTCATGCGCCTCCGCGATGGGCGAAGCCCCGCCCGCTCCATCGAGAAGTAGGCGTGTGACCTACGACAAGTTTGGTGGACACCTCCCTCGGCGCACTCGGACCGTGTCCTGCGAGCAGAGACGTAGAAAGCCAGCCTAGCCGCGACAGGGCGACCGAGCCCCGTGATGGGAGCGTTCAAGGCGGCTCCCGCTCTTGCGTCCACCGGTCGCGTGCGTCCTCCGCCGAGCAGTTCTCCCTCAACGCCAAATCACCGAAGTAGGTATCCCAGGACAAGTAGCCATCAGGTGGGCTACCACCTCTGCGGTACTTGCGAAGCAACGGATCCCCCCGCGTGCGGGGGGTTAGGGGGGTATCCCTCTTGCTCTGACTCTCCCTCTCTTCTTGCTTGCCGCTTCCATTGACCCTGTCTTGCTCCCTGCCCTGTCCCACCTTCTTGTCCCTGCCCCCGAACGCTTCGCCGTAGAACGTGAAGCCGTTCACACTCGCCAGCATCCCCTTCTGTGCCCTGCCTTGTGACCTCCTCTGTGCCCTGGTTGGTGCCGAGACGAGTCCCCAGCCATCTAGCCGTTCAAGGGCACCACGGATCTGCTTGAGGCTAGGTTGGACCAGGGTGCCGCCCAGCCCGTAGACGCGGGTCTCAAGTTCTCTCTGGAGCGTCGGATAGGAATGGTGGACCGTCCCGGTTGGGAGCTCGCCGGATTCGATCCGCGCCCTGATGTGGGGTGGCGGTTTCTTCGCCCAAGCAAGGACGAGGAACCAAAGCCGAAGGCCGACAGGATCCCGCCAAACCGGATGCTCAATCGTCTCTGCCGTGATCTTCACCCACAGCCCGCTCTGCAGCGGGGCGCTCATGGGGACCCCAGAAGCGCTTGCGCCTTGCACTCCGCGCTGAAGCGTTCCCCGGCCTCTCGATACGCCTCGGCCAGTTCCTCGATGGAGTCGGCGGAGATGGCCCGCGCCTGGATGTGCCAGAGGGCGCTGAGGGCTTCGTGTGGCGCGAGGTAGTAGTCCTCCGCCTTCCACCGCTCCGTGCGCTCAGCCCGCACCAGCCCCTTGGAGGGTACGATCCTGCGCTCCAGGGCATGGCAGTAGCGGTCGGAGCAGAGACGCCAGTCCGCGTTGATCTGGAGGAGCACCCTCACGGCGCGTCCGCCCGGTAGGCCGAGTCGTTTTCGCGCTGGAGCAACTCGGTTCCGATGTGCTTCAACACCGCGGACTTCAGCCATCTCATTCGACCGTTCCCCGAAGGATCAATGCGAACAGAGCGGGCGCCCTGCACAAGGGCAGGCCACCGGGCTGCATAGCGCGTCCATCGCTCAGCACTCACGCAGACGAACGCTGCCGCTTCGTGTCGGTCGAGTAGGCAGTCTTGCGCCTGCGTTTTATGCAGGCGTGCGCGGCTCGTCCGCGAGGCCATCCGATTGCGAGGCGTGGACGAGGACATGCTCCTAGCTGGTTGCCTCCCGGCCTTGGCTCCGAGTCGCGGGCCGCAGGAGATGGTCAGCGTCCGATTGCCGAATCAGGTAGTGGCCACCTGGAAGTCTGATAGCCCTCAGCGCACCGGACCGAATCCAAGCCTGGACTGTCGTGGTTGCGATTCCCAGTCTTCGCGCCAGGGCTGACGGCTTCATGAACTCGCTTGTCTTGCTCATCCGTACATGACTAGCATCCGTATCGCGTCATCCAATGCGGTACGAGCGTTCAGGAGTAGATAATCCGATTCCGAACACTTTGCGCGGGTGGTTGCGATCTTCCGTGTCAGCAACCGCGTCAGCAGGCGGAAACGGGGGGCCCGAAACCGCGATTCGCTGGCCGACAACTGCGACATTGCCGAGTGGGCAGAGCGCCGGTAGACTGCATCGAAAGCGCAAGTAACAGGCGTTTGGCGTGCGAACACGGGTCGGCCTTTCAAGCCGAAAACACGGGTTCAAATCCCGTTGGGGGTACCACCTCGAGAGCGCCCGCACGCGGCAGTTGCAGGTCGGGATCGGCGTAGCGGACGCCAACAGTCGGGCATCGCGGTGGCCACGGTAAGGTCGGGCCATGCCCCGGGTAACCGTTCTTCTTCCGTGCCACGACCACGCGGCGTTCGTCGAGGAGGCCGTGCGGAGCGTCATGACGCAGACGCACGACGACGTCGAGCTGATCGTGATCGACGACGGCTCGAGCGATGGGTCGGCGGCGGTGCTCGAGCGTGTGCACCGGCGCGCGCCTGCGGCGTTCCAGTTCCTGCGTCAGGAGAATCAGGGGTTGGTGGCCACGCTGCAGCGCGGGCTCGAGCTGGCCACTGGAACCTACGTCTGCGAGCTTGCGTCGGACGACAGCCTGCCGCCAGAGAGTCTGGCGCGGCGCGTGGCGTTCTTGGAGTCGCATCCGTCGCACGTGGGCGTGTTCACGGATGCCTGCCGCGTCGATGGCGAGGCGCGCACGGACGAGCGCCTGCTCGATGACGCGCGCCGCACCCTCTTTGAAGCCGTCGATCCGATTCCCACGATGTTGCGCGGCGTGCTGCCGATCTTTGCGACGGGGTTGTTTCGTACAGAGGCGTTGCGGGACTGTGGCGGCTTCGATGCGCAGCACTTTCGCTTCTACGAGGACCTGGACACCCCGGTACGGCTGGCGCTTGCCGGTCGCCTCGGCCAGATCGACGAGCCGCTCTTCTGGCGGCGGGAGCATGCGAGCAACGTCTCGAGCGTCACGGGGCACGTGCGTCGGGAGCTGGCGACGTGCTACGAGCAGCTGCTGCGGCTGCCGGCGTGTGCCCCCTACACCGAGCTCCTCGCGCATCGGCGCTACCGGGCCTACCTTGCGCTGGGTCAGCACATCGGCACCTGCTCAGAGCCCGATGCGCGGGATGTGGCCGTGCTGCGCAAGGCCTGGCCGCTTGGCTGGTGGCATCCGCGCCTGCTGTACCACCTCGTGCGCCACGCGCGCTGAGCTAGCGGTCCTCGGTTCGGCGAACGCGCAGCACGCCCGCCTTGGCGCCGGGGTGCTTGCGCTCGAGCGCCAGGCAGCGCTCGTAGCAAACGAGGGCACTGGCGCGGTCGTCGGACGCCTCGCGCAGGCGCCCGAGCACGAACCAAGGCTCGGCCTCCCGCTCGTGGTTGCGCGTCAGCAACTCGAGCGAGCGGATCGCCTCGCGGGTCTCGCCGCTGTCGCGGAGCGCGAGCGCCAGGCCCAGCTCGACCGGGTAGTCCTTCAACCCAAGCTCGCGGGCCGTGCGGTAGGCGCCCGCGGCCGTCGCTGCGGCGCCGCGTTCGCGATGCACCTCACCCAGCTGGAAGTGGATGGGGGCCGCGTGGGGGTAGCGCGCGAGCGCGCCGTCGAGGTAGGTGAGCGCCTCCTCGGTGCGGCCCTGATCGTGGAGCACGCGGCCGAGGCGGGCATGCGCAGCCGCGGGGTCCACCCGGCCGGCCTCCTCGACCAGGTCGATGACGCGGCGCAGCGCCGACTCCGCTTCGATGTGGCGTTGCTCGCCGTGGAGCAACGCGGCGAGCAGGAACAGGGCCTCCGCGCGGGGCTCGCCCTCGGCATCCGCGAGCTCGACGGCTCGCTCGAGATGCTCCAGCGCGTCGGGCGGCTGACCGAGCTCGAGAAGGCAACGGCCCAGACCGAAGTGTGCAGCCGCTTGCTCGGAATCGCGCGCCAGCACCGCCCGGAAAGCCGGCACGGCCTCGGCCCACGCCTTGCGACCGGCAAGTGACTGCGCCAGGCCGAGGCGGGCTTCGAGGTTGTCGGGCTCCTCGGCCAGCCAGCGGCGGTAGATGCGCTCGGCGCGGCGATGTTCCTGGCGCTCGAGGAGGACCCCGGCGCGCTCGTACTGGCGCTGCTCGTGGAAGTGGTCCGCGAGCACGATCGCGCCCGCGAGCAGCCCCAGGGCACCCAGGGTGATCAACGGCACCAGACCACGCCGCTTGCGGCGCACGGGGCGCGACGCAGGCTTCTTCACGTCCGAGGGCAGCGGCGGCGGGGTGGGGGCCTGCGTCACGCCCCCGAGCGTAGCCGAGTTTCGGCGTTCGCCGCGATAGTCCAGCCCGAGTAGGCTGCGCGCGCTACCGGGAGG
>JAJDEM010000294.1 GCA_029259795.1 Planctomycetota bacterium
GCCTCGCCGAACCGAGGTCCCGGCATGCGAACTCGTCTATCGCGCAGCATCCTGCGAACTATCCGTTAGCGCCCTACGTCGCGCAGGCGTAGAGTGAGTGCACGCAAATCGAGAAGGGGAAGTTCACGATGGCGTTGGCATTGAGGATGTTCGGCTGCGTACTTCTGCTCATAGGGCTCGCGGCGACCGTTCTGTTCGTGCTCGCGCGTACCCAGGGCGCACCCGAAGCGGGAGCGACGGACCTGCTCTCTTTGCTCGCGGGGATCGCCCTGCCCCTGAGCATCATGCTCTGCGCCATGCCCCTCGTGCTCGGGACTGTGCTCTGCGTCTACAGCAAGAGCCTGCGCACGGGCGTTGCCGCGCCTTCGTCGCAGTCCTGAGCGGCGCGCACGTACACTGCGACGGATGTCCTCCCCCTCGGATCCGCAGCGATGACGGATGAAGCTCCCCAGGATCGACCGCTCTGGGTTCCCAAGCTCGCGATCTGGATCGCGGGCGCGATGCTCCTCCTCGCGCTGCAATACACGGAGCTACCGGCGCTCTGGAACGTGGTGATCGCCGCAGCCGTGACCGGGGGCGGAATCGCGTGGCTCGAGCTGCGCCGCGAGAACTCTACCGACTGACGCCACAGGGCCGGCTGTCCGAACGCGCCGTGCAGGTGGCTATACAATGGCACATGACCCTACGGAGGGAGGCTGACCTGGAGCCTCCAATGCGTTCATTCCTACTAGTTGTTGCTGGCGCCCTCTTCGCGGCGCTCATTCTCTCCAGCCCCGCGCCGGGCGCGCTCGAGGCGGCCCCGCTGCCTGCGCCGCGGATCGACACACTCTCCGAGGTGCGCGTCACGCCGCTGGAGCACTACACCGATCCGAGCTGCACTGTCGTCCGCGTCCGCCTGCAGAGCGCGGATGGGGAACGCGTGGTCAGCTTGAACCTCGATGGCCTCGAGCGTGAGCTCGAGCTGCCCGACGGGGAGTAGCTCACACCGCGCGCACGAAGCGCTGATGCCGCACGGTCGTCGGCAATGCCCGCGGAAAGCGCGGCGTGCCGTCGGCATTGCGCCCGAAGCAGTGCAGCGCGCGCTCGCCCAGCAGCGCGAGCACCTCGCGTTCGCGATTCAAGAAGCGCCCGTGCCGTCCCCACGCCACGACGATGCGATCCGCGCGCTGCACGGCGCGACGGATCCACGCGTCGTTCTCCGGCCCCACAGGATCCGCGGCCGTACGCAGGCCCGCCGGGGACGGATCGACCAACGCAAAGAGGTTGACGGCCTCGTAGCTGCCGAAGCGCTTCTCCCGCGCCCGCCGCACGCAGAAGGTGGTCGTGGGATCGTCCCGCTGCGCGTCCGCCCGGCTCGGGTTCAGCATCACCATGAGCAGGCGCGGGCCAGCCCCCCAGCGCCGCTCGAGACGGTAGCGATAGCGGCGATCGGGCGAAAAATGGGCCTCTCGTTCCATGGGCTGCCATCCTCCCACGTTCCCCCGCCGCAGGGCTACCCCCCGCGTACGCTGGTGCGGCGGCAGGGAGGTCGTTTTGTCATGCGCGTCACGGCACTGGCTCTTGCCCTGGGGACCCTCTGTGCGTGCCTCGGCGCGTGCCAGGGCCCGCCGCTGCCCTTGGCCAACCGCGGCGTGGGCCGGCACGCAACCCCGCAGGGCCCATTCGCCGACCCCTCGGCCGGCCGAGGCCCCGCCGCGCCGTTGCGTCGCGTAGGGCCGCCAACGCTCGCCACGCGCTCCCGCGCCGATGAGCTCGCCCAACCATTCCTCCAGCGTCCGGGGGAAGGCCGCGAGAGCCCCTACAACCCTCCGGTCAGCGAGGCCGCGCTTGCCGAGGTCGAGCGCGCCATCCGATTGCGCATGCGCGCGCGCGAGCGTGTCGCGCCGGACTGCGGCATGCTGAAGCGCGCGAGGACCCTGCCGCCCCCGGACATCAACGGGGACCAGCAACGAGGCGGACTGTCGGTTGGACCGATCATCGGCTTCTTCAAGTGGCTGCTTGAAGGCGCCCGCATTCGCTAGCGCTCCCATCGCAAGCATGGGAAAGGGCCCTGGGGGTTGACCCTCGAACTACGGCTTGTGGGGCAAGACCGCGGCGACCGATGGCGCCCCCCCAGGACGTACAGGAGGGATACGGGAGCCGGGAGGGTTCGACGAGTCCTGTTCTTGGAGCTCGCCTCGGCTTGGGACGCCGGTCCTTGCCGCGCCGCACGCCGCGCCCGCGGGGGAACACACACACTGTCGCGACTGTTCGAATCAAAGCCGTGCTTGGCTGCAACTTCACGCACCGTATGCCGTCGCCCATGCGACGAACTCAACACCTACGGCGTGGCTACTCGAGGCCCATCTGCCTTGCGTGGAACAACATGATGTGGCCGCAGGAACCACAGCGCAGACGCACCGCCCGGGAGCCGCGCTGCAGATCGGGTCCACCGGTGGTTCGGTTGATGCAGACGATCGCGTAGAGATCGCGACTGACCTGGAGATCCTCGGAGCCGCAAGGGGGACAGGCCTTCACGCCCTTCGCCTCGAGCCAAGTCCGAACCGCCGCGCCATCGACCATGTGCTGCCTCCCGAGGCTCCGGGCCTTGCTACGAGGACCGGCTCGCAGCCCATGATAGGGACTTCTGCGGCCTGCGGGCGTGTTCATGCCGTCCTCATTTGCCCCTCCGCGGCCAAGGCGCCTGTGCTAGCGTCCAGCGCGAGACGCAGACGAGCGATCCGCCGCCCTAGGAGAACCGGCGGCGGGCCGCCGATTCGACTTCGGGGGAACCATGGCGCGCATCCTGATCGCGGAAGACGATCCACAGGCGAGTGAGATCATCACGCGCATCTGTGAGTTCAAGGGTCACGAGGTCGCAGCGGCCTGCGACGCCGTGCAGGCGCTGGCGGCCTTCCATGAGTTCCGTCCGGACCTCGTGATCACGGACCTTGCGATGCCCCTCGGCGGCGGCCAGCACCTCGTTCGCGAGATGCGCAGCAGCCCGGCGGGCGCGACCTGCCCCGTCATCGTGATCACCGGCTACGCCGGCCTGCTCGGTGCGCCCGAGCGCGAGGCGCTCCAGCCGTGCACGGTTCTCGCCAAGCCCCTGGAGCTGGACCCGCTGCTCGACGCGTTGCGCACAGCCCTCGAGCCCACTCACTCCGCGGGCGACGCGCCGTCCGTCTGATCCGACGCCGCCTGTGCGGCCTGGGCCGCCAGGATCTTGCGCCCCTCCTCGGGTACGGGCCGCGGCTTGCCATCCTTGTCCATCGCGACCATCACGAACTCCGCTGCGGTCGAGCGACGACGGGTGCCTTCCTCCAGGCACTCCGCCCATGTCTCCACGCGAATGCGCATGGAGGTTCGCCCCACACCGATGAGCGCGGCTTCGACACTGATCGCCTCGCCTTCCCAGATCGGAGCATCGAAGTCCACCGATTCGATGTGGGCCGTGACGCAGGGACCGCGCGCAACGCGCGTGGAGACGATGCCCGCCGCCTCGTCCATGAGGCTCAGCGCAACGCCGCCGAACAGGCTGCCGTGTCGGTTCGTAAGGCCGGGGAGCACGAGGCGGGTGATGTGGGCCGTGGTCTGCATGCGTACTCCGTCGGGTCGGCTCGGCTAGCTGCCGAGCAAGAGAATCAGGGCCAGGATCAGCATCAGCGCCGCCCCGATGCCAAGCGCGATCAGCGTAGCCCGGCGGGCGCGGTCCGCCTGCCACCAGCGGCGGGGTTGGATGCCCTGGACGAGAAAGGTCGCCGTAGCCGCCAGATTGACGCTGATGACGTTCACGCACAGCAGCAGCAGGGCCGAGGCCGCCAACCCCGACTCCCCGCGCGCGAGCATGATGCCCACCACGGCGGTCGGCGGCAGCAGCGCTACAGCGACCATCACCCCCACCAGCGCCGAGGCGACGCCCGTGGTCATGGCCAGTGCCCCTGCACTGCCGGCGGCCAGCGCAAGCAAGATGTCGGATGTCCCCACCTCGGTGCGCAGCAGAATCTCATCGTTCACGGGCTGCCAGCGAAAGAGCAGGCCTACGAGCAGCGAGATGCCAAACGCCACGGCGATCCCGCTCGCGTTGCTCGCGAGGCTCTTGCGCATGAGCTTCACGTCACCGAGCGTCGTCGAGAGCGCCAGGGCCACATTCGGCCCGAGCAAGGGCGCAATGACCATCGCGCCGATGATCACGGCCACACTCCCCTTCAGCAGGCCGATCGCGACGACCAGGGTGGAGAGCACCACCGTCGCGTAGAAGACACGCGAGGGCTTGGCGAGACTCGTAGCCTCCGTGTGGAGCTCCTCGCGGGTAAGTCCGCCCTTCTTGGAGCCGAACCGCCGGGGCGGCTCCGGCTCGGCGTCCGTCGGCCGGGGCAGTGCCGCGGTCACGGGCTGGATCACCAGGTGAAACCCGTTGACGTTGCCGTAGCGCCGCTGGATTTCGTCGACGACCTCGCCCGCGTCATCCGCGTCGAGGACGAACCGGACGCTCGTGAGTCCACCCTCGATCGCCTGACGCCACGGCCCGGCGCGGGTCTTGAACGTGAGGACCTCGCGAAACGTCGCGGCCTCGCGCTCCGGCACCACGACCTCGACCGCGCGCAGCGCCATGCTCAGGCGTCCTCGGCGGCCAGCTCGCGGGCGGCGGCCGCGCGATGCGCGGCGCGGGCCCCGCGCACCTCGGCCACACGCCGAAACGCTGCCCGCGCCTCGAGCTCGCGCTCCAAAAGGCGCAGCGCGCGCCCGACCGCCAGCCAACCCAGGTCGTGCTGCGTGGCGTAGGGATGCAACTCCACATAGGCCTGCAGCAGCGCCAAGCCCTCCTGCGCGGCCTCGCGCTCGCAGAGCGCGATCCCCAGGTAGAGATGGCACTCGTCGACCCAGCCTGAGCGTCCGGTATCGGTGCTCAAGCACTCGCGGAAGCCGGCCGCTGCTTGTTTGAATCGGCCCTCGCGGTACCAACTGCGTGCTCGGATGTAGCGCGCGGTCGGCGCGAACGCCGAGTGCGGATACGCAGCGAGGAAGGCGCCGCACGCCACGCGCGCCTGCGGGTACTTGCGCGCCCGGTAGAGCTTGCGCGTGCGCTTGATGTCCTCGAGTCCCGCGGCGGCGGCGTCAATGCGGGCCTTCGCGTGCGCCCGGACACCCTTCTGGAACGTCTCCCACGTGCCGTCGGTGATGCGGGCGATCAGCGACTGGGCGCGGCGCCCGGCGACAAGGCCGCGCGCGAGCCGGCGCAGTGCGGTGGGTCCGCCCTTCTCGACGAGGTACTCGACCGCCAACCATGCGTACGCGTACATCTGCACCGAGCGGGTGTCGGTGACCAGCCCCGTCATGAGGGCGTCGGTCTTCTCGCAGGCGAGCAGCGTACGTCGCAGATGACGCTCGCCTTCCCCCGCCACGTGCACGGCGAGGCCCTCGCGAAGCCACGGCGGCAGGCGCTCGTAGCGCTGCTTGCGCATGCGCTGGCGCATGACCGCATGCACGAGTTCATGGGTGACGACGGTATCGAGGTCGGCATCGCCCGAGACGAAGTACTCGGCGTAGAGCTCGACGTGCTGCAGCTCCTCGCCACCAGCGGCCTTTGTCCGGCAGCGGGCGCGATCATGGCCGTAGCGCGAGGTGTCGGCGTCCCGCACGTAGACATGGATCCCCGCGGCCGAGGTCGGCGCGAGCCCGAGGCGATCTTCGATGTGGCGCAGCGAGCGGCGGACGCTGCCCTCGAGCCGACCGAACGTCTGCTCGAAGCGCGGATCCTCCCGGTGGCGGCCGGTGTAGCGATCCTCGTGGGTGTGGACGGGACGCAAGGGCGCGGCAGCGGCCGGGGCCCGCGCGCCGGTCATGAAGGTGCCCAGCATGGCCCAGCCGGCCAAGAGCCCTGTTCCTAGGGCCCAGCGTCGGTTCCCGCCCTTCATCGACCTCCTTGGTGTGTCCCTGCCCCGCGTGGCAACCGAAGGAGGATATACAGAGGACCCCGCGAGCCGTTAGCTCGCTGTTTTCGGAGCAAGACCATGCCCACCCTTCTCACCCGCATTCTTGGCGCTGGCCTCGTCGCCGGCCTCGTCATCGCTGTTGTCCTCCTGGGCCTGCCCGGCTCGCCGAGCGAGAGCATGGCGGAGTCCGGCAAGGGCGTCGACATCCGCTACATCTACATCACCGGCGAAGGCGCCACGGCCAAGGCCTGGTACGACGGCGCCCCCTCGCCGGGCGTCAGCGTGCAGGACGCGCTGGACAAGTTCGGCAAGGAGGGCTACCGGGTCGCCCGCATGACGGACAACCTGCGCTCGACCGAGGACAACGTCGCGTTCACCGTCCTGCTCGAGCGCGTGCGCTAGGAAGCTGTCCAAGCGCGTCCCATGACGCCAAGGACGCGGGCGCAGATCAGCAGCAGGATGAGGCCGAGGGCGCGTAGCGCTACGGCCACGGCCAGTTGCGAGGCCGTCGAGGCAGCAACCATGTCGACGAGGACCAGCTCCGTCGTAGCCATCAACCACCACCCCGCGCCCCCCACCAGGCAGTGCAGCGGACGCGTCACCATCCAGCGCAGCGCGTGCCACGGGTACTTGAGGCTCGGGTCCTGCAGCGCCGCGCCCAGCGCGATGACGCTCGCGTAGAGGGAGCCGAGCAGGAACACGGCCACGCCCGTCCCCTGATTGCCGAACTGCCAGACCAAGAAGCCCGGCAACAAGACCACTGTGAGCAGCGCCAGGGTGCGCGCGTAGCGCCAGAGCTCCTCGAAGTCGAAGTTCAGTGCCTCGCTCCATCCATGGGCCTCGTCGCGACCCGCGGCTGTGGTGGCGATCACGTGCAGCCACGCACGCAGGAGGAACACAAGCAGGAAGAGCTTCAGTACCCAGCCGGGGAACTGCAGGGCCTCGACCGTACCCAGCAGGTCGAGCAGGAACAGGCCCACCCCGCCCGTAAGGAGGAAGCTCGGCCCGGGTCGCCGAAACGGGAACGCCAGCGCCTCCCGCGGCCAGCCGGGCGGCGGGGCGACCGGCTCGGCCGCACCCCGGGGACGCGCCTCGCCCTTGCGCTCGGCCAGGGTGCGCGAGTCGATGCCGGAGTCGTCCACCGCGGTCTCAGCCGGCGCGGGATCCACGTCGACGGGCGGCAGCGAGGGCTTGTGCTTCGGACGCTCGTCGTCCGGCTCGAGCTCAAAGGGGGAGGCAGGGTCGCTCATCGCGCCCAAGCCTATCCGAGGGCAAGCCCCGCGTGGGTGCTCCCCTCGCGGTCGCTACGCGGTCAGCGCTTCCTCGGGGAACTCGGTCAGGCGCACGGCGACCTTCGCCGAGACGCCCGGCTCCTTCATCGTCACCCCGTAGAGCACATCCGCCGTCTCCATCGTCGCCTTGGCGTGGGTGATGATGATGAACTGGCAGCGGTCGCTGAACTCCCGCACCAGGCCGACGAGCCGGCGGACGTTGGCTTCGTCCAGCGCCGCATCGACCTCATCGAGGATCGTGAACGGGCTCGGCTTGGCCTTGAACACGGCGAACAGCAGGGCCACGGCCGTGAGCGTGCGCTCGCCACCGGAGAGCAGCGAGATGGTTCGCTGCTCCTTGCCGGGGGGACGCGCGAGGATCTCGATCCCCGACTCGAGCAGGTTGGAGGCGTCCTCGAGCATGACGTCGGCCCGACCCCCGCCGAACAAGCGGCGGAAGGTCTCGCGGAAGTTGTCTCGAATCTCGGCGAACACCTTGCTGAAGCGCTCGGTGGAGATCTCGTCGAGCTCCTTGATGGCAATCTCGAGACCGGTCGATGCCTCGATGAGGTCCCTCTCCTGGGCCTGCAGGAACGTCACGTGCTCCTCGACCTCGGCGAGCTCCTCGATGGCGTTGAGGTTCACGTTGCCGATGCTCTCGAGCTTGCGGCGCAGGTCGCCGAGTTCGGCGTCGAGGCCGCTGAGATCGATCGTCTCGGTCGGCTCGGACTCGCGAGCGACGGTCTCGAGATCGAGGCCGTGGTCCTGGCTGACTTGCTCGAGCAGGGCCTCGATGCGCGTACGGAACTCCCCATCGCGCACCCGCAGCGCTTCAAGCTGACTGCGCACCTCTTCGTGCGCCGCCTGCACCTGACGCCGACGGCCCTCGGCCGAGCCGGCGCCCGTCTCGAGTGCTTCCAGGGCCTTGCGCGCGGCCACGAGTACATCCCCTGCGTCGGTGCGCGCGGTGTCGCTCTGCCGGGCGGCGGCTTCGGCCTCTGTCGCGTCGACCTCGGCGCTCTGGATCTGGGCAGCCAACGCCGCCGTCTCGCTGTCATAGGCCACGGCACGGGACTCGAGGCTGGCGATCTCCTCGCCGGCCCGCTCCACGCGCTGACGCGCGGAGTCCGCGCGTGAGGTCACGTCAGCCAGGGCCAAGCGCGCCTCCATCCGGCGCTCGGCGGCGGCCTTGCGCGACGTCTCGACGGCGACATAGCCACGCCCCGCCTCCTCGGCCCGTTCCTCGAGGTTGGCCCGCTCGGCTTCGAGCACGGCGAGGCGCTCGGCGACCGCGCTCGCGTGCGTCGCGGCCTCGCCCCGCAGCCCTTCCATCTCGGCGATCTCGCTGACGAGCGTCTCGACGGCTTGACGCACGTACGTGCGCTCCTTCTCGACCCGCTCGAGCGCCTCGCTACGACGGCTGTGGTTGGCGGCGTGATCCGCAATCTCCTGCCTGAGCTGGCGGAGTTCCTGCTTGCACGCCTCGAGGGCGACTTCGGCATCGGCCGCGTCCTGGCGGGCCTGCTCGACGGCCGCATCGACGCCGGCCACCTCGTTGGTCAGTTGACGACGCTGCGCGGTGCGCTGCACCAGGCCAAGCGACGGTGCGTCGCGTCCACCGAGCATCGCCCCGGACGAGGTAACGCGATCGCCATCGGGGGTCACGGCGTTCATGCCGCGCTCGTGATACTCCTGCACCCCCGCCACAAGGTCGGGAACCAGGACCGTCTGGGCGACGACCGAACGCACAAGCCGCTGAATGCGCTCGTCGCAGTCCATCGGACCGAGCGGCGTGCCGCCGCCCTCCGGGACCGGGCGCGCCATGTCGAGCGAGAGGAGCCGGGCGCGCTCGCCGCCGCCCTGGGAGCGCAACCAGTCGATCCAGCGGATCGCATCGCGATGCGTGCGAACCACGATCGCGCCGGCGGAGTGGCCGAGCAGGCTGTCCAAGCGCGCCGCGTGGGCCGGGTCGGCCTTCACCAGATCGGCGAGCGTGCCGAACACGCCGTCGCGGGCGCCGTCACGATCGAGCGGCTGGTCCTCGACCGCCTCGAGGATGCGGCGCGCGCCGTCGTCGATGCCCTCGAGCGATGCGGCGAGGACTTCGAGCACCTCGAGACGCGCGGCCTTCGTGGCGCGCTCTTCGATCAGCTCGCCCCGGTGTTGGATCGCCGCCTCGGCCTCGGCAGCCAAGGTGCTTCGGCGGGCCTCGGCCTGTTCGAAGGCATGCGCGCGCGTCTTGCCCTCCTCCTCGAGACTGGCGGCCAGGGCGTAGAGTTCACGCGCTTCCGTCTCGACCCGCTCACGGCGCGCCTCGACCTCGGCCTTCTGCTCGCCCAGGCGAAGCAAGCGCTCCTCGGCCTGGCGCAGCTCGGTGCGTCGCTCGGCCTCCTCGTTGCGCTCGTCGCCGATGCGACCGAGCGCGGTCAAGGCCTCGCGCTTCGCTCCGTCATGGGCATCGCGAATCTTCGCGGCGTCGGTCTCGAGCCGAGCCAGGTCGGCCTCCACCGCCTCGACCCGCTCGCGATGACCGGCCGCCTTGGCGTCGGCCTTGCCGGCCTCCTCCTCGAGGCCCTCGATCTCGGTGCGGATCCGACCGATGCCAGCACGCGAGTCCGCGGCCTTGCGTCCGGCATCCTCGATGCGGCCCTTCAGGTCGGCGATGCTGCGCGCTGCGTACTCGGCGCGGTCGCGGGCAGCGCGGGCATCGGAGATCGCGCGGGCGATCTCCGTCTCGATGGTGTGGACGTTCTCGCGAGCGAGCTCGCGCTCTTGCTCGGACTCCTTCGCCTCGATATCGAGCGCGGCGAGCTCGGTCGCGGCCTGGCTCTCTTGCTCGAGTGACGCGCGCATGCGCTGCTGGAGATCCGCACGCTCGTCGGCGATGCCGCGGTAGCGGACCACCGCACGCAGCACGCGCTTGGTGCCCAGCTCTTCGCGGAGCGTTTGGTAGCGACGCGCGCGGGCAGCCTGGCTCTTCAAGGAACGAAAGCGCTTCTCCTCGAGCTCGAGGACGTCGCGCAAGCGCTCGAGGTTGTCGCCCGTGCGCCGCAAGCGCTGATCGGCCTCCTTGCGGCGTTGCTTGTAGCGGCTGACGCCGGCGGCCTCCTCGAAGATGCCACGGCGGTCGGCCGGGTTGGCAGCGAGCAGGGCATCGATCTGCCCCTGCTCCATGATGGAGTTACCCTCCATGCCGATGCCGGTGTCGAGGAACAGCTCGCGGATGTCACGCAGACGGCACGAGGAGCCGTTCATGAGGTACTCGCTCTCGCCCGCCCGGTGCAAGCGACGCGTGATCGACACCTCGGGGTGGTCGGTCGGCAGCAGGCCATCCTCGTTGTCCAGGACGAGGGTCACCTCGGCCATGGGCAGCGGCCGGCGGCCGCGGCTCCCCGCGAAGATGACGTCCTCCATGCGCTTGCCGCGCAGGCTGCGAGGGCTCATGTCCCCGAGCACCCACTTGATGGCGTCGACGACGTTGCTCTTGCCGCAGCCGTTCGGCCCGACGATGGCAGCGATGCCCGCGTCGAAATCGAAGACGGTGCGATCGGCGAAGGACTTGAAGCCCTGGATTTGGAGCTGACGGATCTTCATCGGGTCATCTGATCCTAGAGATCGGTGCGAAGGAGCCGCCAGTGAACTGCTCACTGGCTGGCGCGGGTCCGGAGACCCAAGGAATCTTCGGCGCTAGCCGGAGGGTCCCCGGTGGACGACGCGGCGGGGCCACGGATCCACGGCGTACTCGAGAACAGCGGCATCCTGCTCGGCCGCTTCAAGCGCGCTGAGCAGGTCGTCGACGGGTAGACGGACCTCGCCACCGACCCGGTGGCGGACCCGCTGGAGGCTCGGCCCGCCCCGCAGCCGCTCAGGGTGCAGCGGCTCCCGCGTGAGCCCCGGCTCGGCTAGGCGTACAACCCCGTAGTCGGGTTGGGGGAGCCCGCCGGTTGCGGAGCTGCCGGCCGTTTGGGAGGCCTCGGCCCCCCACCATGCGGCGGCCCGCGGGTAGCGCTGGGCGTCGGCCCGCGCGAAGCGGCTGCTCGCCTCGGCGCTCAGCCCCTCGGCCACGGAGGCCTGGAGGCGCTGGGCGAGCGCCTCCTCGCGAACGCGACCGTGGATGTGGCGCACGATCCGCTCGCGCATCCCCAGCCGCTCGACGCGCTCATCGGAGCGGATGCTGCTGGCTGAGGGGGTGCATTCCTCGAGGCGAGCCTGCTGGCCTTCGGCCTGGCCCGCCGCCCGGGCGTCCACGAGCAAGGCCGCAGCGCGGTCCGTGCCGACGAGCTCGATGAGGTGGAAGGCACTCTCGAGATCGACCAGCGGGTGCGTCCCGCGCCGCAGGGCGTAGAGCGCCGCCCCCGGGTCGTCGGCCAAGCCTTCGAGCAAGGCGCGCTTGGAAGCTGCAGCCTCCACCGCGAGCCGCACGACGTCGTCGACCTCGCGGATGAAGCGCTCGCGGGCCCGGTCGCCGCCAGCGCCCGGGCCGGCCTCCGCGGACGTCTCGTCGGCGTCGGCGGCCGCGCAGGCGCGCAGCGCCGCCCCGACCAGGTTGATCGCCACGCTGCCGGCGGCGCTGACGTCGCCGTGATCAAAGCGCAGCGGATCCGGGCACTCCCGCTCGCGCAGTCGCAGCCAGCGAGAGCCGCGACTGGGGGCTGCCGTGTCCTCGAAGAGGATGACCGGTTCGCCGCCCTCCCCCGCCGCAGCGAGGGCCTGGCGCACCAGCGCGCGGCGGCTCGCATCACGCACGCCCCCGCGCGGGAGCACGAGGGTGATCGCGCAATCGACCCAGTGCCCCTGACGGCGCAGTGCGGCGATCTCACGCAGGAACATCCGCGTCACATGGAAGGCGACCTCGGCATAGTCGCCGAAGCGCCGCCCGGGCGGTGCCGGCGGCGGCGTCTCGAGGGCGACCAGTCGCAGCGGCACATCCGCCGTCAGGCCGAGCTCGAGCCGCAGCAGCCCGCCGCGACGCTGCGCGGCGGTGAACACGGGCGAGAGCAGGAACTGGCGGATCGCCTCGCCGAGGGCGTCTTCACCGAGGTGCGCGACGAACGGCGCGAGCCATACGTTGACGTCTTCGAGGGCCAGGGCGCGTGCCGCATGCGGGGCGTAGCGGAGCAGGAGGCCCTCGAGGGCGGCGAAGGCCCGCTGCACGCCGCCAGCTCGACTGAACAGCTCCCCCGCCAGGGCCCGCCCCGCAGCCTCGGGCGCGGAGATGGCAATGGCGGTCAAGCGCAGCGGCGCGCCGAGGTCGCCGATGTGGAGGTCGCCCAGGCGGTGCGCTTCGGCGACACCCGGGGAGAGGACATGGTCGAGCAGGTGCTGGGCTGTGAGGGTCTCGCCGAGGCTCTCGGCGACGGCGGCGGGATCCATCGCGCGGCGGTCGGTCGGGCCGTGCTCGTGCGCCTCGCGGATGTCGCGGGCCGGCAGGCTCTCGCGCTGCGTTCGCAGGGCGCGGCGGGTCCAGCCGCGCTCGAAGAGTTCGGCTCGGACGAGGGTGTCGAGCAGTTCCTCCGTGAGCCGCGGCGCATGCGCGCGCAGCACCCGCTGCTCGATCGCCCGCGCGGTCGCCTCGGCCTCCGGGCGCTCGAGGGCTTCCTCGGCAAGGAGCCGATCCACGAGCGCACCTTTGGAGAAGCGCACCAAGGAGGACTCGTCGCCGATCAGGGGGCCGCCCGCGGCAAGCGCGGCGTGCGCGTGGGCTGCCCCACGGAGGGACACGCCGCGGGACACGCCGCGGGACACGTCGAGGGTCGGTTCGCGAGGCTCGCCTGCCAGGGGCTGGCTGGCGGCAGCGTGGCGCGCCTCGGGCGGGCTCGCGGCAGGCTGATCGGCGCGGGGCGCGGCGCGCGCCGCGGCACGGCGCTCGCGGTAGAGGATGTAGGCCTTGGATGTGCGGGCGTGTCCCGCGTCGATCAGGACCCGCTCGACGAGGTCCTGCACATCCTCGATGCCCGGGGCGGCGTCGCTGCCCCGCTCGACGAGCATGGCTTGGAGGCGGGCCACGACCACGCCGGCCAGCTCTTCGGCGAGGAAGCGATCTTCACCGCCGACCGATTGGGCCGCCCGGAAGATCGCCTCTGCGATCTTGGCCCGGTCGAAGGGCACGAGTCGCCCATCGCGCTTGCGCACCTGCCGAAGAGGACTCACGCGTCGCGCCCGCCCTTGGGCATGCGCGACTTCGTCGCCTTCCCTTTGCTGGCGGCGGCCTTGCTGGGGGAGACCTTGCTGGGGGAGACCTTGCCGGCTGCGGGCTTGCCGGAGGCAGCCTTCTTGGCTGCACCGCGCGGCCGCTTGACGGAGGCCCCCTTCGCGCTGCGGCCCCCGTGGGCCTTCTTCCGTACGGCTTCCCGCAGGTCACTGGCGCCGAGCATGCCCTTCAGCTCATCCATGAACTCGTTGATGTCCTTGAACTCACGGTAGACCGATGCGAACCGAACATACGCCACCTGGTCGACATCCTTGAGCTCAGCCATCACGAGCGCGCCGATGTAGTGCACCGGGACCTCGCTGTCGTACTCCTCGAGCACGCGGTTCTCGATGCGCTCGGTGATCTCCTCGAGGACGGCGATCGGGATGGGCCGCTTCTCACAGGCCTTGATGAGGCCGAGGAGGATCTTGCGCCGCTCGAAGGGCTCCCGGCCGCCATCCTTCTTGATGACCCGGAGCGGCGACTCCTCGATGCGCTCGTAGGTGGTGAAGCGTCGGCTGCAGGCCAGGCACTCCCGACGCCGGCGGATGGCGAAGCCATCGCTGGAGGCGCGGGAGTCGATGACCTTGTCGTCGTCGTCCTTGCAGAAGGGGCAGCGCATCCCTCTCCTTCGAGCTGCGGCCGGGCCGCAAACCGGAGCCATGGCGGGGGCATCCCGCCGGTCTCATCCAAGCCACCGTGGGCCGGGCTGGTGCAGCGAGCCAGCAGCCGCGAGCCACGGGGGCCAGACCCTCGGGGTGCCTCGCGTGTGCCCTACCACCGCGAACCACAACCCCTGGGGCCTACAGAACACTACGTACTCTACCGGTAGGTGTCTGGGGCCCGAACAACCGTGTCCGGGCGGGGCTGTTTTCCCGGCCGCTCTGGGCCATTTCTTCCGCATAATGGCGCGGCCCCGGGCGTCTCCGCGTAGCAGCGACGGCGTCGGGTCGCGCGCCTTCAGGCATGGTGCCGCAGGGCCCGTTGTCTTTGAGCAACCTCGCCATTCGCCTGTCCTCGGGAGACGCACCCGGTGTCCATCGCCCTCCTCGCTGACGTCCACTCCAACATCGAGGCCCTGGGCCGCGTTTTCGAGGACATGGACTCTCGCGGCGTCAGCCGGATCGTCTGCCTGGGCGACGTGATCGGCTACGGTCCGGATCCGCGCGAATGCCTCAAGATGCTCTTCGCCTCCGAGGTTGCCATCATGGGCAATCACGAAGAGGCGGTCATGTTCTACGGCGAGGACTTCAACCCGAAGGCCCGCGCCTCGCTGGAGTGGACGAAGGACCAGCTGAACAGCACTGACCACGATCGCACCGAGAACTACGACTTGTGGAACTTCCTCGGCACGATGCAGCAGGTCGTCGAAGACGAAGACGTCATGTACACCCACGGCAGCCCGCGCGTCCCGACGCGTGAGTACGTCGTCCCGGCCGATTCGCGCAACACCGAGAAGATGGCCGGCATCTTCGACCTCGTGAAGAAGGTCTGCTTCATCGGCCACAGCCATATCCCCCACATCTACACATCGGACATGAAGCACGCCTCGCCCGAAGCGCTGGGTGGTGCGATCGACCTGCGCAAGCTCGGTGACGACCGCAAGGTGCTCATCAACACCGGCAGCGTGGGCCAGCCGCGCGACGGCGACAACCGCGCCTCGTACGTGACGTTTGACGGCAACATCGTGCGCTTCCACCGGCTGGAGTACGACGTCCAGACCACGGTCGACAAGATCTACGCGCAGGAGCGCATCCCGAACTTCCTGGCTGATCGCCTCTTGGTGGGCCGCTAACCCGCGCCACGTGCCCTGGCGCTCGGCGCCTCTACCTGCCCGCCCCGGCGAGTCCCCGCTGGCGGGGCCCCATCGGCAGGCCTCTCGCCCGCGCGAGTCCATCCCCCCGTATCCGCTCCGTAGGCCCTCCCCAGACGCCTACACTGCGCGATTCCACCCCCTTGGAGGGCTTCGAAGTCATGGAACGCCGGATGCTGTTGGCGGTCGTCCTGTCGATCTTCAGCGTGGTCGCCTACACCGGCCTCACACGCCGTGGCTGCATGGCCCCCCCGCCCCCGAAGGACGACGCGGCCGACGTCGGCGACGAGGGTGAGCCTGGGAAGGCCGCCCCCGGAGCGGCGGATCCCAGCAAGTCCGCCCCTGGCCAGCCCGACCCCACCAAGGGTGGCGCGGCGGCCGACCCCGCCCAGCCGGGGATCCCGGCGCCGCCCAACGGCAACGTGCCCGGCGATGTGAGCGACCACCCGCAGCGACCGGTCAAGCCCAGCCGGGTAACGCTCACCTCCGACGAACTGGAAGTCACGGTCTCGAGCCAAGCGGGCGCCGTCGAGTCCGTTCGCGTGCGCGGTGCCACCGAAGGCGACCAGAAGACCCCCTTCGACGAGATCGTCCCGCTCGACGAGAGCATGCGCTTCGGCGCGACGGACGACACCAATGTCACCCCCGTCTCCTCGCCGGGGGGCTCCGGCCGTCGCGAGATCGCGGCCGGTCCGATGCGCTCGCCGCTGCTTCAGTGGACGCGTGACGAAGCGGCCGAGGCTGCC
>JAJDEM010000295.1 GCA_029259795.1 Planctomycetota bacterium
GCTTCGACGCCGACAAGAACGGCAACAAGCTCGGCAGCGGCCAGCCGACCAGCCAGGATCCGGCCCGCAACCCGCAGACGCGCCCCGGCGCCTCGGGTGATGTGCCGGCCGTGCGCTACACGGCCAACGGCAACGACGCCGACGGCCACCCGCTCTTCACGGTGACCGACGAGACCGGTGCCGCCGTCACGATCCCGAACCCCCTGGGTGGCGGCGCTGCCGTGCCGAGCCCGGCCTCGGGCAACCTGGGTCAGGTCGGCTGGCGTCCGGACGCCGCACGCTTCGCGATGCTGAGCTCGAGCCTTGCGACCGTCTGCCCGACGGCGACGACGCCCCTCGGTACGCCCGAGCTCCCCGGCATCCTCCCGCCCCCGGCGGACTCCGAGATGGTCACGAGCACCGCAGGCGCCCCCAGCGCGCCGCGCGAGGCCCGCTCGGCCCTGCTTGGCGCCTTCGACGGTGGCCCGCTCGTCCTCACCGGCGGCACGCCCATCACCGAGCGCCGCACCGGCGTGCCGGACGACGACAAGGTCGCCCCGGTGGGCGCCCACACGGCCCAAGATGCCATCAATGCGCTCAATGCGCTGAACGTGGAGGTCTTGTTCCTGGGCTGTCCTTCCGTCGGTGGTCTCGACACGAAGCCCGGCACCCCCGGTGTCAATGGCGACCTGTTCAGCCACATCAACGCCGACGACTTCGATCCGACGGATCCCACCAAGGTCCAGCCGGACCTCGCGCCGTGGTTCTGGATGCAGGCGGCCAACACGCTCACGATGCCGCCGGTCACCTCGCTTCCGAAGGGGGGCCGCGTGACGCCGGCGCTCTTTGGCGGTGACAGCAGCCTGTTCTGGGCGGTCTACAACATGGGCACCGTCTGGCCGCTCAACCCGACCGATCCCAATGGTGTGGATGAGTCGAACATCCTGGACGTCTTGTCCGATGACCTGGCCGAGCGGATCGTGGCGTGGATCGACGGCGGCTTTGTCTCGGGTGGCACGACCCCGGCCGTGCGTCCCCCGCTGCCGACGGTCGCCTACACGATCACGCTCAACCTGATCCAGAACGAGGAAGAGCCCGACCCCGACGTCATCCAGAGCGCTCCGCTCGACGGGGGTTTCCCCAAGACGAGCTTCTCGCAGGTCGTGCAGGTCCCGACGTACTACGTCGGCGACCCCATCCCGGCGGACGTCACGGTCTCCTTCCCGCTGCCGGTGGACGGTCCCTTCGTGTTCTCGGTCGCCAACGACATGGTTCCGCTGCCCGCTCAGAAGACCTACCCCTTCGAGATGACGGCTCAGTTCGCCAGCATGGGCAACATGCTTCCCGCGAACACCGTGCAGCAGACGCAGATCGTCGACTTCATCAAGGTGCGTGGTGATGGCTTCACCGTCGATGGCGGCGGGGTAATCGTCCCGCTTGCGAGCGAGAGCGATGTGATCATCCAGGCGCAGGCGTCCTTCACGGCGATCGTCCGTGACTCGGCCTTCCCGGGCCCGGGCGCCCAGCTCGCTGGCGTAGCGCGCGGTTGCGCGATCATCACCGATCTCACACCCGGCCAGGACTCGACGGACCAGGAAGGCGGCACCTGCCCCTTCCCCCCGAATCCCTAACCCCCAAGGGGCTTTCACCAGCCGTTCGTCATTCCGGGCCCCGGCGCGCATGCGCCGGGGCCCGTTTTCGTTGCTGGGCACGGACAAATCGGCCGGTTCGCCCGCCACCGAATCGGCCATCCGTCTGAAGGCGCCTTCACCTAGGCGTTGCCCCCCCTGCAAGGAAGGCCAAGATGGACTCATGAACTCCCCCCCCGTTCGTACGATCTGTCTCCTTGCTCTTCTCGCCTTCGGCCTCGCTCTCGGCGCCTGCGGAGGCGGCGGTGGTGGCGGCGGAGGGGGTGGCGGAGGCGGCGGCGGCGGCAACACAGCCCCGACGCTGAGTGTCGCCTCTCCGCTGCTCGGGCTGGCGGCGCTGGCCGGAGACAGCGTGCGCTTCATCTTCACGGCGAACGACGATGACATCGCGGCCGTGCGCATCATCGCGGACGCCGATCTCAACCTCGCAACCACGGGTGATCAGACCGTGCTCTTTGCCGGAGTCGACGGCAATGGCATCCAAGCCACCGTGACGGTGATCCTGCCCGCCCTGGCGGTCGGGGACTACACCCTCGCCGTCCAGGTCGACGACGGCGTCAACGCGGTCACACAGGTCATCCTGCCCCGCCCCCTGATCGTCTACCCGGGGGTTGCCGGGGTGAACGCCCCCCGCAGCAACCGCTACGGCGTCAGTGGCAACTTCGTCGTGTTCTCACGCGGCGAGGCCGAGGACAGCGCCGGCGTCCTGAATGGCGATGGCCTGTCCGACGATGGGGTCATGGTCCTCCTCGACACACTCACAGGTACCTTCACCCAGCCCGGCCCCAGCGTATCGATGGACGTAACGAGCGTCGGCGGCGGCCAGGCAGTCCCCGTACGGGGCGGTTCCGGCGTCTTGGCGTGGCTGACCCGTGAAGCCGATGAGGGAGCGAACCGCAACGGAGCGAACGGCGAGAGCCCGAACGCGCCCTTCGGTGGGGCCGACACCGATCAGAACGACACGTTGGTCTCCTACGTGGTGCCCGCCTCCAGCCTCGTGCCGACGACGAACACCTACGCCGGCCCCGCCGGGATCACCGCCATTGTCGATGGACGCATCGTTTCGCTGTACGCCGAGGCCCCGGAAGGCGCCGGCGGCACGGACCGTAACGGCGACGCCGATTCGGCTGACTCCGTGTTCGGCTACGTCGACCCCGCCGTAGTCGGCGGACCGTTTGAGTACAACCAGATCGTCTTCTTGTCCCTCGCCCCGTTGCACGTGCCGAACGGGCAGTTCCGATACACAGACCTGAGTCTCGGTGCCTACATCGCGTCGGAGGTCGGCACGGCCGCCGCCGATGTGAACATGGACGCGGACAGCGGCGACGACTACCTCACCCTGGTTGATTTCCAAGTTGCGGGTGGCGCAGGCAACGCCGGGAACTTCCTGGGCCTGGCCGGGTTCCAGCCGCTGCCTGCGCAGCGACCCACCCCGATCGACCCCGCGTCGGCGTTTGACCTCAGCGCGGGCGGCTTCGCGGCGTACTACGCCCGCGAGCTCTCCGACAACACGGCTCCGGGCGGCCTTGCCGGAAACGACAAGAACGGCGACGGCGTCATCGGCAACGTAGCGGTGCTCTACGACCTCAACGCGCAGGCTGAGACCGTGCCGGCCGGCCCTGGCGGGGGTATCAACTCGATTCCCGGCAACCCGACGATGATCTACGACGGCACGCGGGTGTTCTTCACCGGCATCGAAGCGCCGCGCGTTGATCCGGCCGTCGGAACCAACGCCGACGGGGACAGCATCGACCTCGAGATCCTGTACTGGACCGATCACAGCATCGCGCCGAACCCGCCTGCGCTGCCCGTCCCCGTCGCGTTTGGCGGCGGCATTCCCCTGCTCGGACTCGCCCTCGACCAAGGCGGCAGCGTGACGAAGCTCGCCCCTGGCTGGCTCTCGGTCATCGTCAACGAGCAAGCCAACGGTGGCCACGACATCAACGGCAGCGGTGCGAACGACCTTGCGCTGCTCCTCATCGACACGACGACCAACCCGTCGCCGACGGTCCACAATCCCGGCATCGTCCCGAGCGCGGCGGGGACCTTCCCGCTGCACGGCGTCTATGGGGAGGACGTGGGCAATGGCGATCAGGGCGTGTTCGTCCGCTTGACGGAGGCCCAGAACGGAGACCTCGATGGCGACGCCAACGGCACGGAGATCTTCCTCGCCTACATCTCGTTCAATGCACCGACGACCGTGGTGCGCTTCGACACAGGTGGCGACCACGTCGCGGTCGGCAATGGCCGGATCGGCATCACGGCCAGCGAGGCCATGACGGGCTCCGACTTCGACGGCAACCTGTCGAGCACGGACTTCGTGTTCCGGGTACTCGACTTCGCCGGTGGCGTCCTGGAAGCCGGCCGCCTCTGCTCGAACCTCTCGGTTCCGGTGACGGAGACGGGCGAGATCTTCGTCTACCTGCGCGACGAAGCCATCGAGGCGCGCGTCCTGAACGGGGACGGCGATCAGACCGACAAGGTCCTGGGTATCTGGCTTCCGTAGCTCGGCGAGGCTGCGGGTCCTATCAGACAGGCCCGAGTTCGCCGGCGGGCAGACTTGCGGCGCCGGCTCGACGGTGCGCCAGCCGACGATGACGTTCTTGCGGCAGGTACCAACCTGCACCCGTTCGATCTTGTAGCCGATGCACGCATCCACGCGATCGACGCCGACGCGCACGTCTTCGTTCACACACCACAGGCGCACGTCCTTCTCGCAGCCGGTGCACCAGTCCTTCACCGGGATCGTGACCGGCCGCTTGCGGGTGCGGAAGACGTCGACGGTCTTCTGTCCGTAGACGGGCGTGTAGCGATTCTCGAAGATCGGCTCCTCGACGCACTCGTAGATCGGCTCCTGGTGGCCGGAGAGGTAGATCGGATCGGGCTCCTTGGAGCACTCCTTCTCGAGACGGGCAAGCTCAGCGTCCGGCCCGATCTTCACGCCCCCCGTGGAGGCGCAGGCCGAGAGCCCGAGGGCCATCCATAGGGCGATGCTGGTCTTCACGGTCATGCCTCCTCCGGCTGCGGGCCCATGGTACCTCACGCGCCGCACCGGCACGCCTTGGACGCCGCGGCGACCCCAACACCTGCCGAGCCACTTCCTTTCGCCCCGCGCCTCATCGGGCACAATGGCGGGCCACCCAGGAGCCTCCGATGCCCCGAACTGCCCCCCTCGCCCTGCTCCTCGCCGTGTTTGGCCTGAGCGCTGCCGCGTTCCTGCCCCTCCAGGCCTCGGCCGACGAGGGCAAGGCGCCGAAGAAGGCCGCCCCCAAGGCGAACCCCCGGGCCGTGATCAAGACATCCATGGGCTCGATCACGATCGAGCTCTTCCAGGATGCGGCCCCGGAGACGATCCGCACCTTCCTCGGCCTCGCCGAGGGCTCCGGAACGTTCACCGACATCCGCAACAAGAAGCAGGTCACGATCAGCAAGCCCTTCTACGACGGGCTGGGGTTTCATCGGGTCATCTCCGGCTTCATGCTCCAGGGCGGCTGCCCGTCCGGGAATGGCACCGGCAACCCGGGCTTCATGTTCAAGGACGAGATGGACGCGGAAGCCCTCGGCCTGCACAAGCAGACCGTGATCCAGGCGGGGCGGGTCCATGCGTGGGTTGCCGGCTTGGGCCGGCAGTACTGGCAGCAGAGCGTTCTCCTGCCCGTCATCCGGAAGCTCAAGATCGACCCCGCGAAGCTCAACACCTCGAAGGAACTGCAGCAGAAGATGCAGAGCACCCTGGAGACCATGACGCTCAAGGAACTCTACGAGCTGCAGGGCTACCGCTACACGAAGGGCCTGGCCTCGCGCAAGCCCAAGAAGGGCAGCCTCGCCCTGGCGAACGCGGGCCCGAACACGAACGGCTCGCAGTTCTTCATCAACCTCGGCCCCACGCCGCACCTCACGGGACGGCACACGGTGTTCGCCCAGGTGGTGGAAGGCATGGACGTCGTCGAGGCCATCGGCAAGGTGCCCGTCAACAAGATGGCCGGCAACAAGCCGATCAAGCCCGTCACGATCCTCTCGATCCGCAAGGTTCGCTAGAAGTTCGCTGGAACGCCGGCGTCGGTCCGGCCGGACGGGCCTCAGACCTGAAGTTTGTCGGGGAGCGTGCGAACCCAGTCGCGGATCGACAGGGCCACCTCGCGGTAGCAGGCCTCGGACTCGCTCGGCGCGCGCTCGGACGCCAGCCGCGGCGGGTCGGGGAACGGCTGATGCACGCGGGTGGGGTTTCCCCGCAGCACGGGCATGTTTCCGGCGGCGTGGTCGCAGACGGTGATGACGAGATCGAACTCAGCCCCTTCCAGGGATGCCAGGGCTGTTGACTCCTGATCGGCGATATCGACCCCCAGCGCAGCCATCGCTTCGACGGCGTGGGCGTTCTTCCCGTGCGCCTCGAGGCCCGAGGAGTGCACCTCGTAGCGATCGCCATGCAGCCGTCGCGCCCAGCCCTCGGCCATCTGGCTCCGGCAGGAGTTGCCGGTGCAGAGGAAGAGGATCCGCGGCCTCCCGTGCGCCATCAGCAGCACCCACCGTCCGCGCCATCCGCCTGCGCAGCGCCCTGGGCCGACGCGAACGGGGCCGGGGTGCCGCAGCCTGCAAAGATGCCGAAGTGCGTCGAGAAGTCGCCGATGAACTCGAAGTGCTCACGGAAGCGCGTGTCGTGCAGCATGCGCCAGGTGTTGCCACAGACGGGGAAGACCCTGCCGCGCTCCAGCCGATGGTGGGCATCCAGTGCGAAGACCTCCTCGTGCTGCGTGATGCCTCCGCGGTAGACGACCGCCTGACCGTAGTCCTCGCAATGCGACTCGAGCGCATCCAACTTGAACAGGCGGTACGTGGCCGAAAAGAACTCCACGTGGCCAATGCGCGCCTCGACGGAAGCGTTCTCGATCGCGAGGCGGCGGTCGGTCACCAGGCGAGGGTCCTTGAAGCCTGCGTCCTTTGCCATCGTCAGGAAGTCGTTCCAGTACAGCGCGCCGCTGAGGCACTCGCCGTAGAGCTCCGGGTCGTCGACGAGGGCACCCGGAATGCGCCGGTCCGCGTAGACGTCGGCGAAGTAGAGCTCGCCGCCCGGCTTGAGCAGGCGCTCGACGCCGCGCAGAACCGCCGGCTTGTCTGCTGCGAGATTGAGCACACAGTTGGAGACAACGATGTCGATGCTGCCGGGCTCGAGCCCCAGGTCTTCGAGCGACTCGATCAAGCCGAGATGAAACTCGACGTTGGGGGCCTCATGACCGAAGGCCCGGGCGTGGTGATCCACATGCCGGCGGGCGACGTCGAGTTGCTCGGTCGTCATGTCCACCCCGATGACACGCCCCGTCTCCCCAACGAGCTGCGAAAGCAGGTAAACGTCGCGGCCGGCCCCGCAGCCAAGGTCCAGGACTGTCATGCCCTCGAGCTTCTCGGGAAAGACGAGCCCGCACCCGTAGTAGCGACTGAGGACGTCGTCGTGAATGCCTGCGAGCGCCTGCTTGAGGTACGCGGGCATCGCAGCATCGGTCTTGCAGGCGTTCGTCTTCAGGTCGTCGCTCTCGGCGAGGACCTTGCCGTAGTAGTCCTGGACGGCTTCGTGCATGGGAACTCCTGGCCAAGGGACTGAGGGCCCACGATGCCCTCGAATTGCACCGGATTGTACGAAGCCCTCGCGGGCTCGGTGTCCCAGGCCAAGGGCGCTTTCACGGACTCCCTCGGTGCCGGTAGGATACCGCCCGCCCCCGCCCCCCGGACCACCCGATGCTCGATGGCCCGCTCCCGCCCGACGCGCCCGCCGCCTTGACCTTCGATGGCGCGGTCCGCGCTGCCACGGGCAGCGCACTCCGCGGACGCAGCCTGCAAACCGTCCAGATCAACATCGGTCTGACATGCAACCTGGCCTGCCACCACTGCCATGTCGTCTCGGGCCCCAAGCGTACCGTGCAGATGTCGAAGGAGACCCTCGAGGCCGTGCTTGGCCTTGCGCACGAGGCGGGCGCAACGACGATTGACATCACCGGCGGCGCGCCGGAGATGAACGAGCACTTCCGCTGG
>JAJDEM010000296.1 GCA_029259795.1 Planctomycetota bacterium
GCCTGACGAAGCGCCTCATCGTGGACCAGCACTTTCGCCAGCGCGACCGCCTCGGTCGCCTCCTCACGGCGCTCGCCTACAACCCCAACGCCATGGGGTTGGGCCTCGACGAAGACACGGCCGCGTTCCTCGGCGGCAACGACATCATCGAGGTACGGGGCAGCGGCGCGCTCACGGTCGTCGATCCGCAGGACGTCGAACACACCTCGATGGACTCCTCGCATCGCGACGAGCCCGTCGCGATCATCGGCCTCCGCGTGCATGTCCTTACCGAGGGCTGCACCTTCGATCTCGAGTCTCGCAAGGCCCTGCCGCCGCAAGCCTCCTCCAACGGGAAGTGACCCCATGAGAATCCGCGACACGTCGGTGTATCTCGGCCCCAACCAGTACGCCCTCTTCCGGGTCATCCGACTGACGGTGGATCTCGGCGCGCTGGAAGCCTGGCCCACCGTCCGGCTGGGTGCGGCGTTCCAAGAGGGCCTGCTCGCGGCGCTGCCGGGCCTCCAAGAGCACGGCTGCAGCTACGGCGAACCGGGCGGCTTTGTCCGGCGCCTGGGGGAAGACGAGGGCACCTGGCTCGGCCATGTCCTGGAGCACGTAGCGATCGAGCTGCAAAACATCGCCGGCGCGAACGTCACCTTCGGCAAGACCCGCTCGACCGGCACGCCCGGCGAGTACACGGTGGTCTACGAGCACGAGCAGCAAGACGTCGGGCTCACGGCGGGCCGCCTCGGTCTGCAGCTTCTCCTCTCGCTCGTTCCCGAGGACCTCCGGCCCGAGGGCGCGGTCCCCCACGACTTCGACTTCGATGAGGAGCGCGACGCCTTCATCCGCTCGGCGCAGCGCCGCGCGCTCGGCCCGAGCACCGCCTCGCTCGTGAAGGCCGCCGAGGAACGCGACATCCCCTACCTGCGCCTGAACAAGTACAGCCTCGTGCAGTTTGGCCACGGCATCCACCAGAAGCGGATCCAGGCGACGGTCACAAGCGAGACGCGCCACATCGCCGTCGAGATCGCGAGCGACAAGGAGGAGACCAACCAGATCCTCGGCGACCTTGGTCTGCCCGTGGCAAAGCAACGCCTCGTCTACAGCGCGGACGGCGCCGCGCGCGCGGCGGACCGCATCGGCTTCCCGGTCGTCGTCAAGCCGCTCGACGCCAACCATGGCCGCGGCGTCTCGATCAACCTTCGCACGACAGGCGAAGTGCGTACTGCGTACGAGGCGGCGCGCGTACACGCGCGCACCGTCCTCGTCGAGAGCTTCATCAGCGGCTTCGACCACAGGATGTGCGTCGTCGACGGCGAGCTCGTCGCCGTGGCGCAGCGCGTACCCGGCCACGTGGTCGGCGACGGCAAGCACACCGTCGAGGCGCTGGTCGACATCACCAACGAGGACCCGCGGCGTGGCATCGGCCACGAGAAGGTCCTGACCATGCTGGAGTTCGACCACCAGGCCATGCGCTTGCTCGAGCAGAAGGGCCTCGAGCGGTCGAGCGTGCCGAAGGCGGGCGAGATCGTCTGGCTGCGCTCGACAGGCAATCTCTCCACGGGCGGCACGGCCGCGGACGTCACCGACATCGTGCATCCCGACAACCGCACCATGGCCATCCGCGCAGCCCAGGCCGTGGGCCTCGACGTGGCAGGCGTGGACTTCCTCACGACCGACATCTCGAAGTCCTACACCGAGACCGGCGGCGCCATCTGTGAGGTGAACGCGGCTCCCGGCTTCCGCATGCACGTGGCACCCAGCGAGGGCAAGCCCCGCGACGTCGCGGGGGCCGTCATGGACATGCTCTTCCCGCCGGGCGCGCCGAGTCGTATTCCCATCGCGGCCATCACGGGGACGAACGGCAAGACGACCACCACCCGCATGGTCGCCCACATCTTCAAGATGGCACGCCACTCGGTTGGCGTGGCAACGACCGACGGCGTCTACATCGACGGCCAGCGCACGGTCGCTGGCGACATGACCGGGCCCATCGCGGCCCGCATGGTCCTGCGCGACCCCACCGTGGACGTGGCCGTCCTCGAGACCGCGCGCGGCGGCATGCTCAAGCGCGGCATCGGCTACCGCCACTGCACGGTCGGCGCGGTCATCAACGTCGCGGCCGATCACCTGGGCCTGCGGGGCATCGACACGGTTGAGCAGCTCGCCGCCGTCAAGCGCACGGTCATCGAGATCGCCAAGGACACGGCAGTCCTCAACGCCGACGACCCGCTCTGCCTGAAGATGGCGGCCTACGCGGTAGCCGAGAACCTCTGCTACGTCACGAAGAACTCGCGTCACCCCCTCGTCCGGGAGCACATCAAGTCGGGAGGCTGCGCCGCCGTCTTGGAAGACGGCATCCACGGCCAGCGCATCGATCTCCACGAGAACGGCGCGCACATGCCGCTGCTCTGGACCAATGAGATCCCCGCCACGCTCGATGGCCGCGCGATCCACAACGTCGAGAACGCGATGTTCGCCGCAGCGATCACCTACCGGATGGGCGTCTCCCTGGAGGATGTGCGCACGGGCCTGAAGACGTTCGATACGACGTACTTCCAGGCCCCGGGCCGGATGAACATCTTCTCGGAACACCCGTTCAAGGTCATCCTCGACTACGGGCACAACCCCGCAGCGATCCAGTCCATGGTCGAGATGACCGGGCGTCTGGATGTCACGGGGCAGCGCCGCGTCGTGCTGGCCGCCCCTGGCGATCGTCGGGACGAGGACATCCAGGAGATCGCCCGGATCTGCGCCGGCGGCTTCGACCGCTACATCCTCCGCCGCGACGACACGCTCCGCGGGCGCGGCCCCGAGGAGGTTCCGCGCCTGATCGAGACGGAGCTGCTCGCGGCCGGCGTCTCTCCGGACGCGATCGCGGTCATCCCCGACGAGCAGACGGCCGTCCACTCAGCGCTCGCGGAGTCCGGTCAAGGGGACCTGCTGCTCATCTTCGGCGACGACATCGATCGCACCTGGAAGCAGATCACCGAGTTCCA
>JAJDEM010000297.1 GCA_029259795.1 Planctomycetota bacterium
GAGCGAGATGGGCGTGAGCGGGTTCTTGATCTCGTGGGCGACCTGACTGGCCATGCGCCGCCACGCGCTCTCGCGCTCGGCTTGCGCGACGCGGTCGGTCATCTCGCGCAGCTCATGCGTCATCGTGTTGAAGGCACCCACGAGCTGCCCGATCTCGTCGCCGCCCGTTCCTTCCAGGGCCACATCGAGGTCGCCTGCCGCGACTCGTTCCGTTGCGACGGCCAGGTCACCCAGCGGTCGCGTGAGGCGCCGGGCGGCGTAGATGCCGCCAACGAGCACAAGGACCAGCGTGAGCATGTACGCGGCGAGCAAGACGCTGCCCGTCAGGGTGAGCTGCTCCTCGATGCGGTCGGCGTCGTAGAGCAGCGGAACGGCAACGGTCGCGCGCGTCCGTCCTGCACCATCGAGGATCGGCGCGTAGCCAAACCACACGGCGCGGCCCGCGTAGACAGCCTCACGCTGGACCAGCTGACGGCGTTCGAGGACGGTCGCCTGGTAGGCGCTCGGCGGGAGGCGACCCGAGAGCAACTCGGCGTCGATGAGGCCGGTGCGGCTTGCGGCTTCGAGCTCGCCACCCCGGTAGAGCAGCGTGTCGTGGCGGCGCTGCGGGGCCCACTCCTCCAGTTGGTCGCTGTCCGCGGAGTCGAACACGCCGGATCCCATGAGCTCGAGCTCGTTGCGGACGCGGGCCAGATCGGTCTGCAGCCGCTCGGTCAGCCGACCGTCGTGGCGTTGCTGGGTCTCCCGCGCGCTGGCGAGGCCGAGCAGGACGAGCGGAACCACGGACATCACGAAGTACGAGAGCAGGATCTTGTGGTGGAGTAGGAGCCGGAAGCTCCCCAGCGTGAACAGCAGGCACGCGATCGAGGCGGCCAGCCCGAGCCCGACGCCGACGACGACGAGCCTGGCCAGCGCCAGCAGGGCGCTGCCGAGGGTGGCGGCTTCCCGCCGCACACCGAACACCCCCCCGCGGGCCGTGCTGTAGCGGGCGAAGCCCTGCGCGCCGGCCTTGTCCCAGCTGAGTTGGGGCTGCTCGGGGCCGAGGGTGCCCAGGGCTGCGGGTCCGAAGCTGCCCGGGGCGCGAGAGAGCGATGGATCGCTCGACGCCCTCACGACGCCCTTCAGCAGCGCGGCAAACTGCGGATTCCGGCCGGCCGTGAGGGGCCGCGGACGGTTCGTGTCGACGGAGGCCGCAAGGACCTCGAGGCCGCGCAGCCGGAGGTCGAGACGATCGGGCACCGTGAACACCACGTAGCCCAGGACTTCACCCTCTGCGTCCCGCAGGAGCAATCGCCCTACGACACAGCGCAGGCGGCCCGCGTCGCCGCGAATGACGATTACTTGTTCGTCCTCGTCGCCCGCGGGCGGGCTGGCGACCGGGACGAGCTTGTGGGGGAGCGTCGTGAGCGAGAAGTTCTCGAGGATGCGACCCTCGTGGTCGAGCAGGGCGACCAGGCTCGGGCTGCGCTGCCACTGGCCGGCGTGGCGCAGCCAGAGGTGCAGCGCGATGCCCTCGGGCCGACCCCCCTTGCGCGCATCGAGAAGCGCCGCAGCCACGTGCGGATCGGTGCGCGTCTCGGCCAGGGCGGCGGCGACGCCCGCCTCCGCGTGGTCCTCACTGCCGAGCAACTCGTCGAGGGCATCCGCGAGGGAGTCCCGCTCGCGTTCCCCGACCCGGGTCCAGAGCACCGGGTAGGCAAAGGCCACGGCCAAGACGCTGAGGACGAGAACCCGCCCCGGCAGTGCCATGGCGAAGCGTCCCTCCCCGCGGCCCACGACGAGCACCGCCGTGGCGACCAGGGCGTAGGCGACCCAGTGGGGGCTGGCGAGCCACGCAACGACGGCGCCTGTGGCGAGCAGTGCGAGGGTCCCGAGACCGAGGCGGCGCAGCTCGGGCCGCCAGGCTGGCATCGAGCGCAAGCCGCGGCGCAGCACGATGTGGGTGACGAGGTACGTCGTTGCAGTGGTCGCGACGAGCCCGAGGAGCATCAGGGCCGGCGGCGCCGAAGGAATGAACGTGTGTGCTTGGAAGAAGGGCGTGTGGCCGCCCGCCACCGCGGTCTCGACGATCAACAGCCAGAGCGCGACAGCCACCGCCGACGTTGCGAGCGAAAGGCCCAGGGTGACGGCCCGTCCCATGCGGCTGCTGGGGATGCGCAAGTGCCGGAAGGCGTAGGTGACGCAAATGACGACGAGCAGGTAGGTCAGCGCGGAGAGCGCGAAGTCACCGGGCGAGGCAAGCCAGCCCAGCAAGGTCTCCACGGCAAACTCGGTGGGGGAGAACGCCTCCCGGAGCGCCGGGAACCGGGAGGGGAGGTCAAGCAGCTTGACGGAGCCGCGCATCAAGACCACCCATGCACCCACGCCGAGCCAACGCCAGGTGGGATGGCGCAAGCGGTGCCGCAGCGTCTGCACGACGGCGACGGTGGCGACCAGCATCAGCACCAACAGGAAGATGCCTACCAAGCGTGCGTTCGCGGCATCGATCCGCTCGCGCAAGGCTTCCAGATCGTGGACGCGCAAGTCCACCACCAGCGCGTCGGCGCCGCCGGCCCCCGGCACTGTGATCCGGCGGTGGCAGGAGGCGTCGCAGTCGGCATCGTTCAGCGCGGCGGGCGAGCGCAAGCTGACCTCCAGAAGGTCCAGCGGCTCGAGCCAGAGTTCCTGGAACGACGCACGTGCCGCGGCCTCGGGGCCGACCTCCTCGAGCAGCCACGTGGCACTGGCCTGCCCCCCGCTCCGCGGCAGCGGTCCAACCACCAGGGCTCTAACGAAGGGGCCGCCGTGGTAGGTGACGGCCCCGCTCGAGAACGAGGTGTGCCACGGTCGCGCCGGCGGCAGGGCCGGCGGGTCGACGGGGCGACCGGCCCAGACGCGCGCGCGGTCCGGTCCCTCCCACAGCAGGCCCGTGATGCCGTGGCGCGCGCGGACGGCCTCGAGTGCGTGCCAGCGAGCGTCTCCGTCCGGGGCGTCGGCCACGGCCGCCAGCGCGGCGGGGAGTTCGGCCAGGGCTGCTTCGCAGGCGGCGAGGCGGCTGGCGATGTCCCGGCTGATGACGGCGGCGCCGTTCTCGAGTCGCGTAGAGGCCCGTTCGCGCGCGTCCTCCTCGTCGGCGCCGCAGCCCACCAGGAGGCACGCGAGCGCCGCGAGTACGAGGGCGCGCATGCGTCCGCTCCGGCTCAGCGGCGCGGCTTGCGCGACTCGGTCACAGAGGCCAGAACCCATAGACGATTCTTATCCTGCTTCAGTTGGATGTGCAGGCGCGTGGTCCGGGTGTTCTTGCCATCCGTCTTGTAGGTGTAGTCGAACAGTCGCACGTTGGCCGGGCTGAGCTTGGGGGTGACGTCGAGCAACGTCTCCACGCTGAGCCGCTTGAAGTACGCCTTGAGTACGGCGCGCGCCTGCTTGGGCTTCATGCTGCGCGCCTGCCCGGAGAGGGGGTAGGCCAGCAGCTGCAGGGTCGCCGAGCCCTTGGCATCGATGCAGTCCGCTATGAGGTTGCTGCTCTCGGCCCGCCAGGCCGCCGCCACCGCCGTCGACTTCGCCGCCGGCGTCATGGCCCCGGCCGCCTCGGCCTGCGGGCTGCCGAGTGCTGCCACGAGCAGGAGGCCAGCCAGCATGCAGCCGACCGAGCGCACGCAGCGTCCCGGTCGGCGGAGAGGACCGGGGGGTATCGGCGCTTGCGGCATGCGACCTCGTGGGATCGCCGACCGAAGCGCAAACCCGGGGCCAACCAATGGCGGGGGCGAGACGTTCCATGCGGCCACCATAACCCATTTGCCTGTCGCATGTTGCGTGGATGGAAGGCCCGAGGGTTGGCGCGTCGGT
>JAJDEM010000298.1 GCA_029259795.1 Planctomycetota bacterium
GGGTCCATCGCCGCTGGAAGACCCGGCCTCCCGGCCGCGACCGCAGCGAGCCCGGCCAGCCCTTCTACGCCCGACTCTGGCCCGCGGGGCACCCGCGGACCGGCCTCCGGTAGCATTCCAGCCCCATGAGCGACGCCCCGACCCCTCCCCATGGCCCCGCCCCGGAGCCGCAGCCCGCCTTCGATCCGGCCCGCTTCCACCCTGCGCCGCTCGACGGCCGCGGCCATCTGGTCGAGACGGGCCGCTTCGCGCAGCCGATTCCGCTGGAGGCCTCGCTGGAGGACTTCCTCGGGAGCCTGCCGGACTTCCTCGGGGTCCAGAACCTCCGGGCGCTGGCCCAGGCGATCAGCCAGGCCCCCAGGACCCTCTGGGGACTCGGGGGCCATGTCGTCAAGGTCGGCCTCGGCCCGCTCCTCTGTGACCTCGCCGCGCGCGGGCACGCGCAGGGCTTCGTGCTCAACGGCGCCGCCGCGATCCACGACACCGAGGTCGCGCTGCAAGGCAGCACATCCGAGGACGTCGGCGGCGGCCTCTTCGAGGGGACCTACGGAACAGCCGATGAGACAGGCCGTCTCTTTGGCGTGGCCGCCGAGCGCGCGGTGCGTGCAGGGATTGGATTCGGGACCGCGCTGGGTCGGACGCTCCTCGAGCGCAACCCGCCGAACGCCAAGCTCTCCGTCCTTTGCCACGCCGCGACGCACGACATCCCGGTCACGATCCACGTGGCTGTCGGCACCGACACCGTGCACATGCACCCCGCCTGTGACGGCGCAGCGCTCGGTGCGGCGACCCACGCGGACTTCCTCCGTCTCGCCGGACTCGTCGAGGGACTCGACGGCGGAGCGTATGTCAACGTCGGCAGCGCTGTGATCCTGCCTGAGGTCTTCCTCAAGGCCGTAGCGATGGTGCACAACGCCTGGGCAAACGAGGGGCGCGCGGGCGAGCAACTCGCGATCACAACAGGCAACCTCGACATGCTGCGCCACTACCGTCCGCGGGTGAACGTCCTGCAGCGGCCTGCGGCGAAGGGCTACGACATCGCGGGTCAGCACGAGTACGTGTTGCCGCTGTTGCGTGCGCACATTCTCCAAGCCGCGCAGGCGCAGGCATGACGCGCCCGCTGCCGCAAGTCCTCGCGACCCTCGGGGCACCGCGCGTGCTTGTGATCGGCGACATCGTTCTCGATCGCTACCTCACCGGTACCGTCGACCGCATCAGCCCCGAGGCCCCGATTCAGGTGCTGCGGGTCGAGCGCGAGGAAGAGCGCCTCGGCTGCGCAGGGTCCGTGGCGCACATGCTCGCCGTTCTCGGTGCGGAGACGACCTTGCTGGGCGTGGTGGGGCAGGATGACGGCGCTCAGCGCGTCGAGTCCTTGGCCGAGGCGGCTGGCGTGACGCTGCGCGCGATTGCCGATGGCACCCGCAAGACTGCCGTGAAGACGCGCCATCTGGCGCGCAGCCACTCGACGGACCAGCAGGTCCTGCGCGTTGACGAAGAGACGCTCGGCCGCGTCGCGCCCGAGAGCGAGGACGCGCTGGCCGAGGTCGTGCGCGAGCGCGTCGCGAGCTGCGATGCGGTGATCGTCAGTGACTACGGCAAGGGGGTGCTCACGACGGGCCTGCTCGCGCTCATCCTGCGCAAGGCGCGTGAGCGCAATGTGCCGGTTGTCGTGGATCCCAAGGGTGCGGACTTCACGCGCTACATCGGCGCGACCTGCATCACGCCCAACCGCGCGGAAGCCAAGCGGGCGACGGGTGTCACCGTTACCGATCTCGCCAGTGCCGACGAAGCCGCGACGGTCCTCATCGGCCAGGCCGACCTCGACTTTGCGCTCGTCACACTGGATCGCACGGGCATGTACCTCAAAGCCCGCAATGCCGACGGCGTACACCTGCCGACGACGCCGCGCGAGGTGTTCGACGTGACGGGTGCGGGCGACATGGTCGTGAGCGTGCTGGGCATCGCCCTCGCCGCAGGCGCGACGCCTGTTGAAGCCGCGTCACTTGCCAACGTCGCCGCCGGGTTGGAGGTCGAGCACGTGGGTGTCGTGCCCGTGACGCGTGACGAGATCGCGGCGCGACTCGCCACGGGCAGCGAGGGACTCGCGGGCAAGCACGTCGCGCGCGTCGATGCGGCTGCGCTCGCGGCCCGCCATCGCGCAGCCAAGCGCCGCATCGTCTTCAGCAACGGCTGCTTCGACATCCTGCACGCCGGTCACGTTCGCTACCTCGCCGAGGCGAAGTCCCTTGGCGATGTGCTCATCGTCGGCCTGAACTCCGATGAGAGCGTGCGCCGCCTCAAGGGGGAGGCCCGTCCGCTCAACAGCGAGAGCGATCGCGTCGAGGTGCTCTCCGCCCTCGCCGTCGTCGACCACGTCGTGGTGTTCGACGAAGACGTGCCGACGGCGCTGGTCGAGCAGGTGCTGCCCGACGTCCTCGTCAAGGGCAAGGACTACGAGGGCAAGGTCGTCGAGGGCCGCGAGATCGTCGAGGCCCATGGAGGCGAGGTCGTCCTGGTGGATCTCCACCCGGGCCGCAGCACGACCAACCTCGTCGACCGCATCCGGGACGCGTAGGCCGAGCAGCAAGCCTTGGCGCGGACGCACCCTTCGAGCGTCGCAGAGGCGATCCACCCGACGGGAGCTCGGTGAACCGCGGGGGCGCTGGTACGTCCTTCCTCTCATGAGTCGACGAAACGCCCTGCTCCTCATCGCCTTGGCCGCGATCGTCGTCATCTTCCTTGCCCGTGGCCTTCCGCAGCGCGATCGAGGGATCGAGTCGGGCGAGGAGACGGCCGCCGCGGAGCGCGATGCCGTGCTGCGCACGGCTGAGGGCCCTGCGCTGGCGATTCCCGACGCACCCGAGGCCCCGGCCCCCTCGAAACCGGCGGCGCGCGGTGATGTGACAGTCACAGTGCTCGGCTCAGCGGGCATGCCGCTGCCGAACACCTATGTGGCGCTGCGCGCTGCTTCGCGACTCGTGGGCAAGGCCGTCGCGGCAGACGGCAAGGGGCGCGTTGTGTTCCTCGACGTGCCGCTCGACGGCTCGCACGTGGCGTCCTTTTACCGAAGCAATCCGCAGGTGGCGCCCAACAACCTCGTCTGGGACACGTTGTTGCCCAAGGACGGTGGTCGCGCCGAGCGCAAGGTCACGGCCACAGCCATCACCTACCGGGCGTTGGCCGGATTGCCCCTCACCTTCATGGCTGTGAACGCAGAGACCGGGACGGATGTGAGCGGCGCCCAGGTGCGCTGGTCGGGCGCGCGCCATGGCGACCGCTCGGCGTGGCGCCCGACGCCAGAGCGCTTCGTCACGGCGCGCGCGCTCGGCAACCGCTGGTCGAGCTGGAAGTTTGCGGTCGAAGCACCCCAGGGTTGGGTGCGCTGGGAAGCCCCGTCGGCAGCCGGCGGCATCAGCCGCTACGCGGAGGCGCTCACGTTCATCTACCCGCTGCGCCGCGAGATCCGCTGCACGGTCAATGCCCATGAGGCGGACGGGGCGGCGGCCGATGCCAAGATCCGTTCCGCCGAGATTGCCGGTCGCCGAATCGAGTCTCCGACCTGGAAGGGCGATGGCCGCGGGCAAATGGACCTTGAGGGCGTACCCTTCCTGCGCGATGAGCTCGTGGAGGTCAGCGTCTCGCGTCGCGATGACACGGGTTTCGAGAGAGCCCGCGCCGTCATCCCCGATCACCCCGCCGCACGCATGACGATCGATGTGGTGCTCCCGGTCTCGGAGCCGTTCGTCGGCCCCGAGAACAACGGCACGATCGGCATCGGCGGCGGCTCGTCGTCGAGCTTTCGCCATCGGCGCCGCCGACCGCTCGCGAATGGGCTCGAGGTGCTCGTGCTTCGGCGCGACGGATCACCCGCCGTCGGCGCGAAGGTGTCGATTCCGCGCAAGACGCTGCGCACGGACGCCAGCGGCCGGGTCCATTTTGCCTTGGTCGTCCCAGGCACCATCACCGTAAAGGTCCGTCAAGTCGGCCTGCTCCCGATGCAGGGCGAGGCGAAGGTCACGGCCAAGGGGGTGGCCCAGCTCACGTTGCAGGAAGCCGAGGGCGGCACGGTCGAGCTCGAGGTCGTGGATGGAGAGGGTCGGCCGCTGTCCTTCGCCCACTTTGGGCTCGTCACGCCGACGCGCATGCCGTGGGTCGACATGGAGGGCACGACGCAGCGCCTGGACCGCTTCACGAGTCACCTCGGCCGGCGCACGTTGCGACACATCGAGGCTGGCAAGATCGAGCTCATCGTGTCGTGGGGCAGTCGCCGCGAGACCCTCAAGGACATCGTGCTCACCAACGGCGAGAGCACTGTGCTCCGGGTCGTGCTGCCGCGGCCCGGCGCTCCGCGCTGACCCGTCACGCTCATCCGGGGCCCTCACCCGAGACCATGGCCTTGGGTTCGTAGGACCGGCCTTCCCGCCTGCGGCCCGGGGCTACGATGGCGCGCTGTGAGCATGCGCGCCTTCCTTAGTCTGATTCTCCTCGTTGCGTGTGCGCCCCTGGCGCGCGGCGGCGAGTTCGAGGATGCGCATGCCGCCTACGTCCAGGGCCTGCGCTCGAGCCAGCTGCGCGAGCGCACGCACGCCCGCTTTCTCTTCGCACGGGACGGCGGCGAGCGCGCGCTGGCGCTGCTCGGTCGGGCGTACGCGAAGCCGGAGTCTCCCAAGATGCAGGTCCGCTCGCTACTGGCGTCGCTCCTGGGGGGGCACGCGCGCACCGAAGCCGAGATCGCGCTGCTCAAATCCATCCGGCAGAAGCACCGCTCCCGGGAGGACGCGTGGCTCTGGTACCAGGCTCTGCGGCGGGAGTGCGAGCGCGAGGGGGCCGCGCCGGCGATGATCGCGCTGCGGGATGCGAAGCTCGACTGCCACTTGCGCTGTGCGGCGATCGAGGCGTGGGTCGCAGCCGGCGTCGGCGGGCAGGCGCTCTTGCAGCAGATTCCACAGATCCTGAAGACGCTGCCGCGCAAGCCCACCGAGCGCGCGGCCCTGACCGAGAGTCTGGCGCAGCTCCTGCTGGCCGCGCGCGAGGAGCGCGCGAGCGAGTCCTACCGCACTGCCGCGCGCCCGTTGATCAAGCTGCTCGACAGCAAGCGCACCCACGCCCGCACGCGGCTGACCCTCGCGCGAACGCTGGGGCGCGTGTTCGAGACCGACCTGCTCTACCCGACGGCCGACCCGTGGCTGCGGCTGCTTGCGCAAGAGCCCGTGCCGCCCGCCTTGCTCGGATCGCGCTACGCGCAGCAGACCTACCGCCCGACCTTCGTCGGCATTCCTGCGACTGGGGTGCGCATCGGCTACGTGATCGACGTCTCGGGCTCCATGGCCGAGCCTCTCACAGCGTACGAGAAGGAGCTTCTCCGCAGGCCGCCTGCGGAGAAGCCGAAGCCCGCGCCTGTCGTGACCGGTCCCGGTGAAGCCGACGGGCCGAAGGCGAAGTCCGGGAAGTCCAAGCAATCGAAACCACGCTCGAACCTGCCGACGGTTGCCGACCTGCCGTGGCATCGCATCCACACCCGGCTCGACGCGGTTCGGGAGTTCCTCAAGCAGTCCCTGCGCATGCTGGAGCCCGAGCAGGAGTTCCTCATCGTCTGGTTCGAGAACGAGGCCATGGCCCTCGGCGGGTTCGACCGGCCGACGAAGGCAACGCCCGCCAACGTGGCCAAGGCCATCCGCAAGCTCGATGCCCGCGAGCCTGGCGGTGGGACGAACATGCATGGCGGCATCCGTCGCGCCCTGGGCACGGGTGCGCGAGGGCCTGTCCGTGGGTTGGACGCGGCCAGTGCCGAGGCGTTGCTCGGCGGCTGCGACACCCTGTTCGTGCTCTCCGATGGCAGCCCCAACGCCGACGACTGGAGTCCGGCGATGGCGGGGGCTGGTCCATTGCCAACCGGCGGCGTTGACACCCCCTTCTTCTGGGACTACGGCACTCGCTACCAGCTCGTCGATGACGTGCGGCGCCTGAACCTCCTGCGCAAGGTCGAGATTCACTGTGTAGGCATCGGGGAGTCGAGCCAGGACTTGTTGATCCGGCTTGCCCGGCTGGGCCACGGCAAGGTACGCGTCATCGGCGCCGAGGGCCTGACGACGGTGGATCCCGCCAAGCTGCCGCCCGCAGCCGCACCCGGTTCCGACCCCGCACCCACGCCGGACGGCATCCGCGAATCCGAGCTGCAGCTGATCGAGAGCCTGCGGTCGGACCCGGAGCCCAAGGAGCGGGCCTTGGCCGCGAAGATGCTGGGCGATTTCTTCTCGGTGGACGCGGTGCCGCTGTTGATCGATCGCCTGGCCGACGACAGCGAGACGGTCCGCCTGGCCGCGTCCCGCGCGCTGCGCCAGATTTGCGACAAGCAGGGGCAGGCCTTCCATCTGGCGAAGGGATCTGCGGCACCCGTGATCGCCAGCCTCCAGGCGCTCTGGCGCGCGTGGTTCAAGACCAACGAGGCGGCGCTCCGCGAAGCGATTGCGCGGCAGCGTACGAAGTAGGACTAGAAGCCACACGGAGGCGGCACCCGGCCCACCCCGTGGCTATCCTCCACGCCAATGCACGACGACCCCAGCGCCCGGCGGACGGCAGATGATCTGCGCATGCTGCCGATTGACCGCTACGGCGAGTTCAAGCCCGCCGGCGAGGGGGGCATGGGGATCGTCTACTGGGCGATCGACACCGACCTCAACCGCGAGGTCGCCTTCAAGGTGATCCGTCCCATGGTGGGCGAGGGCACGGTCACGCCCGACCGGCCGACCGATCTCGCAACGCCCGAGAAGAACTCCGCCGCGTCGGATTCCTTCGAGGCGCTCAAGCAGCGCTTCCTGCAGGAGGATCTCGCCGAGACGCTGCTCGCCCTCAAGCGCTACGCAGACGCGGCTATGCAGTCCGAGGCCGCCTACGCGTTGCGCGTCAAGGCGGGCGGAGCAGCTTCCGAGGGCGCGCGCTGGACGGCCCGCCAGCTGCAGCGGATCCACGCCGCGTGGGGCAAGCCGGCGAAGGCCGCGGCGTGGAAGCGGCTCGCGGGTGAGTGACGGGGGTGCTCGTCGGCGAGATGCGCAAGGACCCCGGGACGCCCTGTCCGAGCTGCGGTCGTTCGGTTGCCTCTACCCCTGCTTGAACTTGAAGCGGACGATCCACCAGTCGTCGTGTTCCCAGACCCAGCTGACGGTCACGAACCCGTAGCCTTCCAGGTCGTGGTGGGCGTAGTAGTGGGTGGCGTCGTACTTGGTGAGCTCACCCGGTGCCGCGGCGGGGTAGGCATCCGCCCACTTGCGCCGGCGGATGACCTTGCGGAGCAGCCGCTCGAGCGTCGTCTTCTCGCTGGGTGCGATCAGGGCGACGACCGATGCGCGTGTGGAGGTGTTCCACGCATCTTCGAACGCCTTGGCGCGCGCGTCGAGCGGCTTGGTCGGCTTGGCGGGCGGCTTCGGTGTGTACGAGCTGCCGCCCCCGCCGTCCGACGGGCCCGAGAACAGCAGGACGGCGCCGACCAACAAGCCGAGCGGCACGCCGATGATCAGGAGCAGCCGCTGCGTGCGCTTCTTCTGGTCGGCCTTCGCGCGGTCGCGAAACTTGCTGCCGATCGCGGCGCTGTCGAGGCCGGTGTAGGTGCGGCTGCCTTCGGCCCACGCGTCGGGGTACTCCCGCTTCATGCGTCGCGCGGTGGCCGCTTGGCCGACGGCCCACCACAACAACAATGCGATGCCGACGGCGATGTAGGCCGTGAGGCCCGGCGAGAGCATCATCAGCGCGGCGAGGCCGGAGTGGCCGAGCGCGAGCATGATGCACCAGGGGTAGGGGTTGTCGACCACGAGCACGGCGCCGAGCACGGCGCCGACGAACAGGGTGCCGAGGAAGACCGAGACCACGCTGGGTGGATTGCCCAACTGGCTGAGCGCGAAGATGATGCCGAGGGTGACGGCGTCGACGACCAACAAGCCGCGCAGGCTGCGCAGTCCGCGGTGCACCTTGCCGATGGCCATGTGGGCGTCCTTGGTGGCGGCACCCGTCCGCGCGCGTCGCCCGCGCCCCGGGTTCTCGATCCGCGGCGGGGGCTGCGTACCGGGCGGCGGCGGCATGGGGGGGGGCGTACCGCGCGGCGGCCGGCCTCCCTTGGGCGGGCGTCGTGCACTCATCGGGAGTCCTCCTCAGGCGCCGGGGTCACTCTACCAAGTCGGCCGGGCCGCGCGACCGTGCCGACTAGCGACCGCCGCGGCGCATGATGGCATCGCGGTGCTTGGCGTCGGGGGCATCGGCCACCAGGCTGATCCGCCCCTTGGTGACCCGCAGTCCCAGGCGCTCGTAGGTTTCCTCGAGCGGCGGGAACGCCTTCGAGGCCAGGGCTTGGAGCGCATAGGCCGTGCAGCGTCCAACCCCAAGGAACTCGTCGCCGTGCCGCATGAGCTCGAGTGCGTCGATCACGGTGCCGGGGGTGACGTCGTGTTCGTGCAGCCAGCGCATCACATCGTCCAGGGCGTAGTGCCCCTTGGTTGCGCTGCGGATACTGAGGTCGAGCTTCAGTGCGATGGCCGCGCCGCCCCAGTACACCCTGTGGTAGGCGTAGGTGTTGGTCATCAGGCGGCTCTCGTCTCCCAGCGGCTTGCGACCACCCGACTGCTTCCCGCGCTGCATCCAGTCGTGCAGGTTCTGCCACGCCTGCTGGGGCGAGATGAAACCCGCGCGCGCACGCACGACCTCCTGGTAGTAGCTGACGAAGCCCTCGCCGAACCAGCGGTCGGCGAGGTTCGTGACGGGCATTCCCAGGTGGATCATCTCGTGGATGGTCATCCACTCGCCCGGCAGCTCCGCATCCTTCGCGGTGCCTGAAAGCATGACATGCACCATCGGCCCGCCAGAGAGCGTCGCGCGCCCGAACACGACAGGGCGGCCGCGACCCGGCACCAGGGGCTGTACGAGGACATGGGTGCGCCGGACCGGCGCCCCGCCGAACAGGTCGGCGACCGCGCCCATGGAAGCGCGCAGCCAGCGCGCGATGCCCGCGTCGCTCGCGCGGTGTGGGGCGTCGAGCGTGTAGTACATGAGGTCGCCGCCAGGAACCTCGACGCGTTGCGGTTCAAAGCGTCCGAACGCGATGGGGGCGTGGAGCACCATTGCGTGCTTGGGCAGCACGTAGCGGGGCTGGCCGAGTTCCTTCCAGGGCCCGCTGTCTTGTACCCACGGCACGGCGGCGGAGAGCTTTGACGGCAGCTCCAAAATCACGCGCACCTGTGCGCTCTCGGGCCAGAGCGCCGGGTGCAGCAGGAAGAGCCCCGCGCGCGTGACGAGGTCGTGGCCTACGCGCCGACTCTGCTTCCGGTCCGCGGTGATTCGCGCGAGCTTGCGGAAGTCCACCTTGTAGAGGAGGCCGTCGCCGTCCTTCACGATGCGCGGCAAGATGCCGTTGCGCGCTGGGTTGGGGCGGTAGGGCAGCGTGCCATCCGGAAGTGCGTCGATCTGCAGTGCAGCGAGGGCATCGGTGCGCGCGAGGATCAGGCGTTTCGGGTACCACCCCCGGAAGGTGACCAGCACCTTGGCGCTCTGGAGATCCGGCTCGAACCGCACGCGGTAGGTCCAGCGGGGCGTCGGCGGCGCCTCTTCCTCAGCGCGGGCCCATGCCGCGCTGCCGAGCAGGATGCCCAGGAGGCCAAGGAAGAAGATGAGCTGCCGCATGGCGCCACCCTACGCGGCTTTGACCGCCTCGGCGCCGGCCGCGAGGCGGGCGAGCTGTCGATCGTGCGGACGCGAGAGAAGCAGCAAGGCCGCGATCGCGCCGCAGAGCGCGAGGAACATGTCCCACTGCGTGTCCCAGTTGTCGCCCTGCGTCCCGAGGAATGCATCCGCGGCCTGTCCCGACACAAGGGCCGTCCACCACTCGAACATCTCGTAGCACGCGCTGAACGCGAGGCACACGCTGCAGACGAGCACGAAGAGCCAGGCGCCACGGCGGAGCGGCGAGGTCCTCAGCAGCAGCTCTCGGACCAGAATGGCTGGGACGAACCCCTGCACCACGTGGCCCAGGCGATCGTAGTGGTTGCGCGCAGCACCCATGACGTCCTGCATCCAGTAGCCGAGCGGCGCCTCGGCGTAGGTGTAGTGCCCGCCGTAGCAGAGTACGATCCCGTGGATCCCGATCAAGACGTAGAGCAGGCGCGTGAGTGGGAAGCGTGCCCGGGTTGCCCAGAGGATGGGCAGGGCGATCAGCACCGGCCCGATCTCGAGCCACCAGGTCAGGCGGTCTCTGGGCTCGATGCCCGACCACAGCAGCACGGCGCCCGAGACGATCGTCAGAACCGTGAGATCTCGCGTGGCGCGCATGCCGGCCATCGTAGCGAGGTCTTGCAGCTGACGGCTAGCCCTTGACGCAGACCACCTGCTTGAGCGTGTGGACGATCTCCACGAGATCGCGCTGGGCGTTCATGACGGCGTCGATGGATTTGTAGGCACCCGGCGTCTCGTCGAGCACGCCCTTGTCCTTGCGGCATTCCACCCCAGCGGTTGCCTGCTCGTGATCGGCGCACGAGAAGCGCTTGCGCGCCGCGGTGCGCGACATCGCCCGGCCCGCGCCGTGGCTGCAGCTCTCGAAGCTCTCCGGATTGCCGAGCCCACGCACGAGGTAGGAGCGCGTGCCCATGCTGCCGGGGATGATGCCCATCTGGCCGAGGCCGGCGCGGACGGCGCCCTTGCGCGTGACCCAGACGTCCTCGCCGTAGTGCCGCTCGCGCTGGACGTAGTTGTGGTGGCAGTTGACGGCCTCGACGGCCGCCTGGAACGGGGGCAGCCCCTTGGCGCGCGGCAGCGCCTCGAGGACGTAGCGCATCATCAGCTCACGGTTGCGCAGCGCGTAGCGCTGAGCCCAGTCCACGGCCTCGCAGTAGTCGGTGAAGTGCTCGGCGCCTTCGGTGAAGTACGCGAGGTCCTTGTCCGGGAGGTTGGCGAGGTGCTTCTTCATGTCCTTCTTGGCGAGGGCGATGAAGTAGCGACCGATCATGTTCCCGATGCCACGCGAGCCGCTGTGCAACATGACCCAGACGCGGTCTTCCTGGTCGAGGCAGATCTCGAGGAAGTGGTTCCCGCCGCCCAGCGTGCCCAGCTGTCGCTCGGGGCGCTTCGGGCCGATCTTGGGGTGCTTCTCCATGACCCGGCGCAGCCCGGTGGAGAGCTTCTTCCACATGGCCTCGTTCGGCGCAGGCACCTGCTTGAACTCGTTGAAGCCCACGGGCACGGCCCGCTCGATGACATGGCGCATCTGGCGCAGGTTGTCCGGCAGGTCGCTGGCGTTGAGCGTGGTGCGCGACGCCATCATGCCACAGCCGATGTCGACGCCGACGGCTGCGGGGATGATCGCCTTGTGCGTGGGGATCACGCTGCCGATGGTGGCACCCAGGCCCCAGTGCACGTCGGGCATCGCCGCGACCCACTTGTGGATGAACGGAAGCTTGGCGACGTTGCACAGCTGGCTCGCAGCCTGATCCTCGATCGGTACCCCACGCGTCCACGCCTTGATGGGCGCGCCGTCGGAGGGCAGCAGGTCATAGGAGGGGCGGGGACTCATGGAAACTCTCGCAGCGAGGGATCGGGACGAAGGGAGTACGACACTCGACCCGGGTCGTGTTCCGTGCGGCGTCAGCCTGCGAAAGGCGCCCGGCGCGTGGCGCGCTCATGAGGTGGGGGCAGGGGCTGGGGGGAGCAAGAGCGCCACCGTGGTCCCCAAGCCCGCACGGCTTGCGATTCGCATCGCTCCGCCGTGTGCCTCCGCCACGCTGAGCGCTGCCGCCAGGCCGAGGCCGTGGCCATGCTGCTTGGTAGTGAACCGTGGTCGGAAGGCGCCCGCCAGTACTTGGGATGTCAGGC
>JAJDEM010000299.1 GCA_029259795.1 Planctomycetota bacterium
CAAGGACGTCGAGGCGTGGGCCCGTCTCGCCTGGGGCCATCTGCAGCGCGGGCGCCAGATCGATGCCGGGGCTGCCCTCGCCAAGGCGCTGGCTCTGGACAAGGACCACCCGGAGGTGGTCCTCCTGGTCGGGCGCAACGCAGAGATCAACAAGCGAACCGACTTGGCCGTGGAGGCGTATGAGGCGTTCCTGGCCGCCGGCCATGACGACCAACACGTCCGCTTGTTCCTCGCAGCGCGGGCGCTGCAGGCAGGGACGGACAGTGCCAAGGCGATCGAGCACCTCGAGGCGGCCAAGGTCTGCTTCCCCCGCTACATCGGCCGCGACAGTCCGTACGTGCAGCTGGCCAAGCTGCACCGCGGTGGGGGCGACATGGATAAGGCCATGGGCGAACTCGAGGCGTATGCCGCGATTGCCGCGGAGCACTATGGCGTTCGCAAGGAGCTGAAGACCTGGTATCGGAGCAAGGCCGACCACGCGAAGGTGGCGAAACTCTGTGAAGAGATGGTGGACATCTCGCCGTATGGGGCGAACGTTGCTCAAAAGGAAGCGCCTGACCTCGACCTCCACCGCCACTACGCGGAAGCACTGATGCTGCTCGGCCGCGAAGAAGAGGCCGTGCGGGAACGGCGTGTGCAGGTGGCTTTGGGCCGCCTCATTCCCGAAGAGAAGAAGATCGAGGCCGGGATCCTGAAGGACCACCTCGACCTCGGCCACATGCTCCTCACCCGCGGTGATGCCGCCGGTGCCATGACCGAAGCTTTGGCGGCGCTGCGTCTCTCCCCGCGCGATGCATCTGCCCATATGCTGAAGCGCGAAGCACAGGAGGCGGGCGGGGACAAGTGAACAGCGTCTATCGCGACATCAACGCCGGCCTCCGCGAGGAACTGCTGCAGCGCATCGGGCGCGCGCGGTTCCAGCTGTGGTTCCGCGACACGTCCGTTGTGGAAGTGAGCGAGCAAGCGTTGACGCTTGCGGTACCCAACGAGGTCCACTCGACGTGGCTGCAGTTCACGTACGCCGACGAGCTTCAGCAGGCTTGCGAAGAAGTCCTCGGCGAGGGCGTCTCCATTCGGTTGGAGGTGTCGGACGAACAAGAGCGCCGGCGCCTCATGCGTGAGCGGCTGCCCCAGCGTCCGCAGGCCTGGGACGAGCTTCTCGATCGCCGACGCGTGCCCGCGAGCCTCGACACGTTCGTTCCTGGCGCTCAGGGCCGCTTCCCCTTGATGATCCTGCGGCAGCTGCTGGAAGGCGGCGCCGCCGGTGGCGCGAACATGCTCTACCTCTATGGAGGCTGTGGCGCCGGCAAGACCCACCTGCTGCGCGGCCTCGAGGCGGACATGGCCCGTCGGCGGCCCGGCTCGGCGCTGTACCTCACGGCGCGGCGCTTCACGCAGCGCTACGTGAATGCGCTGCGGGCGCGGGAAGTCGACGCCGTGCGTGCCTTCGAGATCGATCTGAGGAGCCGCAAGCTCGTGCTCATCGACGATGTCGAGGAGCTCGCTCCGCGGCGTGCCACGCAGGAGGCGCTCGTCCGGCTGCAGGAAAGCAGCTGTGGTGGTGACACGCGCTTCGTACTCGCCGGCCGACGCCATCCCGGAGAGCTCGAGGGCTTCTCCGACCGCCTGCGCTCCCGCGTGCGCGGCGGCATCATCCTCAACGTACCGGTCGCCGACCGGTTGCGACTCGATGATATCCTCGCCGCGCGGGCGGCCCGCACCGGCTGCAAGGCCTCGCCTGACGTGCGTGCCGCCGTCTTGGAGCGCACCGCTTCGGTGCGTGGTGCCGTCGAGCTGATCGAGCGTTGGGCGGCTGCGTCGGCTGAGATCGACACGCCGCTCGAGCTGGAGTGGCTCCCGGAGCTTGCGCCGTCCGTCGCGGCAACCGCTCAAGAGGAAGTCGTTCGCCGGGTGAAGGACGTCGTGTCGGGTCATTTCAGCGTGCCGCGCGTGCTGTTTGACCAGCCGACGAAGATCCGCACGGCGCAGTTTCCGCGGCGGGTTGCGATGTACCTCGTCTACCGCGCCTGCGCCTTGCCACTGACCACCCTCGGGAAGGTGTTCGGACTGCGCAGCCACAGCAGCGTCAGCCGCGCGATCCAGGAGATGCGCGAGATGCGCACCATCGACGCCGGGGTCGACCAGCTGGTCGACGGCCTGCTCGCACGCCTCTAGCTCGGATGTTGCGTGAGGTGTGCGCCGCCTGGCGAGAGATCCGCCAAGGGCGCGGCTCGGGGGGCGACCGCCAGCTTCGTTCGAAGCAACACCCTGCTCTCGGGCGCGAGGGTGCGCGAGAGCCCCACGCTTCGGCTGTGTGCGTTGATCTCCCGGGCTCGCGAGGACCGTGCCGCGGTCGTTCGCCCGGCCTATGCTGCCCCTCCCATGAGTGACGCGCCCAACAGTCTGTTCTTCGTACTTGACGGCCTCGATGGCTGTGGGAAGACCACCCAGGCCGGGCTGCTGGCCGAGCGCCTGCGCGGCCTCGGTCGCACCGTGCTGCATACGCGCGAGCCCGGCGGCAGCGCGCTCGGCGAGCGGGTCCGGGCGCTGCTGCTCGACCCGTCGCTGGGCGACGTCGCGCCGATGGCCGAGGTCTTCCTCTACCAGGCCTCCCGGGCCCAGCTCGTGGAGGCTGTGATCCGCCCCGCCCTCGCGGTGGGGCAGGTGGTGGTCTGCGAGCGCTGGCACTACGCCACCACGGCCTACCAGGGCGCCTACGAGGGCATTGGAACGCGGGCATCGGCTCACGCGCTGAGGACAAGCTCCGAGCTCGCCACCCAGGGCGTGGAGCCGCAGCGGGCCCTGCTGCTGGACATGCCGCCGTCGGCCTCGGACGCGCGCGTGGGGACAGAGCGGGATCGGTTGGAGTCCCGCGGGGCTACGTACCGCGATCGGGTCGGGGCACGCTTTCGTGAGATCTTCGCCGAGGCGCCCGAGCAGCGACGCGTGATCTCGGCCGAGGGATCCATCGAGGCGGTGGCCGAACGCGTCTGGGAGGCCGTCCGTGACCTTGTCGAGTGACCCCACACCGAGAGCTGCCACCGAGATGGGATCCCACCCGCTGGCCGCCTTCGGGTCCGTCGGTGCGCTGCTCTACCGCACGCTGGTGAGCGAGCGGATCTCGCCCTCCTACCTCTTCGAGGGCGCGGACAGTCTCGCGCTCCACGAAGCGGCGCGCGCGTTCGCCATGGGCCTGTTGGCCGGTGACCCGCCGGCGGCGCGGGATGACCACGCGGCAGCTCAGGCCCTTGACGGCACGCATGCCGATCTGCATGAGCTGCGCAAGGACAAGGCCACGGTCATCTCCGTCGCGGCCCTCGGACCGATGCTTGAACGCGCACACAGCACGCCGTTCGAGAGCACGTATCAGGTCTTCATCATCGACCCCGCGGAGGCCATGGATCCGGCGGGCATCGCGCGGTATCTCAAGTCGCTCGAGGAGCCGCCGGAGAGCACGGTGTTCATCTTGGTGACGACCCGCGCCGAGCGCTTGCCCGATACCGTATTGAGTCGCTGCCGCCGCGTGCGCTTCCCGCCGCTGGCTGCTGGCGTCATCGCTCAACGCTTGCGTGACGGGGGCCACGATGAAGGGACCGTCACACGCGCGGTTCGCGCGGCGGGCGGTTCGCTCGAGCGCGCGCAGCGCTTTGCCGAGCACGGCCTGCCGACCCTCACGCAGTGCATGATCGACGCCGGGAGCCAGCGCGATGCAGGCACCGTGCAAGCGGCGGACGAGACCCTCGGTGCACTCGACCGGATCGCAACCACCTTGGCCGCCGCCGAAGGTCAGGAGACGAGCACGAAGCGTCAGCATGTGCGCGCGCTCGTCGCCGACCTCCTGCGCATCCTTGTCGTCGAAGCACGCGAGTGTGCGGCTGGTCGTAGCTGCGCCTTGCCGAGCCAGGTCGATCCAGAGACGGCCCTCGGTCTCATCACTGCGTGGGGACGCTTGAGCGCCGCTGTCGCAGCGAACGTCACGCCCGCGGCGGTGCTCATCGAGAGCATCGCAGTGCTCCGTCAGGCACCTGTCTCGCTGACGTAGTGCGAATGAAGGTGGCGCGGGCAGGGCTTGTGTAAGCGGAGCGATGGTCCGATAGGGGCTTGCACCGCGGTGGTGCCGAACAGCGCCCTATGGTGCGGTCGTTCGAGACATTTTTCGTGCTTCGGAAAGGTCTTTCCCGGTAGGTTCATCGCCCCGCACGCGGGGATGAAACATGCGTGCGGAGAGGGGACGGACAGGGCTCACGATGATCGACAAGGACAGCATCATCCTCGATCTCACCCGGCGCGATCCGCGCTACCGGCCCGAGGCCTACCACTTCATGTTCGAGGCGTTGGACTTCACGATCACGATGCGCGGGGGCGCGCGCCGTCACGTGAGTGGTCCCGAGATCATGGAGGGCGTCCGTCGTCTGGCGCTTGAGCAGTTCGGCTTTCTGGCGCGCCCTGTGTTCCTGTACTGGGGCATCACGCGCACCGATGACTTCGGCGAGATCGTCTTCAACCTCATCACGTCGGACTTGCTGCAGAAGACCGCCGACGATCGCAAGGAAGACTTCTTCGGCTTGTTCGACTTCGAGGAAGCGTTCGACGTGGCCTTCGAGCAGACGCTCAGCGCGGTCGAACTCTAGCCCGATTGCTGCACGAACCGCGGGCCTCCGCGACGAGTCGCGGAGCTGGTGCGGCGCCCGATCGCAGCGCTTGACGGATGGCACCGCTCGGCGAATCGCAGCCTGAGACGGGGGGCCCGGCGAGACGTTGCCCCGCGCGCGAGACAGGCCCTCTCGGAGCCAGGCTTCATCGGCAGCAGACCGGGGCTACTTGGCCGCAGCGTCCTTCTTCGCAGCCGTATCCTTGGCGTCCTTCTTCAGCGCGGCAAGGCACTGCAGGTCGGGAATGGTCGCGGGGTCCACGCCCAGGGTCCCTAGCAGGTCGGTCAGGGCCCACTGCAGCTGGACGTCGTCGACAAGGTCCCCGACGAGCTCACGGCCGAGTTGATCGCCGAGCTGCCGGCGGGTGTTCCAGCGCACGAGCCAGCGGACGGCGTTCTTGTCGAGACGTGTGTCGAGGCCGGCGTAGAACTCATCGAACCCCGGGTAGAGGTCCGGCTGGCAGCGATCGGAGCGTGCGAGACGCGTCATGAGCTCCCGGTCCTTTGCGAACAGGGACTCGACGTATTCCCGGACCGTACCGGTGGACTCGAGCTTGCGCTGCTCCTGGACCTCCCAGAGGTCGAGGGTCGAGAGCTTCGCTTCGAGATCCGGTACGATGCCACCAACGACCTTCAGGTTGCCGTCCACGAGCTTCACATCGCGCTTGGGATTGAAGTTCGAGGGCGTGTAGTAGGACGCGATGGTGATCTTGAGCGCGCCGCCCGGATCCCAGCGGCCGTTGTTGTTCTTGTCCTCGAAGGGCTCCTTGTCGTCCCACTTCTTGTTGAGGTTGGTGTCGACAAAGGCCTCGCCTACGTCGTAGACGCCGTTGGCATTGGCGTCGGTGAACTTCTCGGCCGGGTCGTAGCGGCCGTTCGCGCGCGCCTTGATCTCGAACCACTCACCCGGGTCCCAGCGACCGTTGCCGTTCGCGTCCTTGAAGCGATCGCCCTGCATGGGGCGGCCGTTCTTGCGGGCGACGTCCGTGAAGGGCTCGCCGGGGCGCGAGGTCAGCGGCACGTGGATCTGGGCACTGCCCTTGCCGAAGGTCATCGTTCCGATGAGGCGGGCACGACCGTGGTCCTTGAGCGCCCCTGCGAGGATCTCGCCCGCGCTTGCTGTGCCCTGGTTCACGAGAACGACGAGGGGAACCTGCTTGCGCGAGGTGCCCGTGCCAAGCGAGCGGTGCGTGCGCTTCGGATAGACGCCGGGGCGCCCGCGCTCGGTAACGACGACTTTGCCGCCGGGAATGAAGTTGCTCGCGATCTGCACGGCGCTGTGGAGATAGCCACCACCGTTGTAGCGCAGGTCGATGACCGTGCCTTTGACGCCGGCCTCCTCGAAGAGATCCAGGATGCGTCCGACTTCGCGAGCGGTGTCTTCGCTGAAGTGCAGGATCTGGATGAAGCCGATGCCGCCGGGTAGGAGGTCGTACGCGGTGGTGGGAATGATGATGCGAGCGCGGGCCAGGGTGAACGGACGCGCCTCGGACCAGCCGCGACGCAAGATGCTCACGATGACCTTGGTGCCCGGGGGGCCCTTGAGCAACCGCACACAGTCTTCGACGGAGAGGCCCTCGGTGGTCTTGCCGTCGATGGCCGTGACGATGTCACCGGCCCGGAGGTCCGCCTTG
>JAJDEM010000300.1 GCA_029259795.1 Planctomycetota bacterium
GCAGATCATGGCCGCCACCGTGTTGGAGAACAACCGGCTCTACACCGAGGCGCTCGTCGCCAACCTGGGCATCGCAGCCGAGCACCAGAACTCCACGCAGCCCTACCGCGGCATCGTCACGACGCTCCGTCGTCTGGACGCCAAGGACTCTGAGCTGTTCGCCTTCGTCTCGCCGCACGTCGGTGGCAAGGGCGGTCGTTCGGGCATCAGCCGTCCGGGCGCCGCGACGCGTCCCGCGGGCATCGACGTCGGCATCGCCGCGTGGCTGCCGCAGCAGACCGGTCTCCCGACCGCCAGCGGCATGGTTGCCGACAACGGCAAGAAGGCCATGGGGCCTGGTGGCATGGGCGTGACGCCTTCGGGTGGTACGGCCGAGAAGCCCTCCACCGATCCGACGGCACCGGGTGCCAGCGCCACGGGTGATGACGCCGAGCGCGTCGCCATCGAGCGCGAGGTCGCCGCTGCACGCATGCGTTCGGAGATCGCCTCCATGGAGCTTGAGCAGAAGGAGGCTTTGGCCCAGGCCGACAAGGCGCAAGAGGAGGCCATCCAGTCCAGCCGCGAGGCCCAGGAGGCCGACGCCAAGGCGAAGGCAGCCGAGGCAGCCGCTACGACGGCCCGCGAGGCTGTCGAGAACGCCGCCGATCCGACCCGCACGCAGCAAGAGACGATGTACCGCGCCGGCATGGCCGCCGAGGAGGCCCGCGAGGCCGCCGAGGCTGCGCACAAGTCCGCCGCAGACGCCGAGGCCAAGGCCCGCTCGCTTGAGGCGCGTGCCAGCGATCTCAAGCAGAGTGTCGCCGACCTGAACCGCGTCCTTGACGCGAGCCAGGGCAAGCTCGACGGGATGCCGGAGGGTTACAAGCCCGCCGCGCCGACCGCCGACGAGGCCAAGACGGCAGTCGACGAGGCCGCCACGCTCTCCAAGGAAGCAGCGAAGTCGTGGGACGTTGCGAAGGCGACGCTGGCAACTGCCGAGCAGGCATTTGCCGCCGACCCGAGCGATGCGAACCGCACCGCGCTCGAGCAGGCTACGGCCGGCCTCCAGGCCGCTGCGGCGTACGCCACGAAGATGAGCGACAGTCTTGAGACTGCAAAGCGTGCGCTCGAGTTGATCGGCAGCCAGGTCCAGGACGCCGGTTCCAAGTAGCACACGAATGATTGCCTGCGAGGGAGGGGGCTCAGCTCCCGAACTCACTCACGCCCTGGGGTGAACACTCTCCAGGCAGCAGTCTCCCAGGCCGCGCGGCATTCGCCGCGCGGCCTGTTTCGTTGGTGGGGTGCTCTCCTCCGGAAGCGTCGCTCCAGAGCCCCCAGTGCGTCGCTAGACTTGGGCCGCGTGGGGCGAGCGACGGAGAGAGTCATGGCCCGGACATTCCACTGGCTGGCAGGCGCACTCGGCGTGCTGCTGCTTGGCGCCCCGGCCTGGGCCAACGGCTACGCCACCGACGACGCCGGCGTGCTCTATCAGGTCGTGCCGGATGAGCGGCGCGTCGAGCGCATCGGCGTGGTGGAAGTCCGAACGACGAACAAGGCCGGGAAGGTCTCCGTCACGCGTCCCACGCTCACGGACCTCGCGCTCTCCGATCTGCACGGCCTCTACGGCATCTCGTTCACGAACCTCTACAAGCTGAACATCCGGGATCCCTCGAAGGCGACCTTGGTGGGGCCGCTGCGCGCGTCCGACGGTCAGTTCAACGCGCTGGCCTTCGACGACAAGGGGCGCCTGTTCGCGCTGGAGTACGGAACGCTCTGCCAAGTCAACCTGAAGACAGGCAAGGCGCGCGTTCTGGGCGGTCTCGGCGGTCGCTGGGGGAGTGACGGCGACCTCGCGTGGATTGGCGATGCGCTCTATGCCACCGTGAACGGAGGCAGCGGTACGCCCTGCCACCTCGTGCGCATCGACATGAAGACCTGGCGGGCCAAGGACGTCGGACGGATTCGCGAGCTGCCCCGACGCGTAACGACCGGCGGCAAGGGGGCGTCGACGCCGCCGAAGAAGAAGCCGAGTCCCGCCGGACCGCGCCGCGCCCCGCGCCTGCGCACCTTCGACGATGTGTGGGGACTGATCTGGGACGGGCGGGACCTCTACGGCGTCACCTCGACCGGGGAGGTCATCGAGATCAACTTCCGCACGGGGGGCGCGAGGGTCGTCACGCGCGTCCGCGCGACCTTCTACGGCGCGTGCGCCATGCTGCGCGTGTAGAGCGGCGTCTAGAGCCGCGTCAAGCCCGCCGGCAGGGGACCCGCGAGCGGTGCCGCCGGCCGACAGCAGTCGTTCAGGCTCACGCCGGTTACGTGGGAGCCCAGCAGCCGCAGGCGCGCGCCCGAGAGCGCAGCGTTCGCCGCGGCCATGCGTCCGCGGTGGCCGGGGGAGAACAGCGGGATCGCCTGGGCGTGGCGCGCGATGTGCACCATGGCGGGTCGCACCGCGCCGCCCAGGGCCGCGGCGAGGTCGCCGAGGACGATGTCGCGCACGGCGCTGTCATCCAGATCGAGCGCAGCCGGATCCTCGCTGCCTCCGAGGAAGGCCGTGAGCAGCTCACAGCCCTCCGGTGCGGTGGCAGGGTTCAGCTGACTGTTGAAGGTCGCACCGAGGATGCGTGCTGCGCACCCACGCCCGCGCAGAAAGCCGAAGCCCGCGGGAATCGCCGGCGCGTCCTCGCGGCGGAATCCCACCGCGATCACGACCATGGGAACGTAGCCCACCGCGCGGAGCGCAGCGGCGGTGGCGGCATGCGAGTCCGCGAGCAAGGAGGCCTGGGCAGGCGCGCGCAGCGCCAGGCTGACCTCGGCGCCACGCAGGGCTTGCCCGGCTGCGGTGTGCACGACGGCCGGCGTCTCGCCGCTGCCGTCCTCGATGCGCACGACCGGGCTCTCGAGGCGCAGCGCCGGGCCGAGGTCGCTCGCAATGCGGCCGACGATGGCCGCCATCCCGCCCCGGGGCAGCAGCACGGCTCGGCGGCCTCC
>JAJDEM010000004.1 GCA_029259795.1 Planctomycetota bacterium
AACCAAGACATCGGTGATCCCGGCCTGCGCGGCATCACCGTCAACCTGCTCGATCCGGGGCCCGACGGTCTGTGCGGCGGTGGCGACGACGTCTTCCTCCAGTCCACAACCACCGATGGCGGTGGCTACTTCACCTTCGAGAATCTCGCCGACGGCGCCTACTGCGTCGACGTCGATGAGGGCACGCTGCCTCCGTCGTCCACGTTGACGACGGGCAACGAGCCCTACGCCGCCACCATCACGGGCGGCAGCAACGACCTCGGCGCTGATTTCGGCTACCAGTTCCCGGCGCGCGTCGGCGACTTCGTTTGGCTCGACGTGAACGGTGATGGCCTGCAGGACGCCGCGGAGCCGGGCCTGGCGGGGGTACTCTTGACCTTGCGTCGTCCGGGCCCCGATGGCTTCCTGGGCACGGCCGACGACGTTCAGGTGGGCACGACGGTCACGGATGCCACCGGCGGCTACGCGTTCGGTGGGCTGACGCCGGGGACGTACAGCGTCGAGGTCAACGAGGCAACGACCCCTGGCGGTACGACCCGTACGACGTTTGCCAACCCGACTCACGTGCTCCTCACCCAGGGGCGCTTCGTGCGCGAGGCCGACTTCGGCTACCGCGGCGATGCGTCGATCGGTGATCTTGTCTGGAACGATGTCGATGGGAACGCAGCGCAAGGGGCCGGCGAGCTCGGCTTGGCTGGCGTGCGCGTCACACTCAACGAGGCGGGCCCCGACGGCACGCTGGGGAGCGCCGATGACCTCGTGTTCCCGGCGCAGACCACGGCGGCCGATGGCTCCTATCGCTTTCCCGGGCTCATCGCGGGGCTCTACCGCATCGACGTCGACGCGACGACGTTGCCTGCAATGTTCGAGACCTTGACGACGGGCAACGAGCCTCTCGACCTTGCCTTGAACCAGGGGCAGGACTTCACCGCTGGCGACTTTGGTTACAAGCAGAACGACGCGTCGATCGGTGACCGCATCTGGAACGACCTCAACGGCGACGGCCTCGCCGATGCGGGCGAGCCCGGTCTTGGTAGCGTCGATGTACATCTGCTCACGGCGGGCCCGGATGCCGTGTTCGGTACGCCGGACGACGTCACCGTGGCGAGTCGCACGACGGCGGCTGACGGCAGCTACGACTTCGATTCATTGCCTCCGGGAACCTACCGGGTGGACGTCGACGAGATGACCCTCGGCGCGGGCCTGGCCCTGACGACAGCGAACGAACCCCACGACGTCATGCTGGCCGGTAGCCAGGACTACGACGATGCGGACTTCGGCTTCTGGGTCGCGGCGTCCCTGGGCGATCGTGTCTGGGACGATCGCGATGGCGACGGTGTCCAGGCTCCGGGTGAGCCGGGTCTGGTTGGCGTCGATCTCGACCTGACGGAAGCCGGAGCCGACGGACTCCTGGGTACCGCTGACGATGTGACGGTCGGCTCGACGACCACCGTCGCCGATGGCGCCTACACGTTTGGCGGGCTTCCGCCGGGCCGTTATCGGATCGACGTCGATGAGGCGACCCTTCCGCTGGGCTATGTGTTGACCTCCGGTAACGAGCCGCTCGATCGAACCGTCACACCGGGCGAGGGCGTGACGGACGCGGACCTCGGGTTCTGGTTGCCGGGCACGATCGGCGATCGCATCTGGGATGACCTCGACGGCGATGGACTCCAGGAGGCGGGCGAGCCGGGACTCTCGGGGGTCCGGGTCGATCTCACGGAAGCTGGCGTCGACGGCGTGCTCGGCACCGCCGATGACGTCTCGCACGGCAATGCCATCACCGATGGCACCGGCGCGTATGGCTTCACCGGCCTTGGGGCCGGGCGCTACCGCGTGGATGTGGCGCAGGGGACGGCCCCGGCCGGATTCGCGCTGAGTACAGGCAACGACCCTCTCGACCTCGACCTTGCGTACGGCGAGAGCAACGCCACGGCCGACTTTGGCTTCTGGCGCTCGGCCTCGCTCGGGGACCGGGTGTGGAACGACTTGAATGGGGACGGGTTGCAGGACGCGGGCGAGCCGGGCCTGGTGGGGATCACCGTCACCGTCAGCGAAGCGGGGCCGGACGGCATGCATGGCACGGCCGATGATGTGGCACGCGGCCCCATGGCCACGGGTGCCGGCGGCAGTTACAGCTTTTCAGGGCTCGCACCGGGCGCCTACCGCGCAGCCCTCGACCCCGGTTCCATCCCCGCGGGCATGGTTCTCACGGGTGGTTCAGATCCCACGGACGTGGTACTTGGCCCGGGCACCGCACTCGACACCGTCGACTTCGGCCTGCGCGACAGTGGTCAGATCGGCGATCGGGTCTGGGATGACATCGACGGCAACGGGCTGCAGGACCCGGGCGAGCCCGGCCTGGTTGGCGTGATCGTTCGGCTCACATCTGCCGGTCCCGATGGCGCCTGCGGCACGCTGGATGACGTGGACCGTGGGTTCACCACCACCGTGGCGGGCGGCGCCTATGCGTTCAGCGCACTGCCCGGCGATACCTACTGCGTGCTCGTCGACGGGTCCACCGTGCCTTCGGGCTACCTCCCGACGACGCGTGCCGGCCTGCAGACGGTCGTCGTCCCGCCGGGGACGACCGTCAGCGACATCGACTTCGCCTACCGTCAGATCGCAGCCATCGGCGACCGCGTCTGGCATGACCAAGACGCCGACGGCATGCAGGATGCCAGTGAGCCGGGACTCGGTGGCGTGCGCGTCGACCTCCTCGAGGCCGGGCCCGACGGAGTCCTTGGCACGGCCGATGACGTCACGTTCCCGCCCGAGACAACCGCGGCCAACGGATCGTACCTGTTCAGCGGTCTGCTGGCGGGCACGTATCGCGTCCGCGTAGACGCAGCGACCGTCCCGGCAGGGATGACCCTGCGCACGGGCAACGATCCGTACGACACGGCCGTTGTTGGGGGCGTGGGCGACGCCGCGGCGGACTTCGGCTACCAGTTCGCCTCGGCCATCGTGGGCAACGTCTGGGAAGACCTTGACGCAGACAGGGTGATCGACGCCGGGGAGGCCGGCATCGGCAGCGTGGCGATCGACCTCGTGGAAGCGGGCCCGGACGGTCTCTTCGGGACGGCGGACGACGTGCCGTTCCCGGCGGATGTCACCGCGGCGCCGAACGGAGACTACCGCTTCGACTTCCTCCCGCCCGGGCGCTACCGCGTCCTGGTGCGCGGAGCCACCGTGCCTTCCGGCATGGCGCTGACCACGGGGAACCAGCCGTTCGACACGACGCTTCCTGCGGCGCCGACCATCGCGCGCGCGGACTTTGGCTACCGCCATACCGGCAGCCTGGGCGACCGTGTGTATGCGGATACGAATGCGAACGGGTCCGAGGACGCGGGCGAGCCCGGCTTGTCCGGCGTGCGGGTCGACCTTCTCGAGGCGGGGCCGGACGCCACCTTCGCAACGGCCGATGACGTTGCCCTGCCGCCCGTGAACACCGCGGCCGATGGCAGCTACGCCTTCACCGCGCTTCCGCCGGGTGTTTACCGCGCAACGCCGGACGCCGGCACGCTGCCCGCGGGCGTCGCCCTGAGTGCGGGCGCGGTGCCCACGGACGTGACCCTGAACGCGGGCCAGGCGATCGACACGGTCGACTTCGGCTACCGCCACACCGGCGTGATCGGGGACCGCCTCTGGCAGGACACGAACGGTGACGGCATGCAGGACGCGGGCGAGCCCGGCTTGGGTGGGGTCTCGCTCGCGCTGCTCGGGCCCGGCCCCGACGGCATGCTCGGCACCGCAGACGATGTGACCGTGGCTGGTGGCATGACCGCACCCGACGGCAGCTACGCCTTCCCCAACCTGCCGGCAGGCGACTACCGCGTGGCCGTGAGCGTCGCCACCTTGCCGACC
>JAJDEM010000031.1 GCA_029259795.1 Planctomycetota bacterium
TGCGGTACCAGGTCTTTTCCTACGGCCCTTGTGACCGCGCACTCGGTATCCAAGCTCTTCGGTGTCCGGTCGGATGGTGTAGCTCATCAGCGCGCTTCTCGAGGCTGCCTACCGGACTGGAGTATCCGCCTAGGAACGGCAGGGGCGTGAGTCGTAGGCGCGAAGCCCGTAGGAAAAGACCTGGTACCGTATCCGCGAGCAAGCCTGCGGCGTGGGGAATGCGAATAGACTGGTGCCCGGCGGCAGGATGCAGACTCCCGATCTAAACCCCTGTAGAGGTTCGAAGTTGCAGGACTACGTCTTCATGTTCGCCTACGAGTCTCCGTTTGATGTAGAGATCAACGAGCGAAAGACCACTCCGTGGGAGTGGGAAGCCGTGGAGAGCTTTGGCTTCTATCGGGTCCGATCTAGTACGAAGTCGGCGGCCGCTAGCTGGGGCCGAGAAATCGCAGACTGGTACGTGATGAAGCTCTTTGGGGACACGGCCCCTGGCCGCTGGTCCTCGACGGGTGGACAGGGTTGGATTGATGAGGGCGAACATGACCCGCTTCCGCCTGACACGCTCGAATCGCCGATTCTCAGTGAAGGGCACTACCCCAGCTTCCAGGTTCTGCATGAGTGGCTAGCGGGCTAGCTGACCGGGCTGCTGTCCGTGCAGCCGAAGCTCATCGTGCCGCTCTTGCGCAACCCCGCGCTCGGGGGCGGTGATGGGCCAGCGGATCCAGGCAGGTGCAACTCAGGCTCCTCTTGCCGCTCCTGCGCCGCCGCGCTCGGGGATGGGGCCAGCAGGGTCCCACGGGTGCAACCGGGGCTCATCTTGCCGGTGTTGCGCCGCCTCGCGCTCAGGGAGGTGGGCCGGTGGGTCCTCGCGGGTGCGCCATGTGCGGCCGGGCATCGAGCGGGCGCTGCGCTCCCTGTTCACGTACACCATCTGCGCTGTACACTGCGGAGGTGGAAGAGACTCGCGAGACGCTCCCCGCCGAATCGACCAGCGCAGAGCGGTGCAACTGCGCAGCGGCGCGATGGCTGGGTGGTTGGTTGATGTACTGCCTCGGCGCGACGGCGTGCATTCTCACCATTCTGGTTGCGATCGTGAATCCTGCGGATTTCGATATGGGCCTCACCGGCGCCCTTGGAGCGATGATCCTGTTAGGTTGGTTCGTTGCTCACCCGCTTGCCTTCTCAGCAACCGATCGCTGGCGAACTCCGCAGACCTACGTGGCGCTTGCGGCCGGGTTGCTTGGCGTAGGAGCGGGCCTCGCCGCCTTGATCTCCAACGTGGCGGCATACTGATCTCCAGCGTGGCGGCATAGCGCGACCTGCTCGCAGCATCTCCGCCGCACGCTCGGGGAGAGTGGGGCAGCGGGTCCAGCGGGTCTAGGCGGGTGCGGGTAGGGCGAGGCGTCCTCAGGTGATTTCGGTCTCCACCGAGTACCATGTGGACGAGGTGGGCAGCATGAGCTTGCGTCTTGGTATTGGGATCCTGTTCGTCGCTGGCCTCGGGGCTGTGGTGTGGTCCCTCTCTCATCGCTCGCCAGCCGAGCAGCGGCAGGCGGTGCCGCGCCAGGAGTCGCGCGGGGAGTTGTTCGACCACCCCACCCCCGACACGCTCCACATTCGCCTGAACAGGCTTGAGTTCGGCCATCCCCGGCGTGGAATGGTCGATCCGCACATGGGGCTGGAGGCCAGGGCGGAGGCCGTTGCAGGAGCCCCAGGGCGAATCGTCGTGCGACTCGTTGCGGGCAGCATGGCTTTGGACGCCTGGGGCGAGCGCCACTTCACCGCGCGCCTTCCGGGGGCCGTTCTACCGCTTGGGGTCAAGGGAATCGCTCGTGCGGAACTGCGCGTCGATCCTGGCCAAGTGGTCACGGTCGAGATGCGCGCGGACGTCAGGAGCGGAGCAGAGATGGTTCGGCTGCGTCTGACGAAGCACGCGGGGAACGACCCGCGTAGTGAGACCAGCCGCGTGTCCGTAGCTCACGGCTTGTCGCCGCGCCGGATTGGGACCACTGCATCCTCTGGTGGTCGGGGGCATCTAGGGGCTGGTGGGCTGGGGGATGCCTACTTCCTCGTCGTAGCCGCCGAGCTAGACGTTTTCCTGGCTGAGCAGGAGTGGCGTGGGGGGAATGGTGCTGCCGACGACGTGCTGTCCTGGTGCTGGATCGTCTCCTTCGAGCCCGATCTAGACATGTGACCGCGTCCGGCTCAGGCCCAAAGATGAACGCGCCCTTGGAGGTGCCAGCGCGGGCTTGGCTCCTCGGGCCGTGGTTCTGCGCGGCTCGTTACACCGCAACGTACGGCGGCCGTTGCCCCTCCCGCGCAGCAGGTGCAAGATGGGCGGCGTGTTGAAGCGTATTGCCCTCAAGATGTCGCCGTCTCCTTCCGTCGCCGCAGGGGAGCCGCGCACGCACCCCTCCCTTCTGTGGATTGAAGGGACGCCAACGACTCCATGAATCTCCTCAAGCGAGCCATTCGTGACCCTCTGTTTCTTGCGGGCGCCGTGATGTTCGTCATCGGCAGTGGTCCGCTTCTAGTGAGTATCATCGCAACCGAACTTCGACTCACCGACGACCCGAATCCGAACCCGGTCGGCTTAGGCATCCTTGCGATGCTCACATTTTGGCCGAGTCTCATCATGATGGCCTTTGCCCTCTTGAGGACCTCAAGGTCCGGCGCTTCGGATGCGACTGAGCATGGGCATGAAGATGACTAGGCTAGGATCCTGCCCGTGCTGGGACGGGACTTCGACGGACGCGACTTGAGGCTGGCGGTCGCGACGCATCGTTCCATTTCGGAGTCCGGTTGCCCCGCCCGTGCGGTAGGTGCAAGATGGACGGCCTCATGAAGCGCGTCCCCATCGCCGTCCTCCTGCTCGCGCTGCTCGCGCTGCTCGGCATGGCGGCCTGCGGAAACGAGGAGCCCACCGCAGCCCATCCCGTCCCCTCCTGGGCCAAGGTCGCGCCCGAGCAGATCGCCGAAGCCAGGGAGCACGGCGTGCCCGTCGCGTTCGAGAACGACCTGGGCATGCGCTTCGTGCTGATCCCGGCGGGGACGTTCTTGATGGGGCAGCCCCGCATGTCGTCGTTTGCGGGGAAGCGCTATCAGCACGAGGCGACCGTGTCGGAGCCGTTCTACTTGCAGACCACGGAGGTCACGAACGCCCAGTACCGACGCTTCGTTGCGGACCACATCTGTGCGGAGCTGGACGACTACGACCTGGAAGGAGCGGATCACCCGGTCTGTACCGTGACGTGGAATGAAGCGGTCGCCTTTGCAACCTGGGCGGGCGCGAGACTACCCACGGAGGTTGAGTGGGAGCGTGCGGCACGTGGAGGGCTTGTAGGCAAGGAGTACCCCTGGGGAGATGCCTGGGATCCGAGCCGCGTGAACGGTCTGGGGCCTGACGACGGCCACGAGCAGTCCGCGCCTGTCGAGCAGTTCCCACCCAACGCGTACGGGCTCTACGACATGACGGGAAACGTCGAAGAGTGGGTGCTGGACCGCTGGAAGCCACATGAGGACGGGAGCGGGTCGGTCTTCTCCGAGCGCATGTCGCTGGACGGTAAGACGCTGTCGCCCGAGGAGACTGCACGACTGGATCGCATCGACGCCGAAGAGGCCCAATTGCCCCACCGAACTGTCAAGGGCGGCTCTTGGTTCGGTCCGAACCTAGACTGCGCACGCCGATTCGGGCTCGCGGAGATTCGCCGGAGTATTGCCATTGGCTTCCGTCTCGCTTTGCCGGTTCCCAAGAAGAGTAGGTAGCACCCCACGATCCCGCAGCCGCTCCGCATCGTTCGCGCTCGGGGAGGGCCAGCGGGTCCAGGCGGGTGCAACCGAGGCTCATCGTGCCGCTCCGCCCCCTCGCGCTCGGGGCAGTGATGGGGATTCTGTGACCCTAGAGCCTCCTCCTGCAACTGCGGCTCCGGTGGTGCAGACCCTGCGTTGGTAGGATTCGCAGGCAGCGAGTCGTAACGATACGGAGGCAACATGAATCGAGCGCAGGTGGCCATTCTGTTCATGTGCTGTGTTCTTGTCGCGCTGCTCCACCTGTTCCCGCCCTGGGCGGTCAGCAACGGCACGATGAAATTCCGCCTGGGCCATGCGTGGGTGGGCTCGCCCCCCAGAGGGGTGGGGCCGGACGACTTTCGCGACCTCAGCGTGCGTCCCGACTTCAACGACAGTGACGTTCAGCGGATGCGAGAGCATGTCGCCGCTGGATTCGGCCAGCCGGAGATTGACTGGCTCGTCCCGCGCTTCTACAGCGCGATACTCTTGGTCGTCGCATGTGCGGGTGTGTTCGCCGGACGGAGCAGCCGACGGCACGCGGCAGCCTAGGTCTAGCCATCCCCGCCCACATTCCCGCAGCCGCGCCGCCACCTCGCGCTCGGGAGGGTGGCCAGCGGGTCCGGGCGGGTGCGGGTTGTGCAGCCGCGCATCGACGGCCGCTGTTGCCCCACCCGCGCGGCAGGTGCATCATGGGCAGCGGTTGAAGCGCGTCGCCGTCCTAGCCGCGAGGTCAGTTGCCAGCGAGGAGGGTGTTGCCCGTGAGGCGGTTGGCCGTTCCGGTTCTGATGCTGTGCGCCGCGACGGCCGCTGTGTGGCTGGCGTGGCCTCACGCCAACAGGGACGAGGCCGAGACGGGCACGCTCCTGACGGATACCGGCGTCGCCGCTCCGGTTGTGCCGGAGCCTTCTGCTGGACAGCGACATCCTTGGGTGCCGGTTTCGCCGCCGTCCTGGGCGAAGGTGAACCGCGAACAGATAGAGGCGGCGGCGAGGTACCGCGTCCCCGTCGCGTTCGAGAACCACATCGGCTTGCGGTTCGTCATCATTCCCCCAGGCACGTTTCTCATGGGATCGAGCGACGATGAACAAGGACGCCGGGCGGACGAAACCCAGCACGAAGTCACGCTGTCGCGCCCCTTCTACATCCAAATCACGGAGGTGACGAACGCGCAGTTTCGCCGCTGCGACGTGTGGCGCGTGGGTCGTGACCACGACAGCGGGGGCTTCCGGGGGCACTCGCTCGACGGCGACGACCACCCCGCCGTCCAGGTCTCTTGGGACACGGCATCCGAGTTCGCTCGCTGGCTCTCCCACGAGGATCGGCCTCGGCGCTATGTTCTGCCGACCGAGGCGCAGTGGGAGTCCGCCTGCCGCGCGCGAGCGGGGTCACGCTTCTGGTGGGGTGCAGCAGCCACGGAAGGGTGGCGCTTCGCAAACGTCAACGACGCGCGGACCAAGCAGTCGCTGCGCTTGATGTGGGACGGTTGGCGTCGGGACGACGGCCATCGGGTGACAGCACCGGTGGCCTCGTATCGACCGAGCCGGTGGGGCCTCTACGACATGACGGGCAACGTCTGGGAGTGGTGTGCGGACTGGTACGGGCGGTATCCCTCGGGACCGGTCGTGAATCCGCGTGGCCCCCGCGATGGCCGCGCGCGCGTCTTGCGGGGCGGCTCATGGCTGATTGGTCCGGCCCTCGCGCGCTCGGCGACCCGTGTTCGAGACGGCCCCAGCGCGCGCTCGATGAACGTCGGCTTCCGCCTCGTTTCCCCGCTGCCCGAGAGCAGCAAGTAGCGCCGCCCGCCCCGGCGTCTCCCGACCGTCGCACGGTACTCCGTCAGTCTCGACGCCAGAACTGCCACCAGCGCGGTTTCTGGGGTGCAGGCGATGCCCAGTGGCGCAGCGAGGCGGCGCCCTCGGGCGTTTCATCGCAGAACTGCGCCTCGACCCGACCGAGTATCGCGGGGTCACTGCCTCTATAGCGAATGCACTCAAGCTCCTGCTCCGCCGTCACCTGGATCATCCTGTCCGTATCTTCGGGGGAGGTCGGCTGCCTGCGCACGTAGCAGTGCTCCGCCGCGTCGTATGCAAACAGGTCTGGCGCGACAGTACGGGGCACCTCACAGGACGTGCAGCAGTCGTACTCCACATAGAAGTCGCCGGGCGCGTTGTCGGGATGCTGCATGGGGGTCTCAGGGTAACGGGATACGCACAGCCCCGGAGCGCCGCCCCGCCCGGTGGCGGTGGGCGCGACACGCGGATCGAGCCCGGTGGGGGGGGGCATGGTAAGTCATTGACGCACTAAGCCATTGGCTTATGATTTACCGGTGAACGTCGAATGGGACCCGGCCAAGGACCTCGCAAATCAGCGCAAGCACGACGTCTCCTTTGCGGAGGCCGCTGAGTTGCTCACGTCCGGGGGCGACTACCTTGAAGTGTTCGATGCCGACCACTCAGACGTGGAAGATCGGTTCATCGCGATTGGCATCGTCCGTCGCGGTGTCGTCCTCGTCGTCTGGACAGAGCGCGACGACGATGGGATCCGCATCATCAGCGCGCGCTGGGCGTCTGGTCGCGAAGAGCAGATGTACCGGCGCTACCTGGAGCAGGACCATGAAGGA
>JAJDEM010000301.1 GCA_029259795.1 Planctomycetota bacterium
GTAGACGACCGCTCACGGTCCGGTAAAGCACGAGCCCGTGCGACGCAAGTCGCACGGGCTTGTTTCGTTTTGCGGGCTGCCGAGCAGCCCGGAGGCGTTGCGACGCAAGTCACACGGGCTTGTTTCGTTTTGCGGGCTGCCGAGCAGCCCGGAGGCGTTGCGACGCAAGTCGCACGGGCTTGTTTCGTTTTGCGGGCTGCCGAGCAGCCCGGAGGCGTTGCGACGCAAGTCGCACGGGCTTGTTTCGTTTTGCGGGCTGCCGAGCAGCCCGGAGGTAGGGGCGCCCCAAGACGAGACCCCCCGCTGCGGGGCGTCGAAGCCGCGTGGGCGCCCGGAGCGACGCGCCTTGACCCGGCGCCTGGAACGCCGCTCGCGCCCCACCAACCGTCCCCGACACGGTCGAGCACGCGCACCGTGCCCCCCGTTCGCGCGTTGCTCGGGCCGCGGCGAGCGAAACTGCGAGGTCTGACCGGATCGTTACGGGCCCGAGGCAGTGTAGGTCTCGTCGTTGGCGGCGGCTGTTTCCTGCCCCGACGACGCCTTCCTTCTGCCTCGCGGCGGTGAAGGGCCTTCGGGCTCCGACACCGCCGCGAACCCTTTTTGGCGCGCGGGCCGTACGGCGGAGCCCAACACACGCGTCCCGGAAAGGCGGGGTGGTTTGTAGGGTCCCGTTAGTATCTCGCCATGCCGAAGACCGTCGAGGCCATCAGGATCCGGGGCGCGCGCCAGCACAACCTGCGTGGCGTGGATGCCGACATCCCCCTGCGGGCCCTCACGGTCATCACGGGCGTCTCCGGCTCCGGCAAGTCCAGCCTGGCGTTTGACACCCTCTACGCCGAGGGCCAGCGCCGCTACGTGGAGACGTTCTCGGCCTACGCGCGCCAGTTCCTCGAGCGGATGGACCGCCCGGATGTTGACGCCGTGGAGGGGATCCTGCCGGCGGTGGCCATCGAGCGCAGCCAGCCCCTGCGGGGCAGCCGCTCCACCGTCGGGACCATGAGCGAGCTGCTGGACCACCTGAAGCTCCTGTGGGCCCGCGCGGCCGATCTGAGCTGCAAGGGCTGTGGACGCCCGGTCCAGCGTGAGGGGCCTCAGCGGGCTCTGGCGGCCCTCCAGGCCCTGCCCCGGGGGACGAAGGTCGTGATCGGCTTCGATCTGCGCCTGGGCGCCGGGCGAACCTCCGCGGACGCGGCGGCCGACCTCCGGGCGGCGAGTCTGCACCGCATCCTCCTCGAGGAGCGGGCGGTGGCGGTCACGCCCGACGGCAGCAACCTGCCCGCGAGCGGCCCGGTCCGTGTCGTCGTAGACCGGGTCGTGGCCGGCCGCACCGCTCGGGCGCGTGTGCTCGACTCCCTCGAGACGGCCTATCGCGGTGGGGGCGGAGCCGCCGTGGTCCGGATCCTCCCCCAGGGGGACGAAGCCGGCCGCGACCTGCCGTTCAGCGAAGGGCTGCACTGCCCCGCCTGTGACACCCAGCACCGGGCCCCCTCGCCCAATCTCTTCAGCTTCAACAGCCCTGTGGGCGCCTGCGAGACCTGCAGCGGCTTCGGCCGGATCACGGGCTTCGACTGGGACCTCGTGGTGCCCGACGGCCGGCTCTCCATCGGTCAAGGCGCGGTCCGGGCGCTGCAGGTGGGCTCCGCCCGCAAGGCCAAGGCCCGCATGCGCGCGTGGTGTGCCGAGTCGGGCGTGCCGCTGGACGTTCCGTGGCGCGACCTACCTGCGGAGACCCGCGAGGCCATCCTGCACGGCGCGGATGGCTGGACGGGCGTGGCGGGGTTCTTCAAGCAGCGCGAGCGCAAGTCCTACCGCATTGGCGTGCGCGTCTACCTCGCACGCTACCGCGGCTACCCCCCCTGCCCTGACTGTCGTGGCGGGCGGCTGGGCGCCGACGGCCAGGCTTGGAAGGTGGGCGGACGCAGCCTGCCGGAGGTCTTGGCACTCGACGTCGCGTCCGCACGCTCGTTCGTCCGGACCCTCCGGCTCCCTCCAGCGCTCCGCCCGATCACGAAGGTGTTGCTGCGGGAGGTCCGCTCGCGGCTTGACTGCCTCGAGCAGGTGGGTCTCGGCTACCTGACGCTCGACCGCCCGGCGCGCACGCTCTCCGGCGGCGAGGTCCAGCGCGTCAACCTGACGTCGGCGATCGGCACCCACCTCGTCAACACCCTCTTCGTTCTGGATGAGCCGTCCGTCGGGCTGCACGCCCGTGACAACGCCCGCTTGATCCGGCTCCTCCGCACGCTCTGCGATGCGGGCAACACGGTGGTCGTCGTCGAGCACGATCCAGCGCTGCTTGCAGCCGCAGATCACGTCATCGACATGGGGCCCAGGGCGGGCGAGCACGGCGGCCAGGTCGTAGCGCAAGGCACGCCGGCCAGCATCCTGCGGCACCCTACGAGCCTCACCGGCGCCTGGCTCTCCGGCCGTCGGCGCATGGAGCCGGCACCGCAGGCGAGCGGAGCGCGGGGCCCGCTTGTGGGCGTCGTCGGCGCGCGCGTCAACAATCTGGAGGACGTCGACCTCACGGTCCGCTGTGGGACGGTGACGGCCCTCAGCGGGGTGAGCGGCAGCGGAAAGTCGAGCCTCGCCCACGACACCCTCTACCTCGCGATGGCCCGAGCCTTGGGCCGTCCGGAGGGGACGCCGGGCGCGCACGATGCTGTGATCGGCGAGGAGCACCTCGACGATGTGCTGCTGGTGGGTCAGGCCGCCGCCGGCCGCACGCGCCGCGCGAACACCGCTACCTACATCGGCGCGTGGGATGGCGTGCGGCGCCTGTTCTCGGAGACCGACGCCGCCCGCGCCGCCGAGTTCAGCCCCGGCCACTTCTCGTTCAATGTTCCGGGGGGGCGCTGCGAGACATGTGACGGCGAGGGCCGGGAGCGCGTGGAGATGCAGTTCCTCTCCGACGTCGATGTCCCCTGCCCCGAGTGCGATGGCGCCCGCTTCCAGCAGGTTGTTCTGGATGTGACGTGGGAGGGGCTCTCCATCCATGACGTCCTCCAGCTCACGGTATCGCAAGCGGCCGAGCGTTTCGCCGCGATTCCGCGCATCGCGAAGCCGCTTGCAGCAGCCTTGGACGTCGGTCTGGGCTACCTCTGCCTGGGGCAGTCGCTGTCGACGCTCTCGAGCGGGGAATGGCAGCGCCTGCGGCTTGCGTCGGCACTCGCGGAGCGGCGGGGCGCCTCGCGCCGGCTCTACATCTTCGATGAGCCGACGACCGGCCTGCATCTGGAGGACGTTGCGATCCTGATGGTCGCCCTGCGCCGGCTGGCGGAGCGCGGCCACGCCGTGCTCGTCGTCGAGCACCATCTGGACGTTCTGTGGAGCGCCGATCGTGTGGTGGATCTCGGGCCGGACGGCGGTCCAGACGGCGGCCGCGTCGTTGCCGACGGCACGCCGACCGACGTGGCCACGGGAGATGGGCACACGGCGCGCTTCATGCGCGCGGCGAAGGCCCAGCCCGTCGTGCGCACCCGCCGCCGCAAGATCCCGCCCCCGCCGCCCGCTGTCATCGCCGTCCATGGTGCGAAGGAGCACAACCTTCGCAACGTCTCGATCGATCTGCCGCGGGACTCGTTCGTCGTGATCAGTGGTCCCAGCGGTTCGGGCAAGTCGACGCTGGCGTTCGACATCATCTTCGCCGAAGGCCAGCGCCGTTACATCGATACGCTCTCGGCCTACGCCCGCCAGTTTGTCGGACAGCTGGCGCGCCCGGCCGTGGACTCGGTGACTGGGATCCCGCCGACCATCGCGATCGAGCAGCGGCGTTCGCGCGGTGGGCGACGCTCGACCGTGGCGACGGTGACGGAGGTCGCGCACTTCCTCCGCCTTCTCTTCGCTCGCGCCGGCGAGCCGCACTGCCCTGCGTGCGGGGAGGCGCTCCGCTCGCTCTCCCCCGAAGCCATCCTGCAGCGCGTGATGGACGACCATCACCGCGAGTCGGTCGTGCTCCTCGCGCCGCGCATCCTGGGTCGCAAGGGCTTCCACAAGGATGAGTTCGAGGCGATGGCCCGGCGCGGCCATACCCAAGCGCGCGTCGATGGGCTTCTCGTGGATTGCGACCCGCCGCCCGCGCTCGATCGCTACAAGGAGCACGACATCGAGGAGGCCGTGGCGACGGTGCGGCCGACGGCGCGCTCGCGCAAGACCGTGTCGGCCGCCGTGCAAGAGGCGCTCAAGCTCGGGTCCGGGACCCTCACCGTGCTGCGGTCCGACGGCAGCAGCCGGATGCTCTCGGCCAAGCGGACCTGCCCCCGGGACGGCACCACGGTGCCGGAGCCCGATCCGCGCATGTTCAGTCACAACAGCCGCCGCGGCTGGTGCCCGACCTGCCGCGGACTCGGCACGGAGGCTCATGTCGACGCTGCCAAGCTCCCGATCGAAGCCGACCTGTCCCTGAGCCGTGGTGCCCTGCCCGCCCTCAAGGCGTTCCCCGAGCTGAAGCGGGACTTCGTGCGGGAAGCCCGCGCGGCCTTCGGGATCTCGGGTGCCACGAAGTGGTCCAACCTCGAGGCGCCGATCCGGCGCAAGCTGCTCCGCGGCGGGCCCGGCAAGGGCGGGCCCTTTGTCGGAGCGGCCGAGCGCATGCAGGCTGCGTTCTCCAAGGCACCGGACATCGCCATCGACTGGTTCGGCGCGTACGTGAGTCGTCAGGACTGCTCGGCGTGTGGTGGCGAGCGCCTGCGGCCGGAGGCTCGAGCGGTGCGCGTTGGAGGCGTGCGCTTGCCCGAGCTCCTCGGGCTCTCCACGGAGCGCTTTCTCCCGCGGCTGGAGGCCTTGCCCTTCTCGCGGCGCGCCGACCATGTGGCCAAGCCCATCCTGCGGGAGATCCGCGAGCGCGTGGGCTTCCTCGAGAGGATGGGCCTCGGCTACCTCACCTTGGACCGTACGGCAGCGACACTCTCGGGAGGCGAGGCGCAGCGTATCCGCTTGGCTGCGCAGCTTGGTAGCAACCTGCGTGGCGTCTGCTACGTACTCGACGAACCGACCATCGGTCTGCATGCGCGAGACAACGCCCGACTCCTCGGCGCGCTCAAGGAGTTGCGTGCGCGCGGCAACAGCTTGATCGTCGTCGAACACGACGCCGACACGATTCGCGGGGCCGACCAGGTGATCGATCTCGGGCCCGGTGGTGGGCGACTCGGCGGCGCGATCGTGGCCTGTGGGACGCCGGCCGCCTTGGCCAAGGACCCGGACTCGCCCACGGGTCGGGTGCTGGCGCGCGTAGCGCCCACGCTCGTCCGTCGCACGGCTTCCGCCAAGGCGAAGCTGCGTGTTGTGGGCGCGCGCTTGCACAACCTACACGAGGTCGATGTCGAGATTCCGTTGGGGCAGCTGGTGTGCGTGACGGGCGTGTCGGGTGCGGGCAAGTCCACGCTCGTTCACGGCGTCCTGGCGGCCGGCGTGCGCGCGGCGCACGCCGGCGGTCGGCGCGGCGGTAGGCCGTACCGCAGCCTGCGCGGCGCGCAACATGTCAGTCGCGTTCGCGAGGTCGACTCCACGCCGATCGGTCGTACGCCGCGCTCGGTGCCCGCCACCTTCCTCGGTATCTGGGACGCGGTGCGCAAGGCCCTGGCCCAGACCCCCGAGGCCATCGCGCGTGGCTACGGGCCGGGGCGCTTCTCGTTCAACGTCGCGGCCGGTCGCTGCGACGCCTGCAACGGCATGGGTGAGATCACCGTCGAGATGTCATTCCTGCCGAACGTGCGCGTCCCGTGCGAGCGTTGCTATGGGGCGCGCTTCGCCCCAGAGACGCTCGAGATCGCCTGGCGCGGTCGGCACGCTGCCGATCTGCTCGGGCTGACCTTTGCGGAAGCCGTCGAGGTGTTCGGTGCGTTCCCGCAGATCGCGCCCAAGGTGGCGCTGATGAACGACGTCGGGCTGGGCTACCTGTCGCTCGGTCAGCCTTCACCGACCCTCTCCGGGGGCGAGGCCCAGCGCCTGAAACTCGTCGCGGAGCTCGCGCGCCCTGGGCGCGACGGGCCGACGCTCTACGTCCTGGATGAGCCGACCATCGGTCTGCACGGCGAAGACGTCGACCTCCTCATGGAGGTCTTCCGCCGCCTCGTCGGGCGCGGCGACACCGTCATCTTGATCGAGCACCACCTCGAGATGATCGCCCTGTCCGACCATGTCATCGACCTGGGCCCCGAGGGCGGCGAGCACGGCGGCCGCATCGTCGCGTCCGGCCCGCCCGCAGCCATCGCGCGTCGGCGACGGCAGAGCCTCACGGGCCAGGCCCTTCACGACATGGCCTGTAACAATCCTCCCCGCCCGGCGCGTGCCCGCGCGCGGTAGGCCGTGCAGCGTGCTGCATCGTGGCGTAGCCTCGGCGTCCTGGTCGTCCTCCTTCAACCTCCGGTAGCTGCGCATGCCTCGCCACGTCGCCTTGGTCCTCTCCCTTCTGCTCGGTCTGGCGGCCTGTGGCGATGACACCGCGGACGGCGTTCGGGTCCAGATCCTCACGAGTGCGGTGGATGGACCCGTGCAGGGCACGCTGAAGATCAAGTCGATGGACGACGGCGAGGGGCTCGAGTACGTGCTTCAGCGCGTCGGAAGCGAGGAGCCGCCCGTCTACAGCGCCAAGGGCGCGCGAGCGGGCAAGTACCGCGTCCTCAGTGACACCGGCTGGGGCATGCTCTGGACCGGCACGAGGGGCATGGCCGGTCCGCTGCTCCGCGAGGCGCCCCACCCGATTACCGCCGTGCGCCTGGGCAAGCCGCGCTCGCTCTATGTCGCCGCGGAGGATCCCACCGGCCCGGCCGGAAACGTCAGCGCCCAGTGGGCGGCCGACTGGAAGCCCGCGGCGGCCGGAAACAACCAGCCCTTCCAGGTGGCAGACCTCGCCATCGACGACCTCGGCGACGGCATCGTGGCGCTACGCTTCCCCGCGCCGCAGTGGCAGCGAGGGGCCACCCTGCGGGCGGTCGGGCGGATGCAGGACGACTCGGTCAGCACGCTGCTCAGCTATGCGATCCGTGATGCCGACCTCTTCGAGTTGCCGCGACTGGTGTTGGTGCACAGCGCCCCGCAGGCGTCGCTCGCCGTCCATCTCGTGCCGCCGCCGGGCGTGGAGCGCGTGGCCGATGGCGCGTCGGTCCAGGTGCGCATTGCGGGCATTCCCCTGCCCGCGACCTACGTCGAAGAGACGTTTGAGGGCGTCGCCCGCTTCGAGGAGCTTGCGGCCCTGGGTGCGGGGCTGGAGGTCCGCATCGGCAGGGGCAAGGACACCTGGACGTACGGGATCGACGAAGAGACATGGCGATTGCGCCGGTCGGTCCACCTGGTCTCCCTGCCGAAGCAGGGCACGCTGCGCGTGCCGCTGGCGTTGCCCGCGGGCGGCGTGCGTGAGATTCGCGTGCGCTATGGCGCGGTGGGGGACTTTGGCTTGGTGCCGTTCTTCGCGACGCCGGCGGGCCTCGAGATCGTGACGCACGCCGGCTGGCAAGACCTGCTCGTCGGCCACACGGACGGGACATGGACCCACGCGACGGTCCATGCGCGCTTGCCCCCGGGAGACCCTGCGCCGCTAGGGCGGCTCGGCAAGCCAGCGAACGGCTGCCGGGTACGCGGGCTCGCCCGCGGGGCCGGTGCCCTGGCTCGCGTGCGGTTCACCCTCCTGCTCGACGAGGAGCCGAAGGACCCGCTCTCCCCGGGCCCAGCCCCCATGCCCGCGCGCCGCGCTTCCGGGGAGGGATTCGAGGCCGCGCTCTCCGGGGACGGCGCCTACGAGGTCGCAGTGCCGCCGGGTCGCTACGAGATCCAACTGCTCACCGCGGGCGCCCCGCGGGGCCGGATCCGCAAGCTGACGCTCAACCCGGGCGCGGCCGTACGGCTGAATCTCTCGCCCCGTTGACAGGCTGCGGTCGTCATCGGTAGGGTCCGAGCGTCGAGGCACTCGAGCGGAGGAGGTCCCATGGCAGACGAAGGTTCCGCAGCGCAGCTGCCCGGGCCGGAGACACCTCCCGCGCGTGGCGTGACGCGGCGCGCGCTGTTCAAGGGTGCCGGTGCCGCAGCGGCCGCCGGAGCGACCTTCCGGGCGCTGGATGCGCTGGCCGAGGACACGGGCCCGAAGGACCAGGGGCCTGGCAAGGGCGCGGTGAGCCTCTCGGTCAATGGCAAGACGCGCAAGCTCGAGGTGGAGCCGCGCGAGACGCTGCTCGAGGTACTCCGCCTGCCGCTCGACCTCACGGGCGCGAAGCCTGTCTGCGATCGGGGCACCTGTGGCGCGTGCACCGTGTGGCTCGACGGCGCTCCGGTCTACGCGTGCTGCATTCTCGCCGTCGAGGCGGAGGGCCGCGAGGTCACGACCGTGGAGGGCCTCGGGAACCCGAAGGCCATGCATCCCGTCCAGCAGGCGTTCGTTGACGAGGACGCCCTGCAGTGCGGCTTCTGCACGTCGGGGCTCGTGATGTCGTGCGCCTGGGCGGTCAAGACCCACGGCAAGGATCTCAGTGACGCCCAGGTCCGTGAGGCGTGTGCCGGAAACCTCTGCCGTTGCGGGACCTATCCGCACGTGCTGAAGGCAGCGCTCGCCGCCGCCAAGGAGGTCTAGGATGCCTCGCGAAGTCACGTACAAGGTCGGCCTCGTCGGCCACGAGAAGTACGCCAAGGACGTCGCGGACGCGACCCAGGACATCACGGTTCAGGTCCACGAGCTCGATGCCGAGCCCTGGGGGGCCGACACGAAGCTCACCTACGTCGGCACCGAGATTCCCCGGCTCGATGGGGCCGTCAAGGCGACGGGGGCCGCGAAGTACACCTACGACATCCAGCCTCAGGGCCTCGCCTTCGCGGGCCTGGTCTACTCCCCGCACGCAAACGCGCGCGTCGAGGCCGTGGACGCGACGGTGGCCAAGGCCATGCCGGGGGTCCTGCACGTCATGGAGTTCCCGGGACAGCGTGCAACCTACCCGGGCAAGATCGTGGCGGCGGTGTGCGCGGAGACCGAGGGCGTTCTCGATGATGCCCTGGCCTCGATCCAGGTGACCTACAAGGTCGAGAAGCCCGCGGCGACGACCGAAGACGGCATGGCTGCCGGTGCGCCCGTGGTCGATGCGCGGCGCAAGACCAACGTACGCTCGATCAATCGGCGGCCGGCTCGCGACGCCAGCGCCGCGTTCAAGGATGCGCCGATCGTGGCCAAGGGGAAGTACCGCACGGCGGTCCAGACCCACTCCTGTCTCGAGCCGCACGGCTGCACCGTTGCGTTCGAGGACGACGGCAGCGTTACGGTCTGGGCCAGCACCCAGGCGACGGCGGGCTTTGCGAGCCGGCGCTTCCAGCAGGCGCTGGGTCTCCGGCGCAACCAGATCCGGGTCCTGACCCAGCACATGGGCGGGGGCTTCGGCAGCAAGTTTGGCGCGCGCGAGTGGGATGTACTCTGCGCGCAGATGGCGAAGGCCACGAAGCGGCCCGTCCGGATGCTCCTCTCGCGGCGCCTCGAGCACCTTGTCGGCGGGAACCGACCGGACTCGCTCCAGACGCTCGAGCTTGCCGGCACCAAGGACGGCATGTTCCTCGGGCTGCGAGGGCGCACGTTCGGCACGTACGGCAACGCGACGGGCGGTGGCGCCGGCGCCGTGAACTCTGCGGTGTATCGGTTCCCCGCCGTGGAGATGCACCAACACGCGGTGGCAACCTTCTCGGCGCACGGCGCGGCCTTCCGCGCGCCGCGCCATCCGCAGGGCTTCTTCGCCCTTGAGAGCCTGATCGATCAATACGCGTACGCAGCAGGGCTCGATGCCCTGGCCGTGCGGCTGAAGAACGACCCACATCCGATTCGCCAGGTGCAATGGCGGATCGGAGCCGAGCGCATCGACTGGGCGCAGCAGCGGCGCGCGAAGCCGGGCAGCGACAAGGGTGTCGTCAAGCGTGGCGTCGGCTGCAGCTCGGGACGCTGGGGCTCCGCAGGGCGCCACAGGCTCGGCGGTGGTCCCCTCAAGGTGAACTGCATCGTCGAGCGCGACGGCAGTGTTGCCGTCGAGTGTTGTGTGCAGGACATCGGCACGGGCACGCGCACGCTGATGGCCGTCCTCGCGGGCGAGGAACTCGGCTTGCCGCCCTCAACGATCGAGGTCAGGCTCGGG
>JAJDEM010000302.1 GCA_029259795.1 Planctomycetota bacterium
CGGGCCCACGATCGACTCCACGGGGATGTCCCCCACCGCCGAGGCCCGGCTGTCCTGGCTGTTCGTGGTGTTGTCGCCCATGAAGAAGACCCGCCCCTCGGGGATGGCGTGGCTGCGCCGCTCGCCGTGGATCGGCACCCCGTGGTTGCCGGCGTAGCTGTAGTGGTGATCGCGATCGAGCGTGAGCTCGAGCGGCGCGCGCGCAAGCCCGCGCCGCAGGACGCCGACCGAGAGATCGCCGGCCGGGCTCGGGCGCTCGCTCTCGTAGGACCAGCCGTCGCACGCCGCGCGCAGGATGCCGTCGACGTAGGAGAGCGCCAGATGCACGCGTCCCGCCGCGGGAGCCTGAGCGCGCGCGGCGAGGCGCGTCGCCGCGACCGCTGCGGGGCGAGCAAGCGGCTCCTCCCCGGAGACCTCCTCCAGCAAGATGCCCTCCGGGCCAACGCGCAAGACCCAGCCGCTGCCCTCGGCCTGCTCCCCGGCGGGTCCGTAGGCGAGCCGGAGCTCCAGGACCTCCGCCGCACCCCGGTCCCCCCGCAGGTCCGCCATGCCGTCATGCATGCCGAACGCGAGCGTCCCGCGCGGGTGGGCCTCGAACTGGCCCGAGCGCCACCACCAGCGCTCGCTGTCCCCTTCGCTGTGATGCGCAAAACCGATCACATCCTTGCCCTCGAGCGACCACGCGCCCACGCGCGAGCGCAGCGCCTGCGTCACGGCTGCCGGCTTCGCGAGGAGCTTTCCGTCGATGTAGACGTCGCCGTGCCACAGGGCGAGCTCCTCACCCGGAAGCCCCACGAGCCGCTTCACGTAGTGGATGCCGTCCCGCGTGAAGACCACAACCTCCCAGCGATCCGGCACACCGTCGTGAAACAGGGTGAACACGGCAACCCGGTCGCCCTTCTCCAGGGTCGGAAGCATGCTCAGCGAGGGGATCTTGAAGGGCGACACGACGAACAGCTTCAAGACGAAGAACGCCAATACGGCGCAGAAAAGCCAGGGCCCCTCGTGCAGCAGGAACCGGCGGAGCAGGTCGCCACCACCCGCCGTGACCACGACGGTGGGCTTGTTCCCGCGGTCGATGCGCTGCAGCAACGCGTGAACCGCCCGGACCCGGCCAAAGCGGTGGGACGCGTCGGCGGCCTCGAGCGCCTCGAGGTGCGCCCGCACGTCGGCGAGGACGCGACCCCGAGCGCCGGGCTCGCGCACGGCGCTCGCCACCTTGCGGGCGATGCGCGCGATGCCCGCGGCGACCGGGGACGGCGTCACCTCGGCGGTGGCGGGCTCGGGCGCCGGCTCCGACGCGCTCCGGTACAGGGAGAGGCCTCGCTCCGAGACGCCCCCGGCGACCAGGGTGCCCTCATGGAGCATGCGATGCACCAGCGCGTGCACCGCGCCCTCATGCAAGGCGAACACAGCCTCCATCTGGGTGCGAACGGACGCGAGCAGGTCGAGGATGTCGACCGGCCCGTCGGCGGCAGCGGCCGCGAGGATCTGCTCTGCTCTGTCATCGCCGTGGCCGCTCACCTGCGCAGGGTAGCGGACGCGCGGGGCGGTGCGCGATTCTAGTTCTCCATCGCCAGCGGAGAGCACGCGCCCTAGCTGAAGAGGAGCACCATCACCGCCACGAGTGCCACGATGGCCAGTACGAGGAACTGGATCACGCGGGGTCCGCCACGGACCCCGCCGTGCTCGTCGAACTCCCGGCCGACGTACTCGTCGTAGTCCTCGTCGTCCAGGTGCGTCGACGGGTAGTCGTCGAAGTCTTCGTCGTCGAAGTCTTCGTCGTTGAGGCCCATCAGCGTGCGCCGGGCGTGTTCGCCGGCATGAAGCGATGCCAGACCGGTCGCTCCTCGAGGGAGTGCGGGTCGAGGCCGCCGGGCCAGCGCGGGGCGGCCGGCGCCTTCCGCAGGGCCATGCCGGCCTGCGTCGGACTCCGATCGGCCTTCCGCGCGTTGCAGCGCATGCACGCGGCCACGCAGTTGAGCCAGTGCGTGCCGCCGCCTCGCGAGCGCGGTGTCACATGATCGATGGTCAGGTCGGCCAGGCCAGGAGCCTTGCCGCAGTACATGCACTCATAGCCATCGCGCCGATACACGTTGCGGCGTGTGAACGACACGGGCACGGCGGGAAACCCGTTGTACTGCGTGAGCACGATGACCTCGGGCACGGGGAACTCGAAGTCCTGCGCGCGCAGGCTCCCGAGGGGGCGCGGGCCACGCTCGATCCAGGTCTCCCACTCGGCGACCTCGAACGTGCCCGGGTTTACGGCACCGGCGACGCCCCGCGCCATGAGCACGATGGCCCGCCGCACCGACGTGGTGGTGATCGGTCGCCAGGAGCGGTTCAGCACCAGCGTCTTGCGATCCAACATCGTATCGATCGTACCGATGGATTCGGGTGGGGCCAGACCGACGTTCTTCCGACGGGCCGCTTCAGCTGAGTTTGGCGAACGCGGCGAGTACCGCCGCACGGCCGGCCCAGCGCAGGAACACCGCGATCTGGAACACGAGGAACAGCCCGACGAGCACCCACGGGTCGTCGCCGGTCAGCTCTTGCGCACCCAACCCCAGACAGAGCAGCAGGCCATAGGTCGGCAGCCCAAACGCCAGGGCCGCAAGCCACACGCGCGGACGCAGCGCGCCGCCCAAACCGCGCAGGAACGCACCCACGGCACCGCGGGTCCCCAGCAGCGCCATGCGCGTGCGCGCCAGATCCGCCGCCATGCGCAGCCAGAAGAAGCAGATGACGACCACGCCTTCACGCAGCCGAGCGCCCCAGAAGCCCGCGGCCTCCGACGAATCCATGAACTCGGTGGATGCCACCGAACCGCCCCACGCCTCGAGCACCAGCCGGGCAACGAGGTAGTAGGCGAGCGCGAAGCAGAGCCCAACGCGCAGCATCGGCCCGTAGAGCCGCGCGCCGTGTGTCAGGAAGGCCCCGACCCGCACGGGATCCTCGCCACTCACAGCCGTCCCGAGGAAGCCACCGGCCGCGAGCGCGCCGAACAGCCACGCCACGATGGCGACCCAGAAGAACGTGACGCCGAGCCCCTTGAACAGGGAGGCCTCCTCGCGCTTGAGGTCGCGCCAGATGCCTGCGTTGAGTCCTCCCTCCGCCCAGGCGGACAGGGTGCCGTCGTAGGCCGTCGGGCTGCCCGCGAGCGACGACGCGTGCGGGTGGTGATCCAGCCGCTCGGACGCTGCGGAGTAGAACGGCACGATGACGGTGAGGCCGAGCAGCAGCTGCACGCCCACAACGAAGAGCAACACGCGCCACGACGCGCCGACGTAGGCCAAGCCGGCACCGAGCGGCCCGCGAGACGTCGGAGCCCCAGCGGCCTTGTCGCGGCCACGCTTGCGCGGCTTGGCAGGCGCCGCGCCGGCCCGGCGCCGCGTCGGGGCGGGAGCCGGTGCTTCGGTCTCGGCCAGAACGTTCAGCGGCGTTTCCATACCCGGGTCCATGCGATCCCCCATCTCACAGCCCCCCGTAGAAGGAGTTGCTGAGTTCGACCCAGCCGAGGGCCCGCAGCGCCAGCTGCAGCGCCGCCCCGCGCCGCGGCTCCGTACTGCGGCCATCGTTCGTGCGGTCCGCGTCGAGGGAGTAGGCGTACGTCGGATCGATCTCCGCGGAGCGCACCTTTTTCTCGCTGCGGATGCGAATGCGCGCCCAGCGCTGCTGTTCGCCGCGCGCTGGCGTGACCCGGCTCAAGGCAGTCTCGTGCGTGACGAGCGGCTTCTCGCCGAGCGCGCCGCGCACCCAAGCACCGGTCTCGGAGTCGAGCGTCACGGCGAACTCATACAGGTCGTCCTTGCGGTCCCAGAGGAACTCGCGCACCGAGCCGTCCTCGAAGCGCAGGCGCACGTCGATCGGCATCCGCACGCCCCCGTAGCGACGCACGATGACGTTGGACTCGAAGATCTTGGGCTTCTCCTCCTTGGACGCATCGTCCGCTTTCGCGACCTCGCCCTTGGGCTGCGCGGGGAGGGTGGGCACCGGATGGGCGCTGACGGACTCGACGCCGAAGTCAAACGTCGTGGCGCTCTCGAACAGTTCGTCCATCAGCCAGGCGATGTCGCCCTTGCCCTCGGCCTTCGCCGTCGCCGCAATCGACGCGTAGAAGTCCGTTGGACGGGGGTGCTTGAAGCGCCAGGTCGCACAGTAGTGACGCATGGCCTTGAGCATCACGGCTTCGCCGAGGTAGCCCTCGAGCGTGCGGAGCGAGCTCGCGGTACGCCGGTAGGAGTTGTTCCCGTACGCGCGGCGGTTCATGTACTCCCAGGCGCGACGCCCGGCGACGGGGTCCGACATCGGCGTGTCTGCGTTCCGGCTGCGCTCGTACTCCTTGGTGCTCGTGGGCGGGAGGCGCAGGTGCGTGAGCGTCGGAACCTCGCGGAGGAACGCCAGCGGCGAGACCTCGCCATAGCTGGCCCACAGCGAGATCGACTCCGGCGGATGCTGCGCGCCGAACGCGCCCGCGATCGAGCGCACGACGCTCAGGCTCCCGAAGGGTACCTGCCAGGAGTCGTCGAAGAGCGACCCGGCAAAGGGGACCGCCTTGCGCGACTCCGCCGCCAGGCCGGCGAACGCAAAGGGCCGCTCGCCGTAGTGCGGCAACCCGCCGTACCACTGCGCGGCCGAGTAGCCGTCGTAGGCCTTGGTGAGCACCTTGCCCGTGGCGAAGGTGCACATGCCTTCGTCCATCCAGGCGTGCCGGAACTCATTGCTCCCCAGCAGGCCGTAGAAGTGCTGGTGACCGAACTCATGGACAAGCACGCCCTCGGGGCTCGTCTGCTTCTCGGCGCGGACATAACGCGTGCCACCGGTGATGAGCGTCGGGTACTCCATGCCGCCGGCGTCACGACCCCGGTGGTCGGGGTCGACGACCGTGAGCGTGGGGTAGGGATACGGGCCGTAGTAGAAGCCCATGTAGGTGAGCGCGTTGAACACCGCCCGCTTGTGCCGCTCGAGCTGGTCCTCGTGCTCCGGCTGAAGGAGGAAGTAGACGGTTACCTCTGGAAGGTCGAGTGCCTTGGGCTCGACTCCCAGGATCTTCGCGACGCGCGCCTGCTCCTCCTCGTCGACTCCGGCACCGCCCGCGAACGTCTCGGGGATCACCTTGAAGTCTTCGCCGCAGACCCAGGAGAAGTCGTGGACGTGATCGACCTTGTGGCGGTACGTGATCGACCCATCTTCGTTGCGGCGACCCAAGTGCTCGGTCTGGCTGTCGTTCATGTCGACGCGCTGTCCCGATGCGCCGACCTTCTCCTCGAACCGCTTCGGCACGGTGAGGAGCACATCGTAACTCCCGTAGTCTGCGTAGAACTCGCTGCTGCCATGGAACTGATGGCAGTTCCAACCCCAGCTGCCCTCGGGCTTCTCGGGATCGTCTTCCCAGACACCGGGCTTCGGGAACCACTGCGCGACCATGAAGAACGCGCCATTGCCACCCTGGCCCGTGCGCGCGAAGACGCGCGGCATCTTGCAAGTCCACGTGAGCTCGAACTCGGCCTCGGCCTCCCCGGGGATCGCCTGTTGAAGCGGAATGCGTATCACGGTCTGGTCGTCGACGTTGCCGTCGTCCTCATGGACGAACTCGTAGTCCTTCTCGTCCGCGGGCAGCAGTTCCTTGCCCCCCTTGCGCTTGAAGGAGGTGAGCGTGATCCAACCCGGCGCAGCCTTGTCGAAGGTGTGCCCGCGATGGGATCCGCTGGACTCGCGCATGAAGCTCGACAACTCGTTCTTGAACGCGTTCAGGTAGAGATGCAGGCGCATCTCCGCGACCTCGACCGGTGAGTCGTTCCGCCAGCGCAGCGCGCCCTTCGCCTCGATCTGATGCGTCTTGGCGTCGAGCGCCGCGTCGATGCTGTAGTGGAGCGTCGTCGCGCTCTTGTCGGGGAACTCGGCCTGGGCTGCTGGGGTCGGCAGGAGAGCAGGCGCCAACCAGGCAACCGCCGCGAGCGCGGCCCAGATCCACAAGAGGGTCCGATTCTTCATGCGTAGGCCTCCTCGATAGCAACCGCGTAACGCTCCACGATGACGTGGCGACGGGGCTTGAGCGTCTGTGTGAGCAGACCGTTCTCTGCGGTCAGGGCCTCGGGCAGAAGCGCGATGCGCGCGATGTGCTCGAAGTTCTTTCGGCTGCTGGTGCGGGTGCGGCACTCCTGCCGCAGCAGATCTTGGACGGCCGCGTTGGTCGCGAGCGCAGCCGCTTCGGTGTCGGCGGGCAGCCCGAGCCTTGCACACACCGCCTCGGCGTCCGGGAACACTAGCGCGGCCAGCACCTTCTGATCCTGTCCGACCACCAGCGCCTGCTCGATCAGCGGAGAGGCGGAGAGCGCCTCCTCGACGCTGGACGGCTCGACGTTCTCGCCACCCTTGAGGACGATCGTCTCCTTCAGGCGGCCGCGGAAGCAGAGATCGCCGGCCTCCGTCAACATGCCAAGATCGCCCGTATCGAACCAGCCGTCCTGCGCGAGAACACCCTCGGTCAACTCGGCATCCTTGTAATAGCCGCGCATGACATGCGGGCCCCGCGTGAAGATGACGCCGACCTCACCGGCCGGCAGCGGATGGCCCGTCTCCGGCCCGCGGATCTGCATCTCGACCTCGGGGACCGCCGTGCCGATGGTCCCCAGGACATTGCGCTCGACGCGGCGCACGGTGCACACGGGGCTTGTCTCGGTCAGGCCGTAGCCCACGAGTACCGGCAGCTCCACGGTCCGGAAGAACCGGTCGATGTGAGTCGGCATCAGCCCGCCGCCGGAGATGGCCCCGCGCAGGCGACTGCCGACGAGCTGCTTCAGCTTGCTGAACACGACGGCCTTGCCCAGCGCGTCGAGCGGGTACGTGAGCGTCGCAAGCGCCAGCGCAGCGCCGCGAACAGCCGCCTCACCCACCAAGGCTGGTCCCTTGGGCTCACGGGGACGAAGCACCCAACCGCGCGCGCGGTCCCAGGCCCGCGTCCGCACCGCGGCCACGGCAAAGGCCGCGTGGAAAAGAGAGCGCTTGAGCGGCGAGCCGGCCTCGAGCGTCTTCTCCACCCCGGCGTAGACGGTTTCCCAGATGCGGGGCACCGAGGGGACGAACGTGGGCTCGGTCTTGGCGAGATCCTTCTTGAAGTGCCGGCGGTCTGTGTAGATCACGCGGGCGCCGCCGCAGATCGCGATGTACTCGACCGTCCGTTCGAAGATGTGCCACGGAGGCAGGACCGAGAGGAACG
>JAJDEM010000303.1 GCA_029259795.1 Planctomycetota bacterium
CGGCGCGCGCCATGAGGTTGTCGATGATGCCTTGGCGCCGGTTCGGCAGCCGACCCTGGAGCGGCTCGATCACAACCCCGCCGCCGATCGTGCCCGAGGCGTTCTCCTCACGGAGGACGAGCTTGTCACCGGGCGCCACGACGACCGGCGTCTCCACCTCCAGCTCGACCAGCGCGGTTTCCCCGGGTGCGACGGGCTTGCGCGCCGGCAGGTGCACCTTGACGATGGCCTGATCGGCGCCGACGTGCAGGCGGGCGCGGTGCGCATGGGCGAGCGGCTTGCGCGCGCTCTCGAGCACACGCAACCGTGCCGCAAGCCGACGGACCGGCTTGAGTACGCCCGCCGTCGTGATCAGCATGCCGCGCTTGATCTTCCCGACCTGCATGTCGCTGAGTGCGAGCGCGGCACGGTGTCCGCGGCTGGCGGACTCTGCGTCGCGATGGTGGACCTGCACGGCGCGCACCTTGCCCGCCCACGCCTTCGGCAGCACATCCACGCGGTCGCCGACGGAGATGCTGCCGCTGATCGGGATGCCCGTAAGCACGGCACCGAGCCCGGGGACATGGAAGCGCCGCAGCACCGGCATGCGGAACACGAAGGGATCCTCGCCGAGCTCGGCACGCGGCGGAATCGACGACAGGATCCGAGCCCGCAGGTCGTCGAAGCCGTCGCCCGTCTCCGAGGAGACGCGCACGATGGGCGCGCCGGCCATGCCGGTGGGCGCGAGCATCTCCTTGATCTCTTCCTCGGCGATGAACATGACGTCCTCGTCGGCGAGGTCACACTTGGTCAAGGCCACCACGAGGTTCGTGACCCCCAGGACGTCGAGGATCTCGACATGCTCGCGCGTCTGGGGCATGGGGCCGTCGTCCGCGGCAACGACCAGCAGGGCGAGGTCCATGGCGGTCGCGGCGGCCACCATCGTGCGGACCAGCCGCTCGTGGCCCGGGACGTCCAGCAGGCCGACTTCCGTCCCATCGGGCATCGTGAAGGCGGCATAGCCGACGTCGATCGTCATGCCCCGCTCGCGCTCCTCGGGGAGCGTATCGGTCGCGATGCCCGTGAGCCGCTTCACGAGGGCGGTCTTGCCGTGATCGATGTGCCCGGCGGTGCCGAGAATGACGCGTCGAACCTGGGACTGCGAGGTGCTCATGCTGGTGAAACCGGGCTCCCGGGGGCGTCGGTGCGGTTGGCTACCGTGTCGCATCAGAGGCCCGGAAGCGGGCCCCTGATCGAGCGCATCCTAGCCACCGGAGGGTCCGTGCGTATTTCCGAGTCGCATGCTTCCTCCAATACGGGTTCGTCCAAGACGGCAGTTGCGTTGCAAGCCGAAGCCCCAGCGGTGGAGTGGCGCGCCCGCGTCACCGAGCCGACCCCGACCGAAACCGAAGCTTTCGAGCGCCTCGCCGCCCGACTGGATGTGCCGCCGCTTGTGGCGCGCCTCCTCTGGCTGCGGGACCTCCGTACCGAACCCCGCGCCAGGTTGTTCCTGAGCCCGAGACTGGCTGACCTCTCCCCTCCCGAGGGTTTGCCGGACCTCGATAAGGCAACGGATCGCCTGGCGCGGGCCCTTCGCGACGGCGAGCGCATTGCGATCTGCGGCGACTACGACGTCGACGGCATGACGGGCACCGCCCTGCTCGTCCGCTTCCTGCAGATCGCAGCGAAGGATCCCGACCGCCAGGTCACCTGGTCGATCCCCGACCGGAAGCTCGACGGCTACGGCCTCTCGATCCGAGCCATCGAGGCCCTGGCCGCCGACGGCGTCACCCTGGCGGTCACCGTGGACAACGGCGTAACGGCCCTCGAGCCGATCCGTCTCGCGGTCGAGCGTGGCATCGATGTGATCATCACCGATCACCACCTTCCGGGCGGGGAGGAGATGCCGCCCGCCCTCGCCATCGTCAATCCCCAGTTGATGGAGGGACGCAGCGCCGAGGGCAGTGCGCACGACCTCTGCGGCTGCGGACTCGCCTTCCAGCTCGCGTGGGCCGTGGCCGACCGGCTGCGCGGCCGTGGCGTCGACCCGGTGGCCCTCAAGGCCTTCCTGCGCGATGCCATCGGCCTCGTGGCGCTCGCCACGGTCTGCGACGTCGTCCCGCTGCGGGGTCAGAACCGCCTGCTCGTCGCAGGCGGACTGGCCGCGTTGCGGCGGTCCCCCCAGCCCGGCATCCGCGCCTTGCTCGAGGTGGCGAAGCTCGGCGCGTTGCCGCTCACCACCGAGGATGTGGGCTTCAAGATCGGCCCGCGCCTCAACGCCGCCGGCCGGCTCAATCGCCCCGAGCTCGTCATCGAGCTGCTCACGACCTCGGATGAAGCCCGGGGACAGGAGCTCGCCAAGGCCCTTGACGATGCCAACCAGGAGCGTCGGCTCATCGAGCAGGGCGTCCTCAAGGAAGCCGAGCTTGTCGCGGCGGCTCTGGTTGCCGAGCGCGACCCGGCGGGCCTCGTGGTCTGGGGCGAAGGCTGGCACGCCGGCGTGATCGGCATCGTGGCTGCACGCCTCGTCGACCGCTACGCGCGCCCCACGGCCGTGATCGCGTTCGACGGCGAGCACGGCCGCGGCTCGTGTCGCACGCCGGACGCCGTCGACGTCCATCAAGTGCTGACCGACGCGTCCGAGCACCTGACGAGCTTTGGCGGCCACGCCGCCGCCGCCGGACTCGACATCGCGCTGGAACATGCCCCCGCCTTCCAGAAGGCGTTCGAAGCCGCCGTCTTGGCGCAGCGCGAGGGCGCGGCGCCCACGCGCGTGATTCCGTTCGACGCCGAGACCGACATCAACGAGTGGAACCTCGACCTGGTCGAGTCCATCACGCGCATGGCCCCCTTCGGCAAGGCCAATCCCGAGCCGATCTTCATCGTGCGGGGCGCCTACGTCGCCGGACGACCGCGACTGATGGGTCAGACCTCCGCCCATCTCTCGTTCGCGCTGAAGCAAGAGCACGGGGCGCTGCGCGTCGTCGGCTTTCGCCTGTCGGACTTCTTCGACCTGGCCGCGTCGGGCGTACGCCTGGATCTGGCCGTCACGCCCGTGGTCAACGAGTGGCGCGGCACGCGCACGGCGGAGTTCCGACTCCTCGACATGCGTCCCGCGCGATAGCAGAGGCCGCGCGCGAATGCCGCGGGCGCCCTGCGTCCGAGGAGACCACCGGGCAGACTGCCCCGCGTCCGGCGGAAACCCGGCGCCTAGCCCTCGTAGCCGTCGGGGCCGGGGCCGCCGTCGAAGTGGACCGCGAGCTCGCGGTGGATGCCGGTGGCCTCGAAATCGAGCGCAACCCGGACCACGGCACAAGGCGTCAGGGCGCGCTTGCCATCCAGGAGCTTGGAGAGATCGGCCGCAGTCTCGTCATCGAGTACCGGGTGGTCGAGCACGGCGCGCTCCCCCTCGAGGACGGCGTCTTCCAGATCGGTGATCTGGACCAGGGCGCCAAGCCGGCCGATGTTCTGGATCCGAACGGCCACGCGCCGCCCGGCCGAGAGGAAGAGCTCCCCCGGCAGGTCCACCGGCAGGCGTTCGGAACTGCGTCTCTCGTCACCCATGCGCCAAGTCTAGCCCGGATGTTGCGTGAAGCGTGCGCCGCCTGGCGACAGCTCGGCCCAGGGCGCGGCTCGCCGGGCGACCGCCAGCGTGGTTCGAGGCAGCATCCTGCTCTCGGGCTGCACTCGCGCCCGAGGTCGAAGCCGAAGGGC
>JAJDEM010000304.1 GCA_029259795.1 Planctomycetota bacterium
ATATCGTGATCTATCCGGGCCAGCGCTGCTGCAACCTCGACGGTGAATCGGTCGAGGACCAGCTGATCCACGCCGTGCGGACCTGGGGTAACGACCCAAACGGTTCTACGCTAATGCTCGTCGGTGCCTACGAGTCCACAAGCGACATCAGCGACCGACTACTGCGCGCTCTGCCACCCCTCTTGTCACTATCCCACGATACGTGGGACTCACCACTCGTCGCGCTCCTCTGTGAGGAGATGGCGAAGGAGGTTCCGGGTCAGGCTGCCGTGCTCGACCGGCTGATCGACCTCTTGCTCATCGCTGTCCTACGCGCTTGGTTCACTCGGCCGGAGGCCGAGACGCCAACTTGGTACCGGGCCCAGAGCGATCCAGTTGTCAGCCGCGCACTCCAGGTGATCCACAACAGGCCTGCCCATCCTTGGACGCTGGCCAAGCTGTCTACAGAAGTCGGCGTTTCCCGTGCTGCCCTCGCTCGCCAGTTTCAAGACGTTGTTGGAGAGTCACCGATGAAGTTTCTCACGAGCTGGCGGCTGGCCTTGGCCGCCGACATGCTCTGTGAGCCTGATGCGACAGTCGGCACCGTCGCTCACAAGCTTGGCTACAGCACTCCGTTCGCCCTAAGCAAGGCCTTCAAGAGAGTTCGCGGTGTTAGCCCCCAGGAGCATCGAGCCCGGGTCATGAAGGGCTAGCGTGGAGTACGGAGTCGTCTCCAAGCGGGTAGCCTCGGTCAAGCCCCAGGTACTGATCAAACTGTGCTTCTCTGCGTGCTCTCCTCTCAGGCAGCGAAAGGATGAACCGGCCAGCGGCCAATCATCGCTACAGGCTCAATGTCTCGGGATGTCGATTTCGGAAGGCGGGATCCCTAGCAGGTCAACGACTTGAGAGGCCGCTTGGGAGCGGGTCTCCTCGGCGCGGGGCCTGGCGCCAGACGCTAGCCGTGCCTGGACCACGTTCTGGGCGATGTAGCGCATCAGCGTGTAGCGGTAGCGCTGGCTGGTGACGGGTCTGGAGCGGAAGCGCCCACGAAAGAGCGCGCCGTCGCGGTTCCGGGTCCGATGGAAGTCGCGGACGTAGCGATTCAGCACGCGGGCATCACGCCCGAGATGTCGCCGTGCGGACTCGCGACTGGCTCCGTACCGCGCTGAGCGAGCCTCGCTCGCGGTACACTCGTGCCGTTGGAGGAGCGATGTCCATGATGCGATTCCTGTGCTTCGTCTTGGCAGTCGGCCTGACCGCGTGTGGGTCGAGCGGTCGCGGCACCCCGAACACGTGCGTCGAGCTTGGCGGCACGGCGCCCGGTAGGCTCGGGGCGAGCGGCCAGAGGATCGCCATCGAGGTGCGGTTCCTCACGATTGCCGACGACTTCTTCGACGCACTTGGGGTGGACTTCAGCGATATCGCGGTACCGGTAAGCGACGAGTTCCCAAGCTACGGCGGCAGCGTCGCGACCGCGGTCGACATCGGGACGAGTGCAAGCGTCGTTGGGGGCGAGAGCGGCAGCCAGGCGGTGGTTCCCGTGGGGCGGCACGTGGGCAGCTTCTTCCCGATCGCGCGCACGACGGGCGCCGTTCCGGATCTCGATGCGGTTACGGCCTTTGTCCAAGCGCCGGGTGCGAACGATCAATGCCTGACCATTGCCGATGCGGTTGCCCTGGCGTTGTCTGGCCCCCCGGGGTCCTTGGCGACGCGTCCGTTCGTACCGTTTGGCGCCCTCCCGGCAGGGCAAGGCGTCGCCTACCACTTGTTTGACTCGATCGGCCTTGCAACCGCGCTGGCGACGATCGATCCTGGCGACATCCTGCGGGCGCCGCAGATCACCATGTTCGAAGGCCAGCGAGCGTGTGTCCTCGACCACGCGGCTCGTCCGTTCGTGACCAGCCTCACGACAGTCTCGGTCGGCGCCATAGGCTTCACCCCGGTACGGGACTTCCTTCTCTCGGGTGTCACTTTGGACGTCAAACCGACCATCGGCCCCGATCCAGGCTCCGTGAATCTGGAGATCCGCCCCACGTCCCACGCAGCCGTGCTGCAGCACGTTGGTGCTTTCGATTTGAACGGCACGCCCGTCACGCTGCAGATCCCCCTCCTCGCGACGGCGGCGCAGCGAACGAGCATCCTGGTACCCGACGGCGGAACGGTGCTGCTTGGGGGAATCAAGCTGGTTGCGGATGCCGGAAAGCCGGGCGTGCCGCTCCTCTCGCAGATCCCGTATGTGAACCGCCTGTTTCGGTCGGGCACGGCGAGGCCGGTTCGCGATGAGCTGATGATCCTGATCACGCCCCGGATCATCATCCAGGAGTAGACCGGTCCTCTGGCTCGCTACTCCGGGCACGGCCGGTGACGACATCCTCGAGGCGCATGGCCTCGACCCGCAAGAAACGTGGGATGATGTTCATGTGCGCGCAGTCTCCAAACGAACGAAGGTGCTTGCCGGGTGGATCGTGCTCGCGGCATTCCTGGCGGTGTACTGGGAGACGGATCGGCGGGCGGAGATCGACCGCGGCGATCCCGCGCCCGGGGTTCCGGCGGACGTCGCCAAACAGAACACACAGGAGCCGTCTCTTGTGGGGCGCAAGGGCGCACCGCTTGTCAGGGAGTCTGCGGCGCCCGAGGGCGCAGCCCCGCTCCCCGCGGCGGAAGCCGATCGGCCCACCCACGAACTCGTGGTGATCGTGCGCGACATGGACGGCCGGCCGGTGGAGGGTGCCCATGTCCGCGTGTCGGAGTCCGTCGGTCCCCGGGGGTTCGGCGACTTCGACGTGGCGTTGGCAGGCGAGCTGTCCGGGAAGGCCAAGGACGACTCGGTGGCGCGCCGCCCGGATGCGACCGCCCGGGCGGACGCGGGCGGGGTGGCGCGGTTCGACGTGGCCGTGGGGCCCGAACACCGGGTGCGTGCGGAGTCCGACGCGGGCGTCCACGAGGTCCGTGTCCAGACGCCATCCGGTCCCGGAAGCACCGAGGTGTTGGTCGAGTTGCGCCCTGCGTTCCGGTTGAGCGGCAGCGCCCGCCGTCCCGAGGGGCGTCCCGTGGCGGGGGCTCGCGTCTGGGTCTCGGCGCCCGTTCCTGGTGCCCATCCACGACACCTGGCGCAAGTCACGGCGGACGCCAAGGGTCGGTTCGCCTTCCCCGTGCTCGCGCTCCCCGCAACCCGCATGCTCATCGTCTACGTGATGGGCGCGAACGAGCCCGGCACCAGGATCGAGATCCCCAGCCGTACGGGTCGTATCGAAGATGTGGTCGTCATCCTTCCGGCGGCAACGCTCATCCGCGGCCGCTGCGTCACCGAAGAAGGCAAGCCGCTCGCCGGCGTCCGCGTGCGGGGGTTCTTGCCGGCGACCGGAGAGATCACCTTCACGAACGCCCAGGGGTGGTTCGCCATGAAGG
>JAJDEM010000305.1 GCA_029259795.1 Planctomycetota bacterium
ACGAGATGCGCGACGCCATCCGCGCGATCTGGCGCTCCCACGGCTACGACGTGCTGAGTCTCTATGCCATCTGGGAGGGGCCCGAGCGGATCCTGGTGGCGTGCAAGGTGCGTCCCGAAGACAGCACCCAGGATGTGGCTACGGTGATGCGCAAGCTGAACGAGGTCGAGAACGAAGTGCGGGCCCGTTTCCCGCGCGTGGCGTATCACTTCGTCGAACCCGACCACCTCGTCTGAGCAGGGAGAGCATGCAGCGCGCCTGGATCGACCGACTCGCCTCTCCCCGCACGGGGGCGCCGCTGGAACTGGACGCGATCCGCACCGCGGACGACGAGCTCGTCGAGGGCTTCCTCGTATCCAAGGACGAACGCGAGGTGTGGCCGTTGATTGCCGGCGTGGCCGTACTGCCCCGAGACCTGAGTGAGCACCTGGCCCAACAGGGCAACGTCTATCGGCGCAGTCCCATCAACGACCCGCGCCTGGCTCGGTTCCTGCTCGGGCGCGCCGGGACCGGCTACGTCGTTGTGCCGTTCGAGGAGGTCGTGGGCCACTACCGGGACCTTGCGAGCGAGCCCCCGGAGGGCTACGACACCTCGCCGCACCCGGAGCACGTCGCATTGCGCGGGCTGCTCGCGGCGACCGAGGCGGGTGGCGTGGGCGCCTTTGTTGGGTCGGGCGTCGGGCGCGGCGTGTTCAGCCTCTGCGAGCAGCTTGACGCCGTGCTCGGAATCGACCGCAGCATCGCGTGCGTGCGTCGCTCGCGAAACATCGCCGTGACGGTGGAGGCGTTCTTCCTGCCGGCCCCGAAGGGGAGCGGACTGAAGGAGATCCCGCTCGACTTCGCTGCGCTCACGCGCACCGGGGCCGACTTCGTGCTCGGCGACCCGGAGGCGCTTCCGCTTCGGGACGGCGTCGTGGATGTGTTGGTGCTGCACGGTGCCGACAGCCTGGGGCCGTGGTCGGATGCCGATGCGGCGTGGGCCGAGGCGTGGCGCGTGACGGTCGAAGGCGGCTGGCTGGTATGGCACGAGTCCCTGCCCTCCGCCTCGCTGCCCTCTCCGGTCCTGACCGAAGGGCCCTGGCGTGCGGCGAGGCGTCCATGAGCGAGCGCGATCCGCTGCTGCGCCCGCGCCTGCACGCCTACACGGGCCTCTGCGCTCTCACCCTCGGCCTGCTGCCCGACCCCTGGCAGTGGATCTTCGCGATCGGCGGGGTGCTGGTCGGTTGGGTCGTCTTTCCCCTCACCGCCCTCGAAGCGAAGCTCCGCCGTCCCGGGGAGCCGTTCCTGGGCGGTCTGCGCACGTACCCCGTCGCCGTGCTCGCGCTTGTCCTGCTGCTGCCGCGCCCCGAGGCCGCGGCCGCGTGGGGCGTGCTTGCCTTCGGCGACGCGGCGGCGGCGATCTACGGCCGCACGCTGGGCGGTCCGAGCCTCTTTGGCCACCGCAAGGCCACCTGGCTGGGCTCCGGGGCCTACGTACTGGCGGGCGGCGCCGCCGCCTGGAGCCTCGCCTCGGGCGTCGTCTGGCTTGCTGCGGTCACGGGCTGGGTTGACGTCGGCAGCGCACCTACGCTCGGTGCGTGCTTCGCCGCTGCCCTGGGAGCTGCGATTCTCGATCTTGTGCCCCTGCCTCCCGACGACAATCTCCCGGCGGCTGCGGCGGCGGGGGGCGTCCTGCATCTCCTGAGGATCCTGACCTGATGCTTCGCCCCCGCTCCAGCCTCGCACTCCTCGTCCTGCTTGCCTGCACCGCAAGCAGCGTCGACGCCCGTCCCGGTCAGGCCGTGACGCCCCCCATGCTCCAGGGCGTCGTCCTGGATGGCGTGCCGCTTGCCGACGAGTGGAAGGGGGCGGTCCGCCTCCCGCTGCCCGCCGTGCACGTGCCGGTGCCGACCGCCAGCAAGCCGGTTGCCGTGACGCCCAAGGTCACCATGGCCGTTTCCGAAGGCCGCCTCGTGGTCGCTGTGACGATGGAGGAGGATCCCGGAACCGCACTGGGGCTGCATCTCATGATCGCGCCCGCGGGCGCGAAGTCTGCGGCCAACGCCATCTCGCTCGACTTCCGCCCGGTGGAAGTGCGCGCGCCGCGCTACCGCGTCCTTGGTGCGCGCGGGGTCGGGCGCACGCGCTACCGCCTGGAGGGCGCAGCCGACATCAGCCGCGCCGGGCGCTGGACGCTGGAAGCCGGCATCCCGCTGGCCGACCTCGTGGGCTCCGCCGCCGACCAGGCGTTGCGCGTGGCGCTCGTCGTCTACACCCGGACACCGAATGTGCTCAGCGTCTGGCCGCAAGGCGCGATCTGGAAGAGTCCGGCGTTCTGGAACGAGCTGCTGCCCCCGAGCGGCGGCTGGCCGCTTGCGGTGACGGTCGATGCAGCCCGGCTGGCGGCCGAGGACGCGGCTGATGCGGCGCGGGAGAAGGCCTGGCTTGCCTACCTGCAGGGCGCGTCGACGCACATCCTGCCCGTGAAGCCGAAGGCGGAGCTCCTCGCAGAGATCAACGCGAAGCTGGTCGTGCCCTTGCGCGCGGTCCTTGCGGCGCGTCCCGATCTCGCCCCCTCCGTGAACTGCCTGCTCGGAGACATCGCCTACCGCCTCGGAGCCCACGACGACGCGGACCTGCACTACGACGCGGCACTCAGCGCAGCACCCGGCTGGCGCGAGGCGGGCTACGGCCTGTTCGTGAAGGTGCGCGGCGTTGCCGCGACCGAGGGCCTCGTGGGCGCCGGCACGGACTGGGCGCGCCTGACGTCCAACCTCGACACGATGTTCGACGAGCAGGAGTTTCCCGCGTCGGCGCACTACGCGCGCGACGGCCGCCGGCTCGCAGCCGCGCTGCTTGACTTCAAGCAAGGCCGCTTCACCGAAGCGGCCTCCGAGCTCACGGCCCTGGCCGCGCGCTACCCGTTCGACGCGTTCATCGATGCGCACCGGCGCCTGTCGGAGCGCGGCCGGCGTGCGGCGGGCGAGGAAGCGCTGCGGGTCAAGGCCGCGACGGCCCTGCCACGCGCGACGCTCAAGACCACCGCGGGTGACATCGTCCTCGAGCTGTTCCATGACGACGCGCGCAACACGGTGTTCAACTTCGTGTGGCTTGCCAAGCACGGCTTCTACGACGACTGCGCGATCCATCGCACGGTGCCGGGCTTCGTGGCCCAGACCGGGGATCCCTTCAGTCGCAAGGCCACGAGCCGACCGTCCCTGGTCGGCTCGGGTACCCCCGGCTACGCGATCCGAACCGAGCTCAGCAAGCGCTGGCCCTTGCGCGGCTACGTCGCGCTCGCCAACGGGGGGGCGAACACCGACGGCAGCCAGTTCATGCTGTTCACGGGAACGGCCGTCCATCTGCAAGGCGAGGTGACGGTCTTCGCGCGTGTCGTCGAGGGCCTGGACATCCTGGATCGCCTCCACGCGGGCAAGACACCGGACCGGATCCAAGGCGTCGTGGTGTCGGGGCTCGACCCCGAGCGGACCTATCACCCGTCGACCCTGGCCGGCAACCGGGCCCCGCCGCCCACGCTCCCGGCCATCAAGCCGGCCCCCCCCAAGAAGGGCAAGTAGCCGGGCCGCTGCCCGTATGATCTGCGCCCCGCCCGGCTGGACGCCCACGGCGGCGGAGGCTGCGGCCACATGAGCTACACGAGCCGCGACGCACGTCGGTACTACGGCATCGATGCC
>JAJDEM010000306.1 GCA_029259795.1 Planctomycetota bacterium
CGCGTCGGCTGCATCGGCAAAGCACGGCCCCGCGGCGCCAGCCTCGATCAGGTCGTCGAGTGTCTTGCCCGGTGCGTCCTTGGCGTGGATGCAGAGGATCTCCCCCATGCCGGGCGCGGCGGCACGCACGGCCTCGAGCGCCTGCGCGTCGCGCGCCCCATCGACGAAGACGAGCCGCGCTTCAGCATGCGTGAGGATCTCGGCGTACTCCTCGGGCGGGGTATCCGTGCCGCGCGGGACGGACACGCCGCCGGCGAGCTGGATCGCGAGGTCGACAAGCAACCAGCGTCGCGAGTTGTCCGCATAGAAGCCGACCTTCTCGCCGCGCACGAGTCCGAACTCGGCCAAGCCGGCTGCCGCGCGCGCCGCAGCGACCATGAGCTCATCGAGCGTGACGGTCCCTGCGCCATCCTGCAGGACGGGCGTGTTGCCGTGCCGGCGCGAGGCGGAGAGAAAGAGATCAGGAAGGGTGCGCGTGGGGCCGGTCATGGCCCAATACTCTACGCGCCCGCGAGCCGCTCCGTTACCCGCCCTCGGTCGGCGGCACGGCGGCTCCATCCACGACCTCGCGGTAGATCACGATCGTCTGCTTCGGCAGCAGGGAGGTCCACTTCACGAGGCCCGTCACCGGGGCCTCCTCGGCGATGTAGGTCGTCCAGCGGCCGCCCAGGCTGCCGTAGCGCTCGAAGACAACCTCGTAGACCACGAGGTCACGCTGCTCCCAGCGCATCCAGCGGGGCCGGATCGAGTCGACCCGCACCTGCGTGTCGACGGGCATCCCGAAGTAGTTGAGCCCGTAGAGGACCGTGCCGCTGAACTGGCCGCCGCAGGGCTGGGGTCCGCTCTGGGCATTGTGGATGTCGCAGGCCAGGTAGGGCAGTCCGGTGCGGAGGCCCGCGTGCTCGCCAATGCTCTCCACGCCCTTGTGCGGTCGAAGCACGACACCCTCCTCGCGCACGACGGAGCAGGAGCGATTCGCGGGGTACTCGGGCTGGAAGAACAGCGCGCGTTCGCCGGGTCGCGCATCGAGCATCGGGTTCTCGAACGCGAAGGCCAGGGGCTCGCCCTTGGATTGCGCGGGAAGCACCTGGAAGCGGAGATAGCCGAGCGCGATCGCCATGGCAGCGAGCACGAGGGCCGTGAAGCGCTCGCCCATACGGCTTCCCAGCGCCCGCTGGTCCGCCGCCTTGTCGTCGGCGGCACGCTGGTCCGGGGTCTGCTTGCCCGGGGTCTGTTTGCCCGGGGTCTGTTTGCCGGAGTTCTTGCGGGCGCTGCTCATCGGGACTTCACCTCGGCAACGAACGACCCAGAGGTGAACTCCCAGGTCTCCCCGCCACGCTTCCACTTCAGCAGGCCATACACCGGGACCTCCGCGCTCAGCCACGCGACGACCGTGTCCTGGCCATCGGGCAGCGCGGGGTCGATCAGGTCGACGCGCCAACACGCGTGGGTCTTTCCCGAGCCCGTGGCGGTCTTGTGGAGCGTCAGTTCATCGGGACGAATGGAGCGAATGATCCACACCCGATCGAGCGCGTCGGGCACCTCGGGCGCGGTCAGCGGCAGGAAGCCGTGTTCGGTCAGCTTGTGCGCATAGGAGGTCGTGCCGCTGGGCCCCTCGTAGGGGCGACCGCGGGCATCGAGGAGGCGACGGCCGATCTGCTTGTAGGGAACGGCGAACGGGGGCAGCTTCGGGTCCTGCACCACGCGGTACTCGGCGACGCGACCCGAGGTGCGCTCGCGATACCAAGCCGTCTCGCCCCCCTCCGCATTCGCGAGGAGGGCCCCAATGTGGAAGACCTCGCCCACGCGCTGGACGGCAGTCGAACGGGTGTCCACGAAGTGGACAATGGAGATGGCCAGCGCCACCACCCCTGCGGCCAGAACCAGGATCAGCGCCCGCATCAGCCCTCCTGCCGGGACAGCACGCCCCAGGAAGGTCGGATTCTACGGGTTCGGACCCCATCTGCGGGAACGCGGCGGAGCGAAACCTCCTGCCCGTCGGGCGCGTCGGTACACTCGCGCGCTTCCCGCGCGGAAATCGCCCCCCCCAGGGCGATCGAACCGGACACGACCGTGGACCGCCTGGCGGTCCCCAGCCTTGGAGTCAGACGATGGCCAACCTTCCCGCCTTCACCGATGAGAACTTCGAAGCCGAAGTGAAGCAGAGCGACATGCCGGTCCTTGTGGACTTCGGCGCCGAGTGGTGCGGCCCCTGCCGTGCCCTTGCCCCGATCGTCGAAGGTCTCGCAGCCGACTACGAGGGCCGCCTCAAGGTCGGTACCGTCGATATCGACAAGGCAGCGGCCATCGCCCGCGACTTCCAGATCATGAGCGTGCCGACGATCATCTTCTTCAAGGGTGGCGAAGTCGCAGACAAGATCACCGGCCTGCAGTCGAAGGCGAACCTCCAGAAGCGGATCGACGCCGTTCTCGCCTAGTCGCTTCGACGGGGCCACGCGTCGCTTCGACGGGGCCACGCATCGCTTCGACCGGTCCCATCGTCTCTTCGGTTGGATCAAGACGGGCACTCCTCAGCCCGGTGGCAGCGTGCCGCCGGGCTGCGTTCGTTTTGCCTTGCTTGGCGGCTGCGCTGTCACAGGGCCGTAAAGCCGCCCCACGGCAGAAGGCCCGGCGCCCCACGGCAGAAGGCCGGGCAGCCGGGCCGCTGCCGTCAGGTCCCGTTGTGCTGGAGTCGGTCCCTGCGCGGGCTCACGAATCCCCCGCTGTGGTTCGTTTGCGTGGTTCGAATGGGTGGGTTGATCGCGTGGTTCGATCTCGTGGGTCGATCTCGTGGTTCGATCTCGTGGGTCGATCTCGTGATTCGATCGCGTGGTTCGATGGGGTAGTTCCCTTGGATTCGACCGCGGGTCGCGGCCTCATGGGGGCGTCCCGACGGCACATCCAAGGCTCCGGACCCGAGGCTTCTGGGTGATGAGGCCCGCTGGAGACCCGACGCCTGCGTGAGTTCCGCCGCGACAACCAGCGGAGGAAGGCGGACCGCTCGCACCCGACTCCGGAGGCAACGACCATCGTTGACTCGCGGCGACGCGACGGAACTCCCGCAGGCGCATCCCCCCCTCGCCGCCGCGGGTGCGCTGGTCACACGGGCTCGTCGCCTCGACCGCGGAAAACGGCTCTCCACCGCCGCCGAATCCCCCAGATGGTGATTGAATCCATCAAAGACCCCCATATGTTGGGCCTGTCGGTTGGTCGGTCTAGGATCCCCCCGCCTTAGGGAGGGCGAGGCCACGTTTCCATAGCCAGGGAGGAAGCAGCCCATGCTGCCCAGGAACCTGTCGCCCCTCGAGGTGTTCGACGCCGGGATTCACAGCGAATCCCTGGCCTTCAAGATGTACGACAAGCTCGCGAAGCGGATCGAAGTCCCCACCCTCCAGGCTCGGCTCGCCCAGCTGAAGAAGGACGAGAAGGACCACCGCAAGACGCTGCGTGCCCACCGCAAGGAGCTGTTCGGCCCCGAGCCGACCACGCTGACCGAGGAGGAGACCGCCGAGATCTTCGGCTCCGTCGACGTCACCGAGGTGCACGACAAGGAGTCGCTCATCCAGACCCTCTTCGCGGCCATCCGCTACGAGGAGTTCAGCGCGTACTTCTACGACAAGCAGCGCCACCGCATTCCCAACCGCGAGGCGCGCATCTTCTTCGAAGTGCTCGCCAGCGAGGGGCAGTTCCACGCGGACATCCTCAAGCGTCAGATCGAGTCCGTGCGCGAGATGCACCTCGAGCTCGACGAACGCGGGCGCACGGTCGAGATCCTCAGGTAGCGCAGCTACCTGAGGAGTGTCTACAAGGGGGAGGCTGCGCCCCGCGTGTATGCCAGGGGGCGCTGCGCCCCCCTGCTCGCAGGCGCGCAGCGCGCGCTCGCACCCCCCCGATTGTTCGCGCGTCGTGATACGCACGCGTCTGGTGCCTCGCGCGCGTGGTGCCTCGCGTGTCTGGTAGCTCGCGCGTCTGGTGTCTCGCGCGTGTGGTGTCTCGCGGGTCTGGGTGCTTGGTGTCTGGAACGAATCCGCTCTCCTCGCGGACAGTCTGCGCCAGAGAAGTGCAGACCCGCTGCTCGGGGTGTCGCGGCGACGGATCTCTGGCAGAGCGGCACCGCCGCTCCAGCAGGATCGTTCCAGATACCGAGCGGGGGGTTAGCCGTCGAGTTCGAGCGTGTGCGTCGCGGCCTCGGGAATCACGACGTCTTGGGACTGGAGGCCGCCGCGGGCGGTGGATCCATAGAAGAAGTAGGCACCGGGCATGAGGCGGATCTCGAACGCACCATCCTCGTCGAGGGTGAAGCTCTTGAACTGGCCGGCCCCTTGGGCCGTGACGTAGAGCATGCGCTGACGCTCGCTCGGCGGGTTGCCGCCAACGCGGTAGTGGCCCGTCACGACCGTGCGCGGCGGAATGCGCAGAGAGACTTCAACCACGGCCCCGTCCCGCAAGTCGTGCTCGCCACCCTTCTGACGAAGCTCGTCGTAGGCCGCATCCCGCTCGGCCTCGCTGCCGCCGAAGCGGCGGTAGACCTGGCCATCGAGCATCGACATCCAGCGCACGAGGCAGCGCCCCACCGGAAGCCCCGCCAGCTCGAAGCGGCCGTCCTCGACCACCTGCACGGTCCGCACGAAGCCGTTGGGGTAAAGCACATACACGCGCTCGTCTGTGGGCGGCCGCCCGAGCTCGTCCAGAATGCGGCCGCGCACGGTGCCTGACGGCGGCATGCGGATCTCCAGATCCTTGGCGTCGCCTGCCCGCAGATCCACGTTGCGGAGAATCCCCGCCAGCGCCGTCGGGTGCGACGCGATCAACTCGTAGGTCCCGGGCGTCTGCGGGGGCAGCGTGAACGATCCGTCAGCCCGAGAGACGGCGTCGGGTGTGCGGTCGTAGATGTACGCCGTAAGTCCCTCCGACCCCATCTGGCTGTCGACGCCGCTCACCACGAAGACCCGCGCGCCCCCGAACGGCTCCCCTGCGGCCGTCCGGACCACCCCGCTCGCGCTGTGGCCGCGCGCCAACTCCAGCCGCGCCTCCGCGGGTTCGCCGGCCACCACGACGACCCCCTCGACCAACGCCCCCGGATAGCCGGGTGCGGTCGCGGTGATCTTGTAGGTGCCCGCTGCAACGCGGGGAAACTCGAACGCTCCGGTGTCCGACGTGAACGGCTGGGGACCAAGGCCGCGCTTGACCTGGTCTTCGATGAAGCGCATCTGATAGTCCGGGTTCGGCGCCATGTCGTCCAAGCGCAGCGCGAAGCGCTTCACTGGCGCACCGCCCTCCGCGGTCACGACCACGCCGCGGATGCTGCCCGGCATCGGGAACTCGACGCGCACGCTCTCGTCGCCTACGGACAGGCCCATCGTCAGGTTGACGGGCAGCCCCTGGACCAGGACGCCGACAACGTAGTCGGTCCCCGGCGGCAACCACGCCAAGCGGAAGGCCCCCTGGGCATCGCTGCTCACGGTGCGCACGGCGGCCTGCATCTGCGGAGCCGCAAAGACCCGGGCGCCGACGATGGGCGTGCCATCGGCCCAGACGACGGTCCCGGCCAAGACGCCATCACCCGGCATGCGGATGTCGTCGACGGCCTTCAGCTCGTCGTCCTCTACCGAGACGCTGCGCACGACCTGCGAGGCACCGCTGGGCGCGATCGCGAACAGGGTCTTCGGCTGCGGGTCGAGCCGATCAAGGGTGTAGCGCCCGTCGGCACCCGTCGTGGTCTCGCGCTCGAGCTCCGGCGCAAGGGCCGGATCGGACAGGATGATCCCGATCGGGTTCGAGATGCGCCACGTGGCGATCACGCGCACCTTGGGCAGGGGCTGCCCCTCTTGGTCGACGACGCGGCCGGTCAGCGTGCCGCCGCGGCCCAGAGCAAGGTCGCCGACGTCCAGCGCGTCACGGCCCGTGAGATCGAGGTCATCGTCACTCGAGGTGATCGCATGGTCGTCATGCCGCGCGCGCACGACGTAGCCCTTGGACGGGGTCACATCCAGGAAGGCAAAGCGGCCATCGGCACCCGTGCGGGCTTCCAACTCGTCGAAGCGACCGTTCGCCTCGGCCCGCAAGTAGGTGATCAAGGAATCGTAGCGTCCGAGCGTGACCCGCACCCCCTCCAGGGGAATGCCGCCCTTCTTGCGCACGACCCGACCGCGGACGCTGCCGCCATTCTTGGTGGTGCCGCGAACCTCCGCCGGCACGCTGTCGAAGAGATCGATCTCCACAGACCCGGAATCCGACTCCGTGCCGTCTGCCTTCCTGGTGCCGCGCGCTTTCAGCGTCGCGCCTTCGCGCGCGGCGTCATCGGCCTCCATCAGGTCGGCGCCACCGGCGCCGTCCGCTCCGCCGTCGCCGCCGAGCCCAAGCGGAATCACGTCAAGCACGACGAGGGCACCAACGATGGCAAGCAAAGCGAACAGGATGAGCAGGGTCGAACGCTTCATGGGTTCGTCCTCCTTAGGCCGACAGGCGCAGCTCGAGCCGGCGGGACACGAGCGAGAGCCCGTAACAGAGCACGAAGTAGAGGGTGAGAGCGATGAGCAGCGGCTCGTTGTCCCGGTAGGTGCGCGAGCGGATCAGGCTCAGCCGCTGGGTGAGCTCGACGACCCCCGGCAAGATCATGAGGAGCGAGCTGTCCTTGATCAGACTGATGAACTGACCGGCCAGGGGCGGCAACATGCGGCGAAGCGCCTGCGGGAACACCACGTAGCGGTAGACCTGCCGCTGGGACATGCCTTGCGCGAGGGCCGCCTCGGTCTGACCCCGGTCGATGGACTCGACTGCGGCGCGCACGATCTCCGCCACGTAGGCACCCGCGAAGATGCCTAGCGTGACGACGCCCACCAGGCGCGCGTCGCCGACCAGTTCCACGGTCGCTGGCGACAGGCCTACCTTGGTGAGCAGGCCCTGCACGATCGCGGCGACCACGTAGTACGCAAACATGATCTGTACGAGGAGAGGTGTGCTGCGAACGCACTCCACGTAGATGGATCCCAGCTGGTTCCAGCCGGGCTTGCGGGACATGCGGGCAAGGCCCCCGAGTACGCCAAGCACCAAGCTTATGACCATGGCGCCGATCGAGATCCAGATCGTCGTCCAGAAGGCCGTGGCCCACTGGGAGACCCGGGTCCCTTCGACCATTTGGGCCCAGTCGTACTTGGTCGTATCCAGGCCGAACAGGAAGAGGCAGCCGAGCCCGAACGCAGCACAGGTCACTGCAATCCGAATGGGCGTGTCGTAACTAGGGTGAGTCCTCGAGGCCGTACTTCGCATGGAGTCTCTCCAAGCGCCCATCCTGGCGCATCGCCTGCAGCACCCGATCAAGCCATGCCTTTGTCACCGGATCGCCCTGCCGCAGTGCAATCGCATAGGGCTCGCGGCTCACCGGCTTGGCCACGACGTAGGTCTCATCCGGATGATTGCGGTTGTGCTTGCGGATGGACCACAGGTCGTAGAGGAATGCGTCGGCGCGTCCGAGGACCACCTCACGGGCGGCGTCGTTCTCGGTCTTGAGCGTGACGATCTTGGCCTTGGGGCAGTGCTGCTCGGCGGCGTGGTGGCCCGTCGTGCCTTCTTTCACCGCGATGATGCGGCCCTCGGCATTCAAGGCGCTCACGTCCTCAACACCGGGCGCACGCTTCTTGGAGACGAGCAGGCAGGTCACGGTGTGGAAGTACGGCTCGGAGTAGTCGACCGTCTTCTTGCGCTCCTCGGTGGCGGTCATGCCGCTGATGATGAAGTCGGACTTCTGCTTGAGCAGGGTCGGGATGATGCTGTCCCAGACGACGGTGACAAACTCCACCTCGACGCCCAGGTCCGCAGCCAACACGCGGGCCAGGTCGACGTCGAACCCGACGAGCTCGTCGTTCTCGTCGCGGGACTCGAAGGGGCGGAACGTCGGCTCCGTGGCAACGCGCATCACGCCGCGCGCCTTGATCTGCTCCACGACCGGCGTCGTGTCGGGGTCACCGCAGGCCGCGAGACCCAGCAGGCCGAGAAGGAGGGCGGCGGCAAGGCCCGCGCGCATCACGCGTCCTTCCCGATGATCTCCATCATCTCTTCGGGCTCCTTCGGAGCACCGCTGGTGAGGACCTCGCAGCCGTCCTCGGTGACGAGGATGTCGTCCTCGATGCGGACGCCGATCCCGACGAAGTCCTTGGGCGAGGACTCTTCCTCCGGATGGAAGTAGATGCCCGGCTCGATGGTGAAGCACATGCCCGCCTCGAGCGGCCGACTCTTCTCGCCGTCGCGCGCGTAGGAGCCGACGTCGTGCACATCGATGCCAAGCCAGTGACCGGTGCCGTGCATGAAGAACTTGCGGAAGGTCTTCTCCTCGATCGCCTTCTCGACGGGGCCCTCGAGGATGCCGAGGTCGATGAGGCCCTCGGTGATCACGTGCACGGTGCACTCGTGGATCTCGTGCCAGGGGAGCCCCGGCCGGACCAGGGAGATCGCCTCCATCTGTGCACGCAGGACGAGGTCATAGATCGTGCGCTGGTAGCCGTTGAACTCACCGTTCACAGGCCAGGTGCGCGTGATGTCGCCGGTGTAGTAGTCCACCTCGGCGCCCGCATCGACGAGCACGATGTCGCCGTCGACCAGGGTGTCCCGGTTCTCGATGTAGTGGAGTACGCACGCGTTGCTGCCGGCGCCGACGATGCTCGGGTAGCCCGGGGAGCGCGCGCCGCCCTTGTAGAACACGTGCTCGATCTCGGCCTGGAGTTCGAACTCGGTCATGCCGGGGCGCGTCGTACGCATGCCGCGCATGTGACCCTCGGCCGACACCGCGCAGCAGCGGCGCAGCGCGTCGATCTCCTCGGGAGACTTCACGAGCCGCATCTCATGCAGCGCCTCGCCCGGTTCGATGATCGACGTCGGCGCCCGCGCCCGGCCGCGGGCCGTGCGGATCGCCTTGCGGTAGGCCTTCACGACCTCCGCGTCCATCGGCGGGTTGGAGCCAAGCGTGTAGTGCAGCGACTCGCGTCCCGCGAGCAACTTCGGAAGCTGCTCGGAGAGCTCGGAGATCGGGAACGCCTTGTCGGCGCCCAACATCTCGCGCGCGCGCTCGACGCCGACACGCGGACCGTCCCAGATCTCGAGCTTGAGATTCCGCTCACGCAGGAACAGCACAAAGGGGTGCTCGTCGTGGCCCGGCAGCAGGAGCACGACGGCGTCGGGCTCCTCGAAACCGGTCAGGTACCAAACGTCGGAGCTCGGGCGGTAGGCGTGGAAGGTGTCGTTGCTGCGATTGCGCTCCGGCGAGGCAGCGAAGAGCGCAGCGGACGTCGGCCCGATGCGCTCCATGAGCCGCGCACGGCGCGACGCGTGGAGGTCGCCCGTACCTTCACGCAGTGAGGACTCCGTGGCGGCACGGTCTGTCGCAGCTTCGGCACCTGCCATCGTTACGCCTCCTCCTCTTCGAGCATGCAATCGTTGAGCGTGCGGAGCACCTCGGACTCGACCGCAAGCGTGCCCATCCAACCAGCTTCGCGCAGCGGGATGTCCATCTCGTCGGCCATCTTCTTGATCTCGGCGCGGAGATCCGCGTCCGTGTGATGGTGAATGAGGATGGCGCTGCTGTCTTCGGCGGTCTCCTCGATCTCCTGCATCGTCTGATTCGGCGGGCGCGAGCCCGTGAAGATCCAGGAGGCTTCGAAGCCCACGTCCTTGCCAAGCGCCTTGAAGCGCTCCAGGTGCGGGCGGCGACCCTCATCGCCGCCGACCAGAAGGATGTGCGGCTCTTCATCGAGCTCGGCAACCGCGGCCTTGGCCTCGGCGGCGGACGGTGCCGTCAGATCGACCTTGGCCTTCTTGGCCGCGGCGAGGGCCGCGTCCAGGAGCTTGCCGACGGCGTCGGCGTCGCGGGCCGAGACCGCCTGCAGCAAGGTCACGGCGCACGCCGTGCCGGCGGCGCCGCCCTCTTCCATGCAGACCTGCGCACACGCAAGGCACTGCTCGATGAACTCGGATTCGCGCTCCGGCATGACCTCGTAGAGATCGATGAGCTCCTGGAGGTAGGCCTTGTCGTCGAGCAGGTCCGCCATCGGCCCCTGCGTGTCGATCAGGAGTTCCTCGAGGCGGTCCAGCGTGCCACGCTGGTAGAGCTTGGCCCGGAAGCGCTCGTAGGTGCGCACGGCTTCATCCCGCACATTCAACGCGACCAACGCCTCCAAGCGGATACGGTACGCACCCGCCCAGCTGTCGAAGTCCGGCCGACTGCGGAAGGCCTTGTCGACGTGCTCGAGGGCTGCGTGGGGATCCTCGGCGACCAAGCGCCGCGCCTCGGCAACCTCGTCAGCCGCACTCGGACGACGACCACCGCGGCCCCCATCGCGATCACCATCGCGGCCATCTCCCCGGCCCGCATCGTCCCGATCGTCATCACGACCGCGACCGCGGCCGCGACCGCGGCCCCGACCACGACCCCGGCTGCCAGGCAAGCGGGCGTCCGGCATGGCTGCGAGCAGCGCGTCGAAGATCGGCTCCTTGATCTCGGCATCCAGGTTGGACGGACCGGCATCCTTCTTGATGTAGCCGGCCGCCTCCTCGAGCTCGTCGCCCTCGGCCTCCAGCTCGAGCATGCAGTGACCGAGGAAGAAGCGCGACCGGGCGTGCACGATGCGCGCCTTGGCGCGGTTGTCGCGCATCAACTGGTCGGCTTCACGGAAGCACTTCGCGGCCTCCTGATGATCACCGGCCTCGTAATACAGCATGCCGAGGGTGTAGATCGCGTTGTAGGAGCGACCCTCCCCGCCATCGGCTTCGCCGACGAGGATCTCGCGAGCCGCGTCACGCGTCTCACGGTCTTCCTGCGGAAGCAGGTCGAGCGTGCCGCGCACGCCCAGCGTCGCGAGGGCGAGGTCGCCCACCAAGACGCTGCGGTAGGGATCGTCTTCGGGCAGGTTCTCGAGGGCGCGGCCATAGCACGCGGCCGCGTCGTCCCAGCGTGCCCCGAGTTGGTGGACGCGGCCCATCTTGCGATCGACCTTGGCCCGGGCGCGGGGCTCGAGGGCTGCATCCCCGGCAAACGCGGCCGCGCGGTTGAGGCGCTCGATGGCGGCGTCTTCATTGCGCTCGCCACGCTCGTAGCGGTCCGCCCGACGCAGGGCCTCCTCCAGGAGGAACTCTGCATCGCGACGGCTGCCGTCGTCCTCGTCGCCGAGTGCCTCGAGATGCTTGACGTACCACGCAAAGACGCGCTCGTCGTGACCACCGCGAAGCAGCAGGCGTCCGACGGCCCGGAGCGCCACGCGCCCCTCGGGCTGACCAAGGCACTCCTCGAAGTGCTCGTCGTCGATGAGTTCGGTGACGCGCTCGCGCTCGCCCCGGCGGGCCGCGGCATCGAGCGCACCAAGATGGCGCCAACGCAGCGCAGCACCCTCGGACGCGGGCAGGTCCTCGGCGTTCTCGCCGAGAATCTCGTCGGCGGCGCCGAGGTGGAAATGGCTCTCCGCTCGGTCGGGACTCAAGGCGAGCAGATCGTGCAGCGT
>JAJDEM010000307.1 GCA_029259795.1 Planctomycetota bacterium
AGGACGACGATGGCAAGGCGACGCGTCGCTGGAAGAAGTGGATGTACTGGCTGCACTGCGCGCAGCCGACGGATCGGATGATCGTCTACGCGACACGTTCCCAGACCGAAGGTGAGCACATCGTCGACCTGGAGGCCGCCCTCGCGTTCCCGGAGGACTTCACCGTCTACCTCAACGACCGCATGGCCGACCCGAAGAAGGAGGTCGTGCTCAAGGTCGCGGGCAAGGAGGTCTATCGTGGCCGGCCCAAGCGCGGCTACGACGTGATCCTGGAGTCCCTCGATGCTCGGCTTGATCGCACGCTGGTCTTCGACCGCCGCGTACCAATCCCAGAGCAGGACTGACTCGCCTCAGCGCGCGCAAGCACTCGCGCCAGCGAGCGAAGATCCGCGCCAGCGAGCGAAGATCCGCGTCAGCTAGCGCCAGGTCGAATGGCGCACGGCGCGCTTGCCCTCGGCGGGGCTGCTGCTGCTGGCGTCGCCGCCGAGGTAGCCGACGGCTTCCTCGATGGTGTCAAAGCTCGGGAAGACGACATCGAGGCCGGTCATCTCGAGGATGTTCTTGATCGCAGGCTGCACGCGCGCGAGGGCCATCTCGCCCTCGAGCTTCTCGAGGTTGGCCCGAGCCTTCACCAGGTAGCCCAGCGCGGCCGAGTTGATGAACGGCAGCGTGTGCAGATCAATGGCCAGGTGGCGTGTGCCGTCCGCGATGAGGTTGTCGACTGACTGGATCAGGACCGGGAAGTCCGAGATCTCGCCGTCGAATGTGATGACCAGTACGTCCATGGCGGAGATCTTAGCTTGACAGTCGCTGGGAAAGCCAGCGATGGACTTGCGGGGCGCCCGCAATGACGAGGCGACGGTCGATCATGGCGTCGGTCCCGTGGGCGTCGGTGACGAGCCCGCCGGCTTCGCGGACGAGTAGCGTCCCTGGCCCGAGGTCGTGGAACGGCGTGACCTGCTGGCGCCCGCCCAGGTAACCGTCGGCGGAGCCGATGGCCACGTCGCGGAGGTGGATGGCGATGGAGCCGAGAGCGCGCGTCTTGTAGGACTCGCGGCGCAGATCCATGATCAGGCTGGGGCGCTCCTGAAACAGGCCCGAGCGCGCGATGTCTGTGTAGAGCACGGCGTGCTTCGGCGGTCGGTCCGGCATCTGGACGCGCCGGCCTTCGTGCCAGGTGCCGGCGCCACGGGCGGCCCAGGTGAACTCATCGAGCAGCGGCTCGTAGACCGCCGCGAAGAGGGGCTCGATGCCGTCCACCAAGACGACCTGGGAGCCGAAGATGCCGATCCGGCGCGCGAAGTTCGCGGTGCCGTCGACGGGGTCGAGGTGCCAGGTGGGGGAGCCCTCCCGCATCAGGCCGGACTCCTCGCCGTGCAGCCCGTAGCGCGCATCCAGCGGAAGCAGCGCCGCGCCGATCTGTGCTTCGAGCGCCAGATCGAGATCGGTCACGGCGCTCCCGTCGTCCTTGAACCGCTCGTCCTCGGCCGTCGCGCGATAGGCGGCGAGGACCGTCTCGCGGGTGCCCCGCAGGGCACGCTCAACGGGCTCGGCCAGCGCAGCAAAGTCGATCATCAAGCCTCCGGACGCGGGGTCTCGGGCCCCAGCCTCTCATGACCGGCGTCGAGTTGACGCTCCAGGACGTCGAGTAGCGCGAGGACGCAGTGCTCGGGCTCGGAGCCCGAGGCGTGGGACGCGAACTCGTGTGCTTCGTCCCCGTCCAGCGGCTCCGCGGTACGCATCATCTCGTCGTAGATCGCCTGGTCTGCGTCGCTCGCGTCGTCATTGCGCCGGGCGCGCTCGATCAGGCGCTGGCGCACCACGTCGGGATCGCAGGTGACATTCAGCACGGCGTACGGCGCACCCAGCGCCTGGGCGTACTCGCGCACCTCGACACGCGTGAACTTGCGTAGGTACGTCGCGTCGAGGATTGCCGCCCGGCCCGCCGCGACGCTATCGCCCGCCCGCACGAGCACAGCCCGGTACGTACGCTCGTGCATCGCCGCGCCGTAGACCTCGCCGCGCTCCGCGGCGTCGGGCCGCCAGGTCGGGTCCATGTCGAGCAGTTCCTTGCGAACGACATCGCTGCGGATGATGTCCGCGCCCAGCCAGGGCGCGATGCGTGTGGCCAGCCAGCTCTTGCCGACGCCCGCCGCGCCGCGCAGCACGATGATGGGCGGGATGGCACCCGTTCGCGCCTGGGTCCAGGCCAGGGCGAGAGTACGCCGCGCGCCGAGAGCCTTCTGCGCCTTGACGTCGGCGGGTACCTCGGCAGCGCGCAGGCTCTGCTCGTCGACCATCGCGCGCACATGCGCGCGGTAGGCCCGGTAGAGCGGGAGCAGGTGCGGTGCGTCGCTGTCGCCTGCGACGGCGAGATACGCTTGCTCGAACGCGGTGGCCAGGTCCGGTCGGCCGCGCACGATCAGGTCCATGGAGAGGAACGCCGCGTCCGAGAGCGGGTCGATGTGCCGCAAGGTCGGGCTGAACTCGCAGCAGTCCATGATGTTCGTGCGGCCTTCCTCCCGGATCACATGCTCCAAGCGGATGTCGCCGTGGCCGTCCGTCATCAGGCCCCGCCTCACGCGTCGCCGCATGCGTCCCCGCGCGCGCCAGAGCCTGCGGAAGATCCTGGTGCGCACGCCCTCGTGCACCCGTGGCGGGAAGGGATCCGGCATGCCCGCCGCGGAGCCCCGGAAGTTGGCTTGGATCGTTCGGCCGAGCCGGGCTGGGAGACCGTTCTGCGCGTCGGCGCTCCCCAGACGGTGCTCGGCCTGGAACGCCGCGAGCGCGCGGCCGGTCGCCTCCAGATCTGTGGCTTCGAGGGTGCCTGCCCCCAAGCGCTCGAGCAGTGTGACGCCGGGCTTCAGCCGCCGCATGAGCACGGCGTACTCCACGACGGCGCCCGCGCCACCGACGGCGAGGCCGTCCGGTGTCTCTGTGATGGGCTCGACGCCGAGGTAGAGATCGGGCGCCAGCCGCCGGTTGAGCCGGACCTCCTCCTCGCACCAGTGCTTGCGGGCCTCGAGGGTGCCGTAGTCGAGGAAGCCCCAGAGCTGAATGGGCTTCTTGATCTTGAAGGCGCGCTCGCTCGTGAGGAACACGACGCTGATGTGCGTCTGGATGATCGCCGGGGTCTCGCCCGGGACCAGCGCGCCGGGACGCGCGAGGGCGTCGATCAGGGAAGCCAGCTCCATGCGCGGATGCTACCTGCGCGCGAGCAGGCGCTCGACCCGATCGAGGATGCCGCGGGCGAGGACTGCCTTCGAGGACGTCCGGAGTGCCACCGCAGGTTCACCGCGGGGAAGCCAGTGGGCTTCGCCGCCGCCGGCGCCGAAGTTCGCGGGGCCGTTCAGTACGATCGCGTCCAGGCGCTTGCGAGCGAGCTTGCGGCGTGCGCGTGCCTCCCCGCCACCAACCTCGAGCGCGAATCCGACATGCAGGCGCTGCCCCTTGCCTCGGCCAAGGGCTGCGGCCACATCCGGGGTCGCCACGAGATCGAGGGCTATCGCCCCCGTCGCCTCGCGGCCGGGCTTGCCCTTGCGTCGCGTGCGCGGCCGGAAGTCCGACGGCGCGGCGGCGAACAAGACGATGTCGGCGTCCGCCGCAGCGGCGCGCGTAGCTACGAGCAAGTCCCTCGTCGACACCACAGGCACCACCCGGACACCGTCCAGCGACGGCAGGCTGCACGGGCCCAGCACGAGGGTGACGCGTGCCCCGCGGCGGCTCGCGAGGCGCGCCAGGGCATGGCCCATGCGGCCCGTTGACTCATTGCTCAGGAAGCGGATGTCATCCAGGTACTCGCGCGTCGGCCCCGCAGTGATCACCACCCTGCGACCCTTCAACAGTGATCTGCTCTTGGCCATGGCAAGAGCCTACGACCCCGAGCGCTGCGAGCCCACCGATGGCGCCGCCTGGCCGTGGCTCCGCGCATTTCCCGCTATCGTGGGACGCCCCGCCCGCGAGGAGCCGCCATGCCTACCATTCCCCTCCGCCTGTTGCCGGTCCTGCTGGGGCTCGCCCTCCTGCTGATTGGCAGTTCCGTCCGCGCTGAGGACGAGCAGCCGAAGAAGGCGGGCAAGGAGCCCGCTCATGGCAAGGCACCGTCGCCGATCACGGAGCTTCAAGAGAAGCACCTGGCAGAGAAGGCGGAGCCCGAGGATCCGATCGCCTACCTTGCCTCCTACCGCGAGTGGGTCGTTGATCACGAACGCCCTCCGCCGAAGGACGGGACCAACCAAGCCGTCTACGAGGTGTGGAGCGCCGTGCTGCGCCCGCGGGCTCGGCGGATGACTGGCCGCTTGGACCGCCTCATGAAGCGTAAGTACTGGTTGCCGGAGGACGGCACGCCGGTCCGTGTGAAGTCCGAGGCGTGGTCGACGTTCGTGCGTGAGCTGGGCGGCCTCATCACAGAGCTGCACGGGGCGTACAGCCGCTACGACAAGGTCGTGCTGCGCGATCGTGGTGGCAAGCTCCAGACGAGCGGCAATCGCGTCTACGACAGCGTGTACACCGGCTACGGCCACCCCTACAGCCGCTGGCATAGCGGAGTCGTCTACCGCCAGCGGATCGGCATTCGCTTCCGCCATCTCGAGGTGAACACCTACTGGAATCTCATGCGCCGGTACCGCCTCGGCTGGGGCTGGCGACGCGGGGAGTGCTTGAACTGCGAGAAGCGGCGTGAGGAGCTCAAGGACCGCCAGAAGAAGATCGAGCAGAGCCAGCAGCTCATCGACACGACCCGCGAGACGCTGCGCGAACAGATGCTCGCGCTGCAGGTCCTGGCTGCGGCCATGCAGGCGCAAGAGGAGCTGGCGATCGCCGAGAAGATCGACGCCCTCGCGAAGGATCACCTGCTGCGCGAGCCCGCCGAGAAGCTGCTGGCCGCACTACGCAAGGCCCGCGCGGAGGCGGAGCGCTACGACGGAGACTCGTCGTCCCACTACGCCCAGCTGCTGCGCAACTGGGTGCGGGCCTACAAGGCCGGCTCTGCGCTGCTCGAACGCGAAGCCGCGAAGCTCGAGGACAGCGAAGACGACGAGGACAGCAAGGGCGAGGACGGCAAGGCGGGCAAGTGGTAGCCGCGCTACGGTGCTACCAGGGCACCTGCTGGGTGATGCAGTGCAGCGTGCCCAGGCCGTGGACGAGGTGCTCGCTGCGGATGCCGACGACCTCGCGCTCCGGGAAGCAGGCCGCGAGAACCTCCAGCGCCCGGTCGTCGTTCGCCGAGCCGAACGTCGGCACGCACACGGCATGATTGCAAATGTAGAAGTTCGCGTACGAGGCCGGCAGCCGGTCGCCGGAAGCGGTCGTGAGCGGCATGGGCATCGGGAGCTCGATGATCTCGAGCTTACGCCCCCGGGCGTCCGTCATGCTGCGTAGGCGCTCCCGGTTGGCGGCGAGCGGAGCGTGGTCGGGATCGGACGTGTCGGGCTGGACTGCGGTCACCACACGTCCCGGTCCGACAAATCGCGTGATGTCGTCGATATGGCCGTCTGTGTCGTCGCCCGCGATGCCCTCGCCAAGCCAGAGCACCTTGTCCGTCCCAAGGAAGAGCCCCAGCGCCTCCTCGAGGGAGGCCTGGTCGAGGTCGGGATTGCGGTTCGGATTCAGCAGGCATTGCTCGGTCGTGAGTACGGTGCCTTCGCCGTCGCCCTCGATGCTGCCGCCCTCGAGGACCAGGTCCGTTCCGAGCAACTCGATGCCGAGCTCGTCCTGGAGGCGCACCGGGACCGTGTCGTCAGCAAGGAGCTCCTCGTACTTCCCGCCCCAGGCGTTGAACGTGAAGTCCATGGCCATGCGCGTGTGATGCTTCTTGCCCTTCGGCTTCACGAGGGTGATCGGGCCGTAGTCGCGAAACCACACGTCGGCGGTCTCGAGGAGGTGCAGCTGCACGTCCTCGGCGCCGGCCTCGATGAGCTTGGCCGCGGCGCGTTGCTCCATGGCCTCGTCGTTTACGAGCAGATGCACCAACTCGCCCCGGCTGATCGTCGCGGCGAACGTTGCGAAGACGTCCTCGGCGTGCTCGACCCCGGTGGGAAACGTCGTGGGGTCATGCGGCCAGGCGAGCAGGGTGGCCTCGTGCGGCTCCCACTCCGCGGGCCAGCGAAAGCCCCGACCGCGAGGGGTCGGGTCGGGCGCCTGGGGGTCGGCCTCGTCCACTACGCCTCCTCGGCCATCAGGCGTCATCGCGCCAGCGCTTGCTGAGGTCGCCGTACGCGTCGATGCGCCGATCGCGCAGGAAGGGCCAGCCTTCGCGTGCGCGATCGATCTGGGCGCGCTCGCACGCCACGACGAGGACGGACTCCTGTGTGTCCGCGGCCGCGAGAATGCTGCCATCGGGCGCTGCGACGAACGAGCGGCCCCAGAACTCGAGCTCGTCCTCCGTGCCGATGCGGTTGACCGCGGCCACGAAGACGCCGTTGGTGATGGCATGCGAGCGCTGGACGGTGTGCCAGGCGTCATGCTGGGCGGGCTGCAGCTCGAGCTCGCCCGACCACGTGCCGATCGCCGTCGGATACACGATGATCTCGGCCCCGGCCATCGCGGTCAGGCGCGCGGCCTCCGGGTACCACTGGTCCCAGCAGATGAGGACGCCGATGCGCCCCTTCTGCGTGTCGACCGCGCCGAAGCCCAGGTCACCCGGCGTGAAGTAGTACTTCTCGTAGAAGCGCGGGTCATCCGGGATGTGCATCTTGCGGTAGCGGCCGGCCAGGGAGCCGTCCGCGTCCAGCACGATCGCGGTGTTGTGGAAGAGCCCCGGCGCGCGCCGCTCGAACAGGCTTGCGACAATCACGATGCCGCGCGCCTTGGCGACCGCCGCGAGGGCGTCCGTGGTGGGGCCGGGGATCGTCTCGGCAAGCGCGAAGTGCGTATCGTCCTCCGTCTGGCAGAAGTAGGGCGAGAGGAAGAGCTCTTGGGTGCAGACGACCTCCGCGCCTTCGTCGGCGGCCTGCTCGATGAGCGCGAGCGTGCGCGCCAGGTTGGCCGCCTGCGTGGGGTCGGCGTGCGTCTGCACGAGGCCGAGGTGGATCGTCGCTGCGCTCACGCTACCTCAGGATCTCTGGCAGGTAGGTCGTGAAGAGGTCGTCTTTGAGGATGCGCGCCACCAGCGCGAGCGAGAGCACGCAGAGCCCAATGATCAGGATCGCGTCGGCAACGAATCCCAGGCGGGCCACGGTGTAGAGCAGCCAGAGAATCAGCTCGAAGGGAAACAGCAGCACGCGGAGCCACACGGGGCGCGAGCGCATCGCGCCCAGGGCACGGGACAGTCCGCCGACCGCGCCGTGCAGCAGGGGGAGCACCACCTTGGCCATGACGAACAACGCGGCGATGCAGGCGCCTGCCTTGATGGCGCGGTCTTCCCAGCCGGCGGGCACCTTCGCGCGAATCTGCTCCTGCTTGTCGGCAGGCTGGAGGGCGTACCAGCCACCCAAGGCCGCGGGGGCGGCGATCAGCAGCAGGAAGACGATGAGTACGCCCTTGCCCTTCTTGCGGGGGCGCTCCTTGCGCCCTTCGCGGCTCCGGACCGGGCCGTCTTCAGCGCCCATCGCTGCCGCTCACCGACGGGGCCGCGCTCTTCTTTTCCTCGCTGGCCTTTGCGGGGGCGTCCGCCTTGGCGGGCGCGTCCTCCTTGGGGGCGAGCACGTGGCCGCGCACCTTCAGCAGCACGATCTCCTCCCCGGGCACACCCGTGTGCAGTTCGATCACCTCATCCTCGAGGGAGCCGAGCGGAGCATCGTCGGCGACGCGGGCGATCATCTTCCACATGCCAAGCTTGGCCATGTAGGGATCGGGGATGACCTCGACGAGGACCTTGCCGAGGCGCGAGACGGTTCGGAGCGTGCCGAACTTCACGTCCTTGGTGTAGGCCTTGAACTTGAGGGTCGAGTGCTTCTCCGACGGAAGCCGTACCGTGCCGAAGCTGAACGCCCGTGCCTGCATCCAGATCTTGCCGACGACATTGGCGCTGAGCGGCAGCGTGAGCCGACTGCGCTTCGGATGCGTCGTGCGGACGAGCGCCGTCGCCGAGAACATGCCGAGCGGCAGCTTCTTCAACAGCTGCACGTCGACCTGCCAACCTTGCCACTTGGGGTCCTTCTCGCTCTTCCACGGCTTGATGGCGATCTGAAAGTCCTTCTCGAACCCAGGCACCGAGACCGAGGTGATCTTGAAGGGCTCGCCCTGTCCTTCGTACCACCGGAGGTAGAACGACTTGGTGGGGGTGCTGTTCTTCGGAACGTCGCGGTAGGAAACGCCGGGCGGGCGCACGACCAGGCCCTTCATGATCGCAATGTCGAGGACGAAGAGGATCTCCCCGCGGCGGAAGTCGCTCGAGGTGAGATGGACGCGCTTGCGCAGGCGACCGCCGAGGGTGTACGTGTTGAACTCCACCGTGAGCGTGCCGCTCTCGCCAGGCTTCAGCTCCTTGTGGCTCGCGTCGACGACGTTGCAGCCGCACTCCCCGTGCGCGCGAATGCCGCCGACGGCGGCCTTGCCCGTGTTGGTGTAGGTGAACTTCGTGACGACCTTGGCGTCTTGTTCCACGAAGCCGAAATCGTGCGCGTAGCGGTCGGCCGTGAGGTCCAAGTGGCGACCGCGCTTGGGCCGGACCGGAGCCGGGTCCTCCGCGGCACAGCGGCGTAGGGGCGTGAGGCCGGACGGTCCTGCCAGTTCGGCGAGACCAAGCAGGCCGAGGACGAGCAGCGGGAGAGCGAAGCGATGCATGGCGGCCATCCTACTGGCGCAAGGCGCGGGGACTACTGCCCGCGCTTCGCCCGTTTCGGCGCCGGGCCCTGAGGCTTGTAGATGCGGCCGACGATCTGGATCTCCGTGACTTCCCCCCCGATACCCGAGGCGCGGATCTCGAGGACGTCATCGAGGGGGCCAGGTTCGACCCCCGCCGGCACGTGGACCGTGATGACCTTGTGCGGCCCCTTGAAGGGATCGAAGCCGTCCGTCACCGAAACCCGCAGCACGCCCTTGCGCGTTTTCGCCTCGACCCCGGTCAGTGGCGGCGGATCCTTGCCGCTGCCCTTGATGGCGACCGAGGCGCTGCGCTCACGACCGGCGGGGATCAGCCCCAGGTAGACGCGCGAGGTCTGGACCCACAAGGCGCCGACGACCGTCGCGCTCAGCGGCACGGTGACCGTGGGGTGCTTGGGGTGGGTCGTGTGCAGGGTCGCGCGCCGTGAGTACACGCCCTTGGGCGGGGCTTCGAGGAACGTGTAGTGCACCGTCCAGCCGCGGTAGGTGGTGACCAAGACGGGCTCCCGAGGCTTGAAGATGGGCTTGCCGTTCTTGAGCACGGGCCTCCCATCCTTGAGGAGCGGTTCGCGACCCCTCAGGACAGGGGCGCCGTCCTTGAAGACGGGCTTGCCGTCCTTGAGGACGGGCATCTGGTCCTTGAAGACGGGCGTGCCGTCTTCGTTGAGCAAGGGCTCGCGAACGGCGTACGGCTCGATGCGCGTGGCCACCTTCGGACCAGGCACCTCGATCTTCGTGATCTTGAAGGGGGTGCCGACGCCCTCGAACCAGCTGATCGGCGCCGAGGCCGTCGGCTTGCTGCCAGCACGGACCTGACCGAACCAGGCCCGCTCGACGAGGATGCCGGCCGTGACGTTGGCGGCGATCCGAAGCTCCGTCATGGTCTGGCCCGAGGCCGTGCGATAGAGCAGCCGCAGGGCCTTGTTGACGGCGCCCTTGATCGTCCCGCTGCGAAATCGCACCGTGAGCGTGCCGGCGGCCCCTGGGGCAAGCGCGGTGTGGGAGAGCGTCGCGCCGAAGCAGCTGCAGCCCGACTTCACACGGAGCCCCTCGAGAGGGGCCTTGCCGGCGTTGCGGTAGGGGATGCTCGCCGTCAGCTCGGCGTGCTGCGCCACCGTGCCGAAGTCATGCGTCTTCTGGGTCTTGGCCTTGCCGCCTACCTGGCGGCTTGCCACGGGCGTCTCGGGGAAGCGTAGATCGCGGGCTTCCTCGGCGACGGCGGGGCGGGCGCCCGCCGCGGCGGCCAAGAGCACGACGAGCAGCCCCGCAGGCCGCACGGGGCCGTGCGACCAGGCGGCGCGGAAGCTCGCTCGCAGGCGTGTCATGCGTAGGAATGCTACCCACGCGGTGTGGGCATCGCCAACGCGGGCCTACGAGGCTTCGATCAGCCCGCCAAAGCCGTCGGCGACCGCGCGCAGGACGCAGAGGTCCTCCTCATCGAAG
>JAJDEM010000308.1 GCA_029259795.1 Planctomycetota bacterium
TACATCGTCAGCCGCGACGGGGAGTACGTCGCGATGCTGCGCGTCCTAACCGTCAGGAGCTACCGCGCCAGCGCCCGCTCCATCCTCTCGCTGGCGAAGGGCCCTATCGAGCCCGGCGACAAGGTCGAAGACGGTCGCTAGGGAGACCGCGAACGACCGAGGACCACGATGTCGTCAACCGTTCCCGGCTCCCCGTCCTCGCCCATGCTGATGAGGGCGAATCGCGCATCGCCTACCTCGGGCACGCCCAGCCTCAGAAGGTCGCCGGACAACGTCAGGTACGGCGGGCCCCCATCATCGAAGACGGCCAGCCATTCCGTGAACACGACGATGACCGGTGGGCCCCACGCGCGAGCTTGGCGATCGCGCCCAGGACGTGCGGCAGCCGAAGGCCCGCCCTGGCGCGCCCCTCAACTACCGCGAGCCACCGCGGCTTGCGTCCGTCGCCGGTAGGCCCTGAGCGCCTCGACGTGGGCCCCCAGTCGATTGCCCTGGATGGCGCCACAGAGGCAGCAGACCAACACCGCGAGCAGGCCCGGCCCTGCGAAGAGCAAGCCGAGCGCCGCGAGGTAGAGCAGCAGCAGCCAGATGGCCTGCCGTCGAGGGAACCGCGCCGCATCCGCCACCATCATCACACCGCCAAGGAGCGAACCCGCGAGGACCGTTCCCAGCACGTCCGAGACGCTGACGACGAGGATGCCGTAGAACGCGATGACGCGCGCAGGGACGGCCACGAGGCCCAAGCCCGCGCAGAGGACCTTGCCGCGTTGCGAGCGCGGCCACGCAGCTGCGACGGAGCGGGCACTCAAGCGCCACGCTTGTCGAATCTGGGCCGCTGGCTGCGCCGGGTTCCCCATGAAGATCAGGGGCTGAAGCAGGGTCGCGCAGAGGAGGTATGCGAAGAGGCCTGCGCCGACCGACCACTCCCACAGGCGCGTCTGGAGTCCAACCGACTCCCAGGTCCACAGGCCGCACGCATAGCTCGCGACCAAGACGACGTGCAGGAGGATGGTCGTCCACCACCAACGAGGCGCCGGGCGATCCGGGGGCCGCCGCCGCTTGGCCAAACCCGCGGGTCCGGCCCGTAGCGCCCACACAGCGTCGACCGCAAAGAACGCGAACACCACGGCGATCAGCACGACCTCTTCCCACATGCCCCGAGGGTTCCCGGCCGGCGGGCGCGTGTCAACCTGCGCCTTCTCACCGCCCTACGCGCTCAGCTCCGATCTCCCGGGATCCTCGTCCGGTAGCGGTCGCGACCTGACCTGCACGATCCGCTAGCGCAACTCATCGAGGCGCACGCCTGTGGCTCGCAGGACCCGTCCCGCGCTGCCGTCGGACTCTCGAGTCAAGCCGAGCAGGAGGTGCTCGGTTCCAATGCAGGCATCGTCCAGGCGCCACGCCTCCTCCTGGGCGAACATCAGCGCGCGGCGAGCCCCCGGCGTGTAGGACCGCTCGCAGTCCCGCGCGATCGGCTGGCCCGGGCGCAGGAGGCGCTCGACCCCCGCTCGCAACGCCGGCAGGTGGAGCCCCAGGTCCTCCGCGACGGCCGCAGCCACATCCGACCACTCCTCGAGCAAGCCCAAGAGCAGGTGATCCGTGCCCGCGCGCGCCGTCTCGGCGCGCCGGAAGCAGCCGTCAAGTGCCCGGCGGGCCTCTGGGGTAAAGCGCTGGAACAACAGGATCCCCTGCAACCGGTTGGGCAACTCAGGTCGAGCCGAGTTCGCGCAGCATACGCGCGACGCTCTCGCGGCATAGCGCCCCCCCCCACGCAGGCGCGACCCACCAAGCCCCCCGCAACTTCCGAGGACGGATCAACCCGCGCCCCTACCCTCTCCGGCCACCCACTCGGCCCGCCCGGGTGCGCAGATTCCGACCGCGTCGCGCTGCCGCCCCCACGGCCGCGTGCCGCACAGCCCCCCAACCGACCCGAAACGGAGCGTCGCATGGACATCAACTGGCAAGCCTTGCTCGAGAAGATCACGGAACAAGTCATCCTCTGGGCCCCGAACATCGTCTGGGCGTTCGGCATCTTCCTCCTCGGCAAGATCGCAGCGAAGATTGCGCGCGCCATCCTGGTGGGCGCCATGAAGCGCAGCAAGGTCGATGAGACCCTGCGCGTGTTCGTCTCGAACATCGCCTACGCCGGCCTGATGGCCTTCGTCGTCATCGCCGCACTCGGCAAGCTCGGCGTGAAGACGGACTCTCTCGTCGCGATCATCGCCACGGCGGGTCTCGCGATTGGGTTTGCCCTGCAGGGCTCGCTCGGCAACTTCGCAGCAGGCGTCATGCTCATCCTCTTCCGCCCCTTCAAGCTCGGTGACCTGATCGAAGCCGGCGGCATCACAGGCACCGTGCGCGACATCCAGATCTTCAACACCGTGCTCAACACGCCGGACAACAAGATGGTGATCGTGCCGAATGGCAACATCACCGGGAGTGTCATTACGAACCTCAGCGGCAACAAGACGCGTCGCGTCGACCTCGTCGCGGGCATCGGCTACGGCGACGACACGGCCCAGGCGAAGGAGATCCTCGAGAACATCCTCGCGACGCACCCGCTGGTGCTCAAGGACCCGGCGCCGGCCGTCGCGATGATCGCGTTGGCTGACAGCAGCGTGAACTTCAACGTACGTCCCTGGTGCAAGACCAAGGACTACTGGGCCTGCTACAGCGGCGTGACCGAGCAGATCAAGCTGCGCTTCGACGCGGCAGGCATCAGCATCCCGTTCCCGCAGCAGGACGTGCACATGCACAACGTGGCCTAGGGTCCCAGGGACCCGGCGGCCACCGCAGCCCAAAGCGGGCGAGCCCGCCGCGCGGGACCCTGCGCGTGGCGAGCGCCGTTCGTGCGGGAGCGCGGGGCCGAGTGCGCTCGGTCTACTTCTCGTGCGGCGCCCGCTGGCACGGGCCGTCCGGCGTCTTCCGCCAAGCATGCCACCCTAAGGGCAGATCCGCCAACTCGGCGATTCGGGGCTCGAGGTTCAGCATGCTTCCCAACCCGACAACACAGGCTTCAGCCTCGGAGGTTGGACCGCTGTGCGGATGAAACTGCCACGAGCCATCGTCCTCGTCGTGGGTGACGTAGTAGACCCACGCCTCGCCGTCGACGATGCGGCGGCTTGTGAACACGGCGGTGTTGGTTGCGTCTTGGAAGGGCCAGGTCATGCGCCAACGACGATACGCCCGGAGTCGATCGTGCACACGCAACCCGCGCCGATACCGGAGCACGAGAGCCACAGCCGAGGCGGCTACTCCTCCACGACGGGCGTGGCGTGCAGCTGCGTCACATAGTCCTGCCCGAGATCGTGGTGCGCGGCGGCTTCCAGGATCAAGTCGAGGTAGGCGCGGCGCGGCGCGACGCGGGAGGGTGCCTCGAACGCGGGCGTGACACGGTAGAGCCACGCCGCGATGCGACCCCCGGCGCGTACCAACTCGGCGCTCACGGGTGCCTCGCCGCGGTCGTAGCGAACCGGATGCCCCTCCTTCTCGTCGATCGCCATCAGCAACGCCTCATCGACCTCCAAGGCCAACCCGCGCAGCGCACGCCCAACCCGCGGCATGGCGTTGGCCGCGCCGCCACCGCGTGAAGCGGAGCGGTAGTTCCAGGCGAGCTCGAAGTCCTGGATCGAGGCGACCTCCACACGCGCCGGACCGGGGTGGTCGTAGCCCTGCTCACGCAGCCAGCGCTGCAGATCGGGCAGGTGCATGTTGGAGCCGTAGGCGAAGACCCAGTGCATGCCCCGAGTGTACGAACGAACGACGGCGGAGGCTGGCGCGGATCGCGTACGCGTTCGCTGCGCTCCGAATCTCGCCCGCGGCGCGAACCCGGGCTCTAGCCCCGCTGACCGGACCGAGCATCGGAGGGCACGCTCTATCGAATGCAGGCGTAGCACATCGTTTCGATGTCGAAGCGAATCCCGTCTGCGCTGGTCGACCGGGGAGTGACGCCGACGACCACGTACTCGAAGTCCACCTTGGTGACGGGAAGCACAAGGTGAAACGTCAGTTCGGTTGTCTTCCCCATCAGAAGGGAGCCGGTCCAGGGAGCCTCGTCGGTGGCGTTCTTCCCATCTCCCCAGTACAGGCTGGCCTCGCATGAAACAGCGCCTGAGACGGCGCGATCGGCGCTGACCTCATGGCCGGTGGCTCGCACCTCAACGAAGAGAGGAACCTTCGTGTCCGGAATCTGCACCCGCTGCGGCTCAGCCGGCGCGGATGGGTCCACGACCTTCGACGGTCCCGGCTGCTCCGCCTCGTCCGTGGACGGTGCCCCCCGCTCCCCGCACGCGGTCATGCCAAGCAAGACAGGGAACAGGACGGCAATGACGAAGCGTTTCACGATGCCGTCCATCTTGCACCTGCGGCGCGGGCTCGGCAACGGCGGAAGACACGCCCCCCTACCCTTCTCTTTCGCACGCCGCCACCCCGCCTCGGGGTCCTGGCGCCGCGCGCGCCGTCCCAGGGTGGAGGTTCGGGGCCTGCTACCTTGCCTCCATGTGGCTCGGACGCCTTGGACCTGTGGAAACGATCGCGGGGATCGCCGTGACGGCGGCCATCCTGATCTTCTGTTGGCGCCGCCTCCGCAAGCCAGTCGGCGGTCCGGTGCGCAGGTCGCTCGGGCACGTGGCGTTGGCTGCACCGCTCGCGTGCCTGTTGGCTTCGATCCTATGCTTCGCGGGGAACGTCCGCCCCCTCGTCCAGTACAACGACGAGTCGAGCCGGGGAGCGTGGTCCGCCTGGGTCGGCCTGTGGCCCTTGCTTCTGCTGGCGTCCTTGGTGGGCGGCCTGCTTGCCCTCGGCCTCGCCGCCAAGGATGACCGGATGCCGAAGCGCGTGACGGCGTGGCTCTTGCTCGCACTGCTGAACGGCATCGCGTTCGTCGGCGTGTTCTCGAACTGGCCCTCGGCGTAGGGGACACAGCGGCCGACATAGGCGGACAAGCGAAGTGGAGCCCCGGCGCAGATTCGAACTGCGGACCCCGGCTTTACGAAAGCCGTGCTCTACCACTGAGCTACCAGGGCGGTACTCGTCGCGGAGAAGGTAGTTGCTGGGGCCTGGGAGTCAACTCCGGGTCGTCGGGAACCGGCCCCCGGAGGACCCCCGCGACGCTGCATGGCCAGATTCCGCACAACAGGGAGTGCTGCGGGGTACCGGTGTGGGCCGGTTGGGGTTGTGGGAGCTGCACCCGACACGGCTTCCCAGGGAGCCTGCCCCTCGACTCGCGAGCATCCTCCCGCCTAGGATCCAGCGCATGTTTGATCGCTTCAAGGATGGCGCTGGCGAGATGATGAACTTCGCTCACGAGGAAGCCCGGCGCCTCGGCCACGACTACATCGGGACCGAGCACCTGCTGCTCGGTCTAGTGCGGGAGAGTTCGGGCTTGGGAGCAGCCTCGCTCAGGGCGCTCGGCGTCGAACTGGATGCGATTCCGCCCATGGTCGAGGCTCTCGCGGACCATGGGACTGAGGACGTCACGATGGGCCAGCTTCCCTTCACCGTCGCGGCGAAGGGGGCACTGGAGCGTTCGCTTCAAGAGGCCGCTGACCTTGGACACACCAGCATCGGCACCGAACATCTGCTACTCGGCATGATCGGGCAGGAGCAGGGCATCGCCGCACAGGTACTCCGCGACCTAGACGTCAAGCTCAGCGAAGCACAGCGGGCCGTATTGGAAGTCCTCCGATCCGGTTCAGTTCCTGGGGAGCGGTCGGGTGGAAGCCACGGACCGTTCACCACGGCTGAGGATCCGAATCCGACCCCGCGCCAGAGGCTGGATCGCATGGAGCGACTCGTCTACAAGCTGGCCGAAGAGATCGAGAGTCTGCGGTCCCAACTTCCGTAACCCCTGGATCAGGCAGTCAGCACCGGGATACGGTGCCGGGTTTGATTCTTCGGGATTCACGTCCGTCCAAGTCTGAGCGTCGAAGACGAGAACCCGGCACCGTGCTCAGGCGGCGGACTCAAGATTCTCCCGCAGGATCCTCGGGTGCCGCGCCGCGATGCGCAGCAGGGCAATGGCCGGACCCTCGGGCCTGCGCCGGTCCTGTTCCCAGTTGCGCAGGGTGTGGACGCTGATGCCCATGGCCTGCGCGAACTGGACCTGGGTCAGGCGTACGAACCGCCGAAGCGCAGCGATGTCCTTGCCGGACTCGAAGCGGCCCTGCATCAGGCGGCGTCGCAGCCGCGCGGGAATCGCGCTCGCGAATGCCTTCTCGCTC
>JAJDEM010000309.1 GCA_029259795.1 Planctomycetota bacterium
GCCGCTGCCATCAGGTCCCTCTTCGTTGGAGCCCGTCCCTCTGCGGCCTCACGGATCGGCCGCTGTGGGTTGGGCGCGCTGCGACCACGGATCTCTGCGTTGGTGTCTGTCGCTCGGGGCGCCCACCCCGCCCAACGGCAGAAGGCCCCGCAGCGGAGCCGCTGCCATGGGCCGAGCACCGGCTGGCCACCGCCTCTCCTACGATGACCGCCGCCGGGGTACGGTGGACCCCCATGGCCCCTGACTCGCACCCCTCCCGCCCTGCTCCCGCTGGTGGGGGGCGCCCGTTGGGGCCGCGTTCCTCGATGCTCGATCTCACCGGCATTCCGGTGAGTGGTGGCTCGGGGGTCGGTCGTGCCCTGCTCTACGAGGAGTCGCCCGACGTCCGGGCGGCGGCCGCCATGCCGCCCAAGGACGTCGACGCGGAGGTGCGCCGGCTCCATGAGGCTGCCGAGCAGGCCTCTGGCGACCTGGGGTCGCTTCACGACTCCCTGGCAGCGAGCCGCGATGCCATCGCCCAGATCTTCTTTGCCCACCGCGCGATGCTGACGGACTTCCTGCCGCAGCTCGAGGCGACCATCCGCGAGGGCGCGAGCGCCGAGCACGCCGTCCAGACCGTGATGCACGCGGCCGCCGCCAAGATCTCGCGGGTATCGGATCCCGTGCTGTCCCTGCGCGCGAAAGACGTTCTCGACATCGGCCGGCGCCTGAGCCGCGCCCTGAGCGGCGCGAGCGGCGACGGCTTGCCGGACGATCAGCCGGATGGCCCCGTGGTCGTGGTGGCTCGCGACCTGAGCCCGACGCAGGCGGTGCAGCTGCGGGGGCGCAACGTCGCCGCCATCGCGCTCGAGCAGGGCGGTCACACCGGTCACGCGGCCGTGATCATCAAGTCCCTGGAGATCCCCTGCGTCATGGGTGTACGCGGCCTCACGGAGGCCGCCTCCCCGGGGCAGATGATCTGGGTCGAGGGGAGCGCCGGGCGTGTCGTGATCGAGCCGGACGCCGCCGCCATGGAGCGCGCGGTCGAGCTGGGCCTGCGCTACGAGCGTCTCGAGGCGAGCCTGCTCGAGGAGAGCGACCTGCCCGCCGAGACGATCGACGGGCACCGCGCCACCCTCCTGGCCAACATCGAGTACCCCTTCGACGTCGACGCGGGCATGGAGCGCGGCGCGGAGGGCGTCGGCCTCTACCGCACGGAGTTCCTCTACCAGGCCGGGGGCACGCTCCCGACGGAGGACGAGCACCTCGCCGCCTACCGCGACGCCCTGGGCCGCCTCGATGGGGGCCGCTTGACCATCCGCACCTACGACTTCGGGGCTGACAAGGAGAGCCCGCTCGCTCCCGCGGAGCCGGAGCCCAATCCGGCGCTAGGGGTTCGTTCGCTGCGCTGGTGCTTCGAACATCCGGACGAGTTCCTGCTCCAGCTGCGCGCCATCCTGCGTGTCGCTGCGGAGGGCGATGTCCGCATCATGTTGCCCATGGTGGCCGGCCTGGAAGAACTGCGCCGCGCCAAGGCCTTGATCGACGAGGCTGCCGCGCAACTGGCCGCCGCAGGCACGAACCACGAGCCCCGGCCGCCGGTCGGCGTGATGATCGAGATTCCCGCGGCCGCCGTCATGGCCGACGTCCTCGCCCGCGAGGTGGACTTCTTCTCCGTCGGTACGAACGACCTGATCCAGTACAACCTCGCGGTGGATCGGCTCAACCCGCGGATGGAGCCGTTCTTCCGGCCCACGCACCCGAGCCTCCTGCGCTTGCTGCAAACGACGATCGAGGGTGCCCGCGCGGCCGGGATTCCCGTCTCGATGTGCGGGGAGATGGGGGGGCAGTCGATCTACGCCGTCCTGCTCCTCGGCATGGGCCTGCGCGAGTTCAGCCTGACACCGACCTACATTCCGCGTGTGCGGCGCCTGCTGCGGAGCCTGACGCTGATCGAGGCCCGCCGGATCGCCGCCGATTGCCTCCGTCTGGGCACCGCAGGCGAGATCGAGGCCCGGCTGCGCGAGCGGGTCACGCCGATCGGCGCGGGCTAGCCCGCCGGGTCGCCCCAAGCCCAGCGACGCCCGAGCCTGGGCGTCGCAGGGCGTCGCAGACCGATCGGCCCCGGCTGTAGCGCTTTGAAGCGGCCTCTGCGGCCGCAGGGCGTAGACCCCAGCCAACTCGGCCCAGGCTGCGGACAGGCCCGAGGCGTACGCGTTCACGAATGTCGACACCATGCCCGGATGGGGCTCAAGGTGGGACCGAGCGCGAGTCGAAAGAGGCTGCGGACTATCACCGCGGGGGCAGCCGAGAACACCATGCGATTGACACGAGCCAAGAGCCTGATCGGCCTGGATGTCGGCACTCACTCTGTGAAGGCCGTCGAACTCACCTGGAGCAACGGTCCCGTGATCACGGGTTTCGGCTACGCCGAGTTGCCTAGCCCCGAGGCGGTGCCGGAGACGGTGCTCGACCTGCTGCGCGACAACGACTTCCACTCGCGCCGCGTCGTGACGTCGGTCTCCGGGCGCTCCGTCATCGTCCGCTACCTGACGATGTTCAAGATGTCCCCGGACGACCTGCGCAATGCGATCCGCTACGAGGCGGACAAGTACATCCCGTTTGACGTCGACGAGGTTGTGCTGGACTGCCAGCCCTTCGAGGTCGAGGGCATCGGCAACCTGGGCAGCAATGAGATGCGTGTGCTGCTGGTCGCCTGCAAGCGCGCCATCGTCGACGAGCAGCTCCGTGTGTTGGCAGCAGCCGGGCTTCAGCCCGAGTTGGTCGACGTCGACGTCTTCGCCCTGGGCAACGCTTTCGAGTTGGCTGTTGGGCTGGACCCGGCGGCAGGCCCGCGCGTCACCGCCCTGGTCGACGTCGGCTCCACCAAGACGAGCGTGAACCTGATGCGCGCTGGCGTCTCCCTGTTCACCCGTGAGATCCACACCGCAGGCTCCACCTTCACGACGGCGGTCGCAAGCCGCCTGGGCCTTGCGAACGGCGATGCCGAGCTCCTCAAGCGCACGCCGGGCGAGGAGTACGAGCGCGTACGCCACGCCATCAGCCCTGCGGTCGACGACCTGGCCTCCGAGGTGAAGTTGTCCTTCGAGTACTTCGAGAACCAGTTCGATCTCGGGATCGATGAGGTCCTCCTCAGCGGAGGCGGCTCGCGCCTGGTTGGGCTCGAGCAGGATCTCGGCCGCATGTTCGACCGGCCCACGATGTCGTGGGATCCCACCGGAGACTTCCCCATCGCCGCGGGCAGCGTCGATGTCGAACTGCTCAATCAGCACGTCCCCGAGCTCGCCGTCGCGGTCGGCTTGGCATCGCGAATCCAGAGGCACCGGTAGTCATGATCCAGATCAACCTGCTTCCGCCTGAGTACAGGCCGCGCACCGGCACGCCGGTGGCACGCTTCGCCGCCATCGTGGTGGGCATCGTCATGGTGCTCAGCGCGGGCGGCGCCTACGCCTACACCCACTTCATCGAGCTGACGAAGGTGCGCGAGTTGCGCCGTTCGCGCGAAGAGGAGGTCCGCAGCTCCGAGATGCAGCGCGATCGCTCGCTGCGCCTGCAGCGCGAGATCGACACCTACGAGCAGCGTCGCTTTGCGATTCAGACCATCAATCGCTCGCGGACACTCTGGAGTCGCAAGCTCGACCAGTTCTTCGACGTCGTGACGAGCCGGGATGTCGACGACACGTCGGCCCTGTGGCTCGAGCAGTGCGAAGTGCCGGTCAAGGTCGTCTCGGTCCGGCGCCGACGCCCGACGCGACGCAACAAGAAGAAGAGCAAGACGATCGAGCCGGCAGCCCACTTCAAGTTCGAGGGCTACCTCGCCATGGCGAACGACGCCGAGGCGTTGGCCCTGGGAAGCGTGTTCCACAAGGCGCTTACCGGCGATCCGGAGCGCACCGGCCAGTCGACGGAGTTCTTCCGGGACTTCCTGTCCATCAACAACCCGAATATCGAAATGCTGCGCCAGCGCTCGCGCAACCGCGCGGAGTTGGTACCGCCCCACGTGGGCGTCTTCACCTATGAGATGGGCCTGAGGCCGCCGGAACTCGGCGGCAAGGGCAAGTCCAAGAAGCGCAAGCCCTAGGAGTCTGCTGGTGTCCAACCTGAGTGAAAAGAAGCTGCTGATCCTCACCATCGGGGTCGCCGTCCTCCTTACGGGCGGCTTGCTGTTCCTGGTCTACCAGGATCGCACCGAGGTGGAGTCGATCGAGGCCGAGATCGGCGCGTTCGACCTGCGCCTGCAGGCCGCGGAGACCGAGCGACGCAAGATCCCGAAGCTGGAGGACGAGATCCTCCAGTACCAGGCCAATGAGCCGCGTGAGCTGGCGGTGCTGCCGACCGAGCAGCACATCGCCGACTTCCATCGCCAGCTCTCGGGCTTCCTCGGCACCGCCGGCATGAAGTTCCGCGAGCTGCCGGAGAGCAGTCCGGAAGACAGCGAGCTTGCGAAGGGCATCCGCGTCACGCGCAACCGCATCAAGGGGCTGGGCGACTCGGCCTCG
>JAJDEM010000310.1 GCA_029259795.1 Planctomycetota bacterium
CAGCGCCTGCACGAAGCGCAGCTGCACCTTGGCCACCGCGATCTTCAAGGCGGCTTCTCCGACCCCCCCCTGCGCCATCTCGTGGTGCCGCGCCAGGAGGACCAGTCCGACGGTCCCCAGCGCACCGATGGCATTGCCTACGTAGACGATGCCCCAGTTGCGCAGGAGCGCCCTTGTACTCACGCGGCGACGGGCCCAGGCCATCACGATGAGGTTGTTGCCTGTGAAGAGCTCCGCACCGGCGGCCACCACGAGCACCAGGCCGAGGCAGAAGGTCAAGCCGACCAGGAGGCGCTGAAGGCCGAAGGGCAGCCCGTCGCCAGCGGCGACCGTCGTGGAGAACACCGCGCCAAGCGAGATGAAGGCACCTGCCAAGACGCCGAGCACCAGCAACTTCGCAAAGGGAAGGCGGCACTTCTGGGCACCGACCGCCTCCGCACGTTCCGCAATCTGGGCCGGCACCAAAGAGTCAAGCTGTGCTGACGGGTCGGACACGTGGATCCCTTCTGCGACGTCACGCTGTCGTTCGACGCTGCGTCCGTGGGCGGCCGAGCCGCCAAGGTCACGATCCGTGAAGACCACGTGGAACGCAAGCGCGGCCTGTCAGCAGGGCCTGTGTCAGTCGCCGGCGGGCTAGCCCCACTGCTCCTTCTTCTGTTGGGCCTTTGGCACGCCGAGCTCCGAGGCCAGGGCCAACATGCTCTTGACGAACACCCCAGGGCCACAGGCATGGAACGCGACGGCGTCCGCTGCGGCACCCACGGAAGCGAGCAACGCGGCGTCGATGCGTCCGCGCCGTCCACTCCACGGGTCCGCTGCTGCGGCACGGGTCACCGTCGGCACATAGGTGAACCAAGGCGCGTCGGCAATGCGCGCGAACTCCGCGTGAAAGACCAGCTCCGGCGGCTGCTGCGCGCTCTGGAAGAGCCACACGCGACGGCCGTGTTCCACAAGCTCGAGGTGGCGCAGGTAGGAACGGAAGGGCGTCACGCCGGATCCCCCCGCAACGAGCACCAAGGGCGCCGCCTCATCGGGCGGCAGGACAAACCGACCCTGGGGTGCCTGGACGAGGAGGGCCTTGCCTTCCGTGAACGCGTAGAACGCGTGGCCGAAGTTGCCCATGTCACGCACGGTGACGACCAGGTCCTCGCCTTCTTCCGGGGCACTCGAGAGCGAGTAGGCGCGCCGAAGCGGCTTGGCAGCGTCCGGATCGACAACGATCACGAACTGGCCGGGCGCATAGGCAAAGGTCCCCGCCGGCGCATCCATGGTGATCACAAACGAGCGATCCAGCGGCGTCACCTGGGTCACGCTCGCGATCCGTCCCTGATACGTAGCCCGGCTGGCCATCATGCCCTCAGCGTAGCCGTGCTGCGGGCGCTTATCTCAAGACGCCGCCGCCAGCGTGGATTCCTCAGGCATGTCGTCGCTACGCTTGGGCCATGCCGGACTCGTCGAACCCCAGCGCCGCCACCCGCTGGCCGATCGTTGGGCTCGCCCTGCTGGCTGCGGCCCTCGCCGCGTGGCTGGCGCCCGAGCCCTGGGAGAGCGGACACGGCGCGCTGCGCGTGACCTTGGACGATGACTCGACCCTCGCTGCACCCGTGACCCTGGGCTCCGACGCGCCGCTCACGCTGATCGTCGGTGACAGCGCCGCGCGTGAAGTACGAATCACCTTTCCCGAGGGCGTGCCCCTCTCGACGCACATCTACGGACTTGTCGAATCGACCGGCACCCAGGAGGTCCAAGGCGTGCAGTTGGCGCTCGTGCGCCCCGCTGGCCATGTCGAGCCGCTGCCCATCCTCAACTCCGGGATCTGGACAGGACCCGGGCAGTGGATGTTCGGCCGCACCCCGCCCAGGCGCTCGGATGTGGTCCTCGCCCTGCTCGCCCTCGTGGCCATCCTCTGGGTGACGAACGCGGTGCCTCTCTGGCTCGCTTCGCTGCTCGTACCCATTGTCGTCGCCACGACGGGTGTGCAGTCAGCCGAGGCGGCGCTGCAGCCCTTTTTCCACCCGATCATCGCACTCTTCTTCGGCGGGTTCCTCATGGCGGAGGCGATGAAACGCGTGGGACTCGACCAGCGCATCGCGGCCACGCTTGTCGCGCGCCTGGGCCGGTCGCCTGTCTCCCTCTTCGCGGCCCTCGTGTGCGTCTCGGCGTTCCTGTCGATGTGGATGTCGAACACAGCCTCGACCGCGCTGCTGATTCCCATTGCGCTCGCGGTCACGGAGCCTCTCAAGGCGCCAGGCTATCGACGAGCCGTCGTCCTCGGCCTTGCGTACGCCGCGACCATCGGCGGCATCGGCTCGGCCATCGGAACCCCCGCCAACCTGCTGGCCATCGAGTTCCTTGGAACCCAGGTCGGCCACGAGATCTCCTTCGCAGGCTGGTTTGCGATCGGGCTGCCCGTGGTGCTGGTCCTGTTGCCCGTCGTCGCGACGTACGTGTGGTGGCGCCTCGACGTCGACGTCGACCCGACGACCTTCGCCAAGGCGCGGGCCGTTGCCGGAGAACACCTCCGCGCCATGGGACGCCCCAGCGGTGCGCAGCGCGGCGTCGCGATCGTGTTCGGCCTGATCGTCGCCGGCTGGCTTACCCAACAATGGCACGGCGTCCATCCGGGCATCGTGGCCCTTGGCGGCGCCGCCGCGCTGGTCCTGCTTGGCTACATTCGCGGAGGGGACCTCCAGCAGATCTCCTGGGCCTCGCTGCTCACCTTCGGTGGCGGGCTGGCCCTGGGGAGCGTCATGGTCAGTTCAGGGACCTCGGATTGGCTGGCCACCCGCCTCGTGGGGCTCGGGGCCGCACCGCAGATCGTGGGCGTCTCGGTCGTGGCGCTCTTCGGGTTGCTGCTTACGGCCCTGGCCTCGAACACGGCCTCCGCCGCCATCCTCATTCCCTTGGCCATCCCGTTGGCGAGTGCCCTGGGGCTCGACCCCGTCACGCTGGTTCTCATCGTGGCGGTGGCGACCTCCATCGATTTCGCGCTGGTCATCGGCACGCCGCCCACGATGCTCGCCTACGCCACCGGACTCTTCACGCCGGGGCGCATCTTCCGGATCGGCCTTGTGCTCGACCTCGTCTGCATCGCCCTGCTTGTCAGTGCCGTTCGCTGGCTCTGGACGCTCACCATCTAGCCTGGATGTTGGGTGGAGCGTGCGCCGCCTGGGGACAGATTCACGTAGGGCGAGGCTCGGGGAGCGGCCGCCCGCGTGGTTCGGGGCAACACCCCGCTCTCGGGCTTCAATCGCGCCCGAGGTCGAAGCCGAAGGGCGGATTCGGTGCTGAGCCCACCATGGACGCCCTTCGGCAATGAGATCGGGTGCGAGGGGGCCCGAGAGCCGCACGATTCAGCTTGTGTTCATGCAACATGCGGGCTTGCCCGGATGTTGCGTGAAGCGTGCGCCGCCTGGCGACGGATCCACCCAGGGCGGGGCTCGGCGGGCGACCGCCCGCGTGGTTCGAAGCAACACCCTGCTCTCGGGCTTCACTCGCGCCCGAGGTCGAAGCCGAAGGGCGGATTCGGTGCTGAGCCCACCATGGACGCCCTTCGGCACAGAGATCGGGTGCGAGGGTGCCCGAGAGCC
>JAJDEM010000032.1 GCA_029259795.1 Planctomycetota bacterium
CTTGTTAGCTGGCAACCAGGCGCTGGTTGGCTTCGCCGCGGCCGGCCGCAAGGCGCTGCGCACGGGCGACACCGTCACGTGGGGGCTTCTGCGCGCGGGGCATGCTCCGCTCGCGCAGGCGACGTTCACGCTCGTGGATGCCACGCGGGTCGAGCGCGACCTGGCTGGCCTGCGACGAAACGCGTACCTACGCACCCAGGCGAAGCATGTCCGCGACGTCCGGGCGGCGCGAGTCCTCCTGCGCCATGGGTTCGCCAGCGAGGCGTTGCAACGCGGCCTGACGGCGGCCGCGCACAAGCCCTCCTACCGTCCCGCCCAGCGTGTCATCGTCGCCGCCAAGCGCGCGCTGTGGCCCACGCGTTCCACGCTGTGGTCGCACGCAGCCTGGGTTGACGAGCTCGTTGCCGCGCGCGAGGCGCGCCTTGCCAAGGAGCCGCGGCCTGCGAAGCCCACCGACGCGAGGCGTTAACCAGGCTCGGGGCTGGGCAACCCATTGGGCAGCGGCCCAAGACAGCGCCGTACGACCTGGTCGATCTCGCGAACGTTGAGGGGCTTGGCGACAATCGCGCGGATCCCGGCCGGTCCGGGCGCCTCCTCATGGCAGGCGGAGAGATTGCCCGTCATGAGCACGATGGGTAGGTCCGGACGGACGGCAAGGATCGCCTCGGCCATCTCGAGGCCACTCAAGTCCGGCATCGTGAGGTCCGTCAGTACGAGATCGAACCGCGCGGGGTCGCGCCGGACCATTTCCAGCGCGCGCCGGGGCTTCGTCATCGCAACCACGTCGTAGCCGAGACCGCGGAGGGCGTCGCGGGTCACGCCCGCGACCACGTTCTCGTCGTCGAGCACGAGGATGCGCTCGGAACCTCCAACACATGCGGGGGGCGCCGCCTCCTCGATGACAGGCTCGCTCGCATGGCACGGCAGCAGGATCTCGAACGTCGTCCCCTGACCGGGCGTGCTCTCGACGCGGATCCGCCCGCCGTGGCTCGTGATGATCCGGTGGACGACGGAGAGCCCAAGCCCCGTGCCACCCGTGGCCTCGCGCGTCGTGAAGAAGGGCTCGAAGATGCGCTTGCAGGTCTCGGGCGACATGCCCCGGCCGTCATCGCTGACGAGGACCCGGACATGCGGCTGCGGACTGGACTCCTCCGTGGACTCCACGGCCAGCCGCGCGGCCTGGGTCGCCTCGACCGTGACCACGAGGACTCCGCCGCTGGCTTCCATCGCGTGGGCGGCGTTTACGCAGAGGTTCATGAACACCTGCTCGATCTGGGTGGCGTTGGCGCGCACGCGGCCGATCCCCGGCTGGGCGTCACACTTCATCTCGATGCTCGCCGGCATGGTGTGGCGCAGGAGGTCGATCGTCTCTCGCGCCACGGCCCCGATGGAGATCGGGCGCCGATCCCGCTTCTCGGTGCGCCCGAACGTGAGGATCTGACGTACCAGCTTCGACGCCCGGCGACCGGCCTTCGCGATGCGTTCCAGGTATTGGTAGACCCGCGAGTTGGGCTCGACCTCCCCAAGGCCCATGTCGGCGTAGCCGACAACGGGCGCCAGGATGTTGTTGAAGTCGTGGGCAATGCCGCTCGCCAACGTGCCGAGCGCCTCGAGCTTCTGGGCCACCTGCACCTGCTCCTCGAGGTGCACCTGCTCGGTAATGTCGCGCACGGTGATGAGCGAACACGCGGAGCCCTCAGGCCGCCCCGGCGCAACCGGACTCACGTGGACGACATGGATCCGGGCGTCGCCCGTCTCGGACTTCTGACGGATCCGGACTCGGGAGCCAACGCCGGTCTCGATGGCATGCCGCACCTTGTGCAGCGCCGTACCGATGTGACCGGGAATCTCGACGTCCCAGACGGCATTCCCCAGCAGCCGCGAGCAGAACGGCTCGCAGGCATCCAGGGCGTGGCGGTTGATGTGCTCGACCCGCCCCTGCGCATCGACGATGATGATCTCCAGGGGGAGCTCGGACATGATCGAGCCGAGGCGCTCGGCCCGTCGTCGGTCGGCCAACGCGACATCCACGTCTTCCACGGTGTAGGTCGCGCCGCGCGCACCCCCACCCACCTCCTGAAGGGACGACGCACCTACGCGCACCCAGACCCACGAGCCGTTGGCACGGCGCAGGCGAATCGGGCGCTCGGCCGAAGCACTTCCCTCGGTATCCGTGCGCTCCCGGAGGCGCTCGTAGACCCCGTGGTCCTCGGGGTGCACGACGTTGGACCATGCGAGTCTCTGCAGTCCGGCCACGTCGCACCCGAGGATCATCTGCGCGCACGGATTCGCAGACCGGGCGGGGAGGAGATCACGGTCGCTGATGAGGATGCCCACGCTGGCATTCTCGAAGCCCGCGCGCCGTTCCTGCTCGACCTCCTCGAGCCGCGCCAGGAGGCTGACACGCTCCGAGGCGTCACGCGCGATGCAGACGAAGCCCCGCAGGCGCTCGCCCTCGAACTGTGCGTCGATCACGACATCGCAGACAACGCGCCGTCCCGAACGCGCGCTGAGCACCATGCTGACCGGGGCGACGAGCGCCGCGCCCCGCCACGCCTCGCGCAGGGCACTCTCTGCGACCGGCACCGAGGCTGGGGAGAGAATGGGAAGATCCAGCAGCGCCCTGCCACGCAGCTCGGCGGGTTGGTAGCCGAGCAGGCGCTCGACCGAGGGCGAGGCGCTCAAGACCTTCCCGGCGTCGTCGAGGGCCACGATCAACTCACCGCCATGCTTGACGCACGTGTCGTACGCGGCCCGACTCTGGTCGCGCGCGGCGGCCAAGCGCTCGCTACGCGTCTTGGTTTCGATCAGCCGCGCGGCCAACGCCAGGGGCTCCGCGAGACTGTGCAGGCCCGTCGGTCCAGCGTCCCCACCGACAACCAGCAGCGTCTGCACGCTCCCCAAGGCGCCGCCGGCAACCATGCCGCCCTGCACCGCTGCCGCCGGCCCGACGCCGGGCAGGCAACGAGTCGCGTCCGCTGCGCCGGCCGGCCAGCAGCGGAAGGCCGGCTCGCCCGAGCGCAACGCGTCCCAGACCGTGTTCCTTACCTTCCACGTCCGTCGCGGCTGCTGCCGTCCGCCAGCCCACAGGGCCAGCGAGTGGGCATTCCCCTCGGGGTCTACTTCGATCAGTCCGGCCCAGCTCAACTGCAGGCGACACGCCAAGCGCTTGACGACGCGGGCCTGCCAATGGGGCGTCCCGTCGGCGCCCACGCCGTCGAGCAACGTGCTGACCGCGCGCCACGCACGCTGCACGGGACAGGGCTCGTGTAGCACCGCCCGGTAGCGCGTCCCCTGACCGCGCGCGTCATGATCCACGACCGCCGAGACCTGGCAGTGGACGCTCGAACCATCGGCGCGACGGACCCGGAGCGGATACGCATCGAGGCTTCGCTCCGGCGAGCGCTCCAAGCTCTCGAGGAACGCGCCGAACTCCGCCGAGTCCTCGACAAGCCGACAGGCGGCAAGCCGCTGGGTGGAATCGCTGGCCCTGAGACGCAGGAACGCGCGGGCCTTGGCATTGGCCTCGACAATGCGGCCGCCGCGCTCAAATGAGAGGAGCGCAGCCGGGGTGTCCGCGCCACGCAGCGCGTGCGCGCGTCCTGCCAGCAGCCTTTCCCTCGAACGTCCCACAGGCCTGCCTACAACACAGGCCGTGCCAGCCGCGCAGCCCCGCCCCATGGGCCTGGGTCGCGATCACGCCCCGATATATCGGGGGCTCCCCCGAGGTTTCGGGGCGCGGAGAGCGCTGTTAGGTGGTCTCAAAGGCGGGCGTAGAGGGCGTTTCGCGCGCGTCTTCTGAGGCCGCTGTCTCCTTGGACACGAGCCGATAGCCCGTGCCGTACGCCGCACGGATCAGCCCCCGGTCGGAGCCGAACTTCTTGCGGATCTGGTTGATCTGGACGTCCACGGCGCGCGAACTGGTCGGGTCGCAGTCGGGCGCGCACAGCTCGAACAATTTGCGTCGCAGGACGATCCCGCCCCGTCGCTCGACAAGCAACTCCAGCATCCGGAGTTGGGTGTGCGTGAGCGCAATGGCCCGGCCATTGAGCTCGGCCTCGACGCGCTCGGGGATCAACGTCAGCGGACCCCACGCGAGTGTGCGCGGCGTGCTCGGCTGCGCGCGCAATCGCCGCAGGAGGCCTCGCAGGCGCTTGCAGAGGACAGGCGCCTCGAAACGCTGCTTGCGCATGTAGTCGTCGGCTCCTGCGTCGAACAGGCCGATTTCCGTGGCCTCGTCAATACGCCCCGTCAGCACCAGGATGCCAAGGCGTGCGCGTTCGGGGTCCAGGCGAATCCAGCGGCAGACTTCAAGGCCGCCGGGCTCGCCGCCCAGATCCAGATCGAGTACGACAGCGTCCGGGTGCCAGACAGCAATCGTGGTCAAGGCTCCTGCACCGTCCGCTGCGACACGCACCTCGTGACCGTCGGCTTCGAGCATGTCCGCGAGCAGCCGTTGCACGGGCAGTTCGTCATCAACTACCAGTATTCGTCCCATGATCTCGTCTCCCATCACTGCGAACCAACCGGTTCGCTCCACGCCATCGCATACGCACGACGCGTGCCACATCACGAACCCTTCCACGCGCCCCAGCGCGCGGTGCGCGAGGCTCGGCGGTGTTCCACCCTGACCTCGCACTAACGAGCCCGGCGTGTGCCGGGGTATCCACGCGCCCCGCCGTCACACCGCCTGCGCGTTCCGTACGGCGTCCACTGCGCAGGCACGCGTCTGCGGATCGAGTCGCATCTGCGAGGGACACACGCCGCCCGTCGCTGGCGTGCGTGACGTTGACCAGGCTGTCGTCGCAGCCGTGCTGCCTGGGTTCGACGCGCTGCGAGCGCGGGGGAGGCGGCGTGGTGCGAACGCGCGTGATGAACTCTCGCATGGCCCCTCCCTCCTGCCTGTCGGTGCTAAGCCCCTATCGACAAGCGGAGCAGAGGCGGGGGCCCGACGAGGGCACAATGTAAGCAACCGTCAACGGGACGCCCGGGAGCGGAGTAGAGAGGATCGGTAGCGCTCCCACATGTTACGGAGCGCCTACTTGTGCAAGATGCACCGGGCGCATGACGCAGTACGACTCAAGCGGACGCTCCATCGAACGCAGTGCGTGCGAGGACTCGAGCGGGGCTACCGCGGGAGGCACGGACACGCCGCGAGGGCGCGCGGGTACCAGGGGTACCGGGGGTGTAGCGGCAGCGTCACCATTCCCCGTCGACGCGTGAGGCGCATCCAGGGTCGGGCAGAGCAGGAGCAGAGCGAGAACAAGCAGGCCAGTGCGCACACAGGTGAGGACCTGAAGGGCGCTGGGCAGACAAGGAGTGGGCATGGCAGTCCAAGCGTGCCTTGCCACCACGGATCGCATCTCACAGCGAGTCCCGTCGCACTACCTCCTTCGACGTGTGGAGGCGTTTCCTGCGGCGTTGCTGCGACTACCTAAGGCGTTGGCTTACGTTCCGAGGATGACCCCGTACGCGCCCATCGCGCCCATCGGGGATCGACCTACGGAGGCCCCCAGAGTGCCCAGCCTGCCCAATAGCGCGGCGCCTTCCAGCGCGGGTCCCGACGCACGTGGTCTTGCGCCATGCGCAGTGCTTCGGTCGCCGATCGACCGGTGCCGTCGGACGGGTTCCAGAGCTCATAGAAGCGGATCATGAGCGCGCTGGTTGCTTCGTCGTCCACCCGCCACAGCGAGCAGAGGACGCGCCTCGCTCCTGCACAGAGGAACGCTCGTGCCAGTCCCACCATGCCTTCGGATCGATAGACCCGACCCTGCCCCGTGCGGCATCCGCTCAGCACGACGAGGTCGGCGTGTATGCGCATGCCGAGGACGTCCAGGGCCGTGACGATGCCATCGTCGTCCTTCCCTGGGGCGAAGGCCAGTGCCGACTGGAGGGGATGGTCGTCGTCGGCGCGGCCGTGGCAGGCCAAGTGCACTGCACGCCACGCGGGGCGCTCGGCGAGTCGCGCCAGGAACGAGGCTCGCGTAGCGTCTCCTCCAAGGAGCGTCTGCGTACCGACGGCCACGACCTCGGGACGTGAGGCGGGCAGCGCCGGCAAGCCGCGCCCCACCGTGCCGCCGAACTCGCTGCGCGCGTCGTAGGCCGGATCGCCCAGCGCCAGAACCTCCTGGCTCTTCCCGCTGGGGCGCTCACGGAGATGCAGGTAGGTGGAGATCGAGGGCGCGTGGGTGACCGCCGTTCGGGCGACCAGCAGGGAAAAGGGAACCGCCCAGAGTTCGGCCTGCGGGCACACAACGAGGTGTCGAACCGCGCGCGGCAAGGCGAGGGTATCGAGCAGCTTCGCGCGAAGCGCCCCTGCCTGAATCGGATCACCCAGGCGCTCGTCGACGCCCGGCCGGCAAAGATGGCGAATCCGCTTCGCCGCGCCCAGGCCGACGACGCGTGCGCCGCGGGGTGAGACGACGAGCGCGTGTGCTTGCGCTCCGGCGAACACGTAGAGGACGGCGACGTCCCCGTCACGGAGTCCGGCCTTGCAGTCCGCCAGCGAGACGAGCGGAGCCGGCCGCGCGATCCGCGTGTACGACTCGCGACGCGCAATCCGGCGGCGCACATCGGCGAGGTCGGCGTCGGCTTCCGCCAGACTCGCTCGCGCGGCTCGCCGATCCGCCCGGCGCCCACGCGCCCGTACCACCCGCTCGAGCGCAGCAACCGCGCGCTGCTTGCGCCCTCGGGCGCGCGCCTCGGCGAGGACCAGGCTTTCGGGGGGCCTCTCGCTCGTCGCCTGGCGGCCGAGGGAGAGCGTAGCGAACAGGGAGCGCGCCCGCTGCGCCTCGAT
>JAJDEM010000311.1 GCA_029259795.1 Planctomycetota bacterium
CCAAGAGGAACTGCGCCCCGAGCGGCGTCCCCGGCTTCGCGCCGGGCAGCACGGCAAAGGGAAGCGTCGTCAGCGCGCCATCGGGGCAGAGCACCAAGGTTCCGTCCTTGGGACCCAACTTCCGGAGCAGGGGCGTGAGCACGAGATCCCGGACGGCGCCCGCGGGCTGGCCCCACGCCTTCGCGTCCTCATCGGCCACGTGCTCGGCCAGGGCTTCGACCGCGGCGTCGACCTTCGCCGCCGCGCCAAGATCCACGCGGATGGGCTTGCCCTCTGCGCGCACGATCCACGCGAGGTAGCGATCGCCGGTGCGCAGGAAGTCGAGCAGCACCCGGCCCCCCCCGAGCCGCGCCTGGACGTCGGCGAGGCCGAGCTCGAGCCGCTCGTTGCCCTCGCGGAGAGGCGCGAAGTCCTTCGCCAGCGCGACCTCGAGCCGTGCACGTTCCCCGGCAGCCTTCGCGTAGGCCTCCTGCCACGCCGCACGCTTCTCCTTGAGGCGGAAGGGAGGCATCTTGTTGGCCAGCTTGGCGAGCCGGTTCGCGGCCACCTGGACTTCGGCCGCACGCGCGCGGGCATCCGCACCACCGCGGCGGGCCAGGCGCCGGGCCGCCGCCGGGGGGCGCGCGACGAGTCCCTTGAGGCGCAACGCCTCCGCGTAGCCATCATGGCCCAACCGCGGGGAGAAGCGCAGCCAGACTCCGAGGTCGCGGCGCACGAACTTCGACATGGCGTACCGCTCGGACGGCTGGAGGCCGGCGAACGCATAGCGCAACGTCTGCTCGGAGATGTCGAGCGCGCGGCGGAAGTAGCGCTCGGCCTCCGCATGTTGCTTCAGGAGGAGGTGCGTTCCCGCGAGGTTGAAGTTCGCCTCCCCCGCCAAGGGATGGTCGGGTCCGTAGGCCTTCTCGATGATGGCGAGCGCGCGTTCGAGGTGAGTGAGCGCTTCCTTCGTTCGTCCCTGGTCCTGCAGCAGGAGGCCGTAGTGCGCAAGGCCCTTGGCGAAGTCGGCGTGCCAGGGGCCGTACGCGCTCTCGGCGAGAGCGACGGCCCGCTCGAGCATCGGCAGCGCCCGCTTGGGCTGCCCCACATCGTCGAGCACGGAGGCCAGGCTCAGCAGACCGATGTAGAGGGCCACCGGGCTCTTCGGCTCGGCGCGTTCGCGCAGGCGCAACGATCGCTCGAGCAAGGGCAGCGCGGCCTTGTCGTCTCCCGTCTGCCTCAGAAGCAGCGCATAGTTGTTGATCGTGGCCGCGAGCTGCGGCGCGTCCTTGCCGTACCTCTTCTCTTGGATCGCAAGCGACCGCTTGAAGAGAGGCGCTGCCTGGTCGGTCAGGCCCATGTCGCTGAGACAGAGGGCCAGGTTGCTGAGCGCCGTGGCGATCTCATGATGCTGCGGTCCGTAGATCGCCTCCTGGATGCGGAGCGACTGCTCCATGGCGGCACGTGCTTCGTCGTGCGCTCCCAGGGCGAGCAGGAGGGCGCCGAAGGCGTTCAGCGCGCTCGCGTACTGCGGGTGCTGCGGTCCGTGGATGCGTTTGTGGATCCCGACGGCGCGCTCGAAAAGAGCGCGCGCGTCGCGCGCGCGGCCCACGCGCTCAAGCGCGAGGCCGGTCGACTTGAGCGCTTGCGCGATCAGCGGGTGCTCAGCCGGGAGCGATGCCTCCAATGCACCGAGGGCCGTGCGCTGGAGCTCGTAGGCTTCCTTGAACCGGCTGAGGCCCTTGTAGAGTTCCGCGAGCACCTGCTGGCCGCGCGCGACTTCGGGATGCTTCGGCCCCAGGGCGTCGCGCAGCAACTTCAAACCCTGCTCGGCCAGCGGCAGGGCCTCCTTGCGCCGGTCCAGCTTCGCGAGCAGCCCGGCGAGGCTGCCCATCTGCATCCCTACGACCGGATGGGTCGGTCCGCGCGAGGCCTTCGTGACCTCGACCGCGTGCAGCATGTGGGGCAAGGCCTCGGCTTCGCGTCCCACGAGGTCGAGGATGGCCGCCATGTTGGCGTGCCCCTGGCCGACCATCGGGTGCTTGTCCCCCAGCGTCTTCTTCCGCATGTCGAGCGCGCGCTCGAGATAGGAAAGCGTCTCGTCGTAGTTGCCCATGCCGTAGAAGGCGAGCGCGATGTTGTTGAGCGCGGTGGCGACGTCGGCGTGTTCCTTGCCGTGGTGCTTCTCCCAGATCGCGAGCGCCCGTCGGTAGAGCGCAAGGGCCTCCTCGTTCTTCCCGAGCGCTTGCAGTACGAAGCCTACGTTGTTCAACGCTCGCCCGACCTCGACGTCATCCGGTCCCTTGACCTTCTCGTAGATGGCAAGCGCCCGCTCGAACTGCTCCTTGGCCTCGATCAGCTTTCCGGACTCCTTGAGCACACCGACCAGGCTGCTGATCGCGGTGGCCACCTGGTGATGCTCCGGCCACAACAGCTTGATGCGCAGTGCGAGGGACTCGCGCGCCACGGGTTCCGCCTCCGTGTACTTGCCCGCACGGAAGAGCCCCGCCAGCTTGCTACTGAGCGCCTGCGCCTTGGCGACCAAGGCGTCCCGCTCCTCCTTGGGCAAGCTAGGCGGATCCGGCGCCTCCTCCTCGTCGGCCCGTGCCGGCGCGGCGCCGAGGCTCAGGGCGAACAGCAAGGCGAGCAGCAAGGCGAGCAGGATGCGCATCGGGACCTCAGGCTGGAAGGAGCGCTCCCATTGGACGCGGCAGGCCGATCTGCGACAAGCGTGCATGCCCCTGTCGCCACAATCATCTGGCGCCGAGCCACGGGCCACACGCGCCGATAGCAAGTTCACTCGTAGTCGAGCCGGAGTACTGAGCCGGGGCAGTCGCCATGGCTTTTTTCGGCTAAGAAGTCCACGAGATGGGCCCCGACTCCGCGCTTCCGTACTCAGCGAGAACCGCGAGGCGCGTGGAAGAACATCACGATCGACAAGACCGCGCCGATAAGCCCAATCAGTCTTACCGACCAGTGATCCAGCCAACTCCCGGCTGAGTCGTCCTCGGCGCCGTCGTGGCTCGCTGACTCACGGGTCGCGTGGGTCGCCTCCGGTGAAGCGGCCTCATCACCCCGGCCCCCGTCATGCCCCCCGTCCGCAAGGCCGACACGGCGCGTCGGGGGGAGCGGGCGGCGTTCATCTTCGGATGCCACTTCCACCGCCAACGAATCTTTGCGAGGCTCCGCGCCGCCCCCTCCAGCAAAGGGAAGCAGGCGTCCGCTCAGAAGCAGAAGAACGAAGCCGACGGCGCCTGCCAGCCAAGCTGCCCTTGATACTCGGGTGCGGATTCGTGCCATAGCAGCGCCAGGGTACGGGGTACGGGGTACGGGCAACACTCATGGAGTTAAGTCCAGAAAATCCATGAGAAGGGCCCCGACTCCGCACTCCCTGGCTAGAAGCGGCTGTCGTTGCTGCGGTTCCGCGCCTTCGCAGCCTTCTACTTCGCGGCCTTCTTCTTCGCGGCCTTCTTCTTCGCAGCCTTCTTCTTCGCAGCCTTCTTCTTCGCAGCCTTCTTCTTCGCAGCCTTCTTCTTCGCAGCCTTCTTCTTCGCAGCCTTCTTCTTCGCAGCCTTCTTCTTCGCAGCCCTCTTCTTCGCGGCCTTCTTCTTCGCGGGCCCTTCCACGGGCGCGCCGGTCTCCGAGTGCCCTAGCTCGTATATCGATGCGTCAAGCAGCGCTCGCATGTGCTCCCGAATCGGCTTTGCCTCCGCGTCCACACTCAAGCCAATGACTGCGCGGCAGGACATCATGAGCCGGTCGAAGAGGTACGACTCGACGCAGAATTTCAGCACAGACTTAAAAACGGGACGATTCCAAGTGTAGTCGCTCGCATAGAATTCGTGATAGTACTCACTCACAAATGTATTGATCAATCTCTCAAGATCGTCATCGGCCAGTACCCCGGTCAATGGAAGTTCGACGAGGAATGCATGCAGCCCCGGCAACATCCGCGGATGGAACTCAAACTCGCCCCACGGAAGTTGACTGAGGAGCTCTTGGTGCTCTATCAAGAACGCACGCATCCCGTCGACATCAGTGAAGTCGTTTTGGATCCTGAATCGCTTAAGGAACTCCCTTGTCGCGGATCCCAATATGCGTTGGATACCTGTCAGTTGCACGTCCAGTGAATTGAGAAGCGCTATACGACGGCGACGGCCAATCTCCTCCACAACAGAGGGAGCAACGCCGAGTGACTTTAGCACAGGAGACTCGAAGACCTCTCGCCCCGATTCAAGACGCCGGATCTTCCGAAGAATGTGTTCCTCAAGTGTGCCCCTTACGTAAGTCGGTCCACCCCGATACCAAAATCAGGTGTTGATAACCGTCCTCTCCGAATCGTCAGGTAGCGCTGTTCGAGCAGCGCCTGTTGCAAAGTTTGTCGTCGCAGCGCCTCGCGCTGCATTGCGT
>JAJDEM010000312.1 GCA_029259795.1 Planctomycetota bacterium
CTGGGCGTCCGCGATCAGCTCAACCTGGGCACGGGCCTGGTTCTCCAATGCGACGCGGGCCTTGGCCTTGACGCCCTCCCGGCTCAGCAGCGCAAGCAGCGCCAGCACCGCCAAGGCGGCGACGGTCAGCGGCAGCCAGAGACTCTCGCGCGGCAGGCCCATGCCCGGAGGCTACCAGCCGCCTGGGGCGACCCAAGGCTCCCGCGCGCTGCGCGCGAACCGTCGCCGCCGGGAGCCGTATACTCAGCCTGTGGAGAAGGCTGCGCTGCCGACACCGCCCGCGGCTCCGCTTGACCCTGCGGGCACTGCCCCCGCGGGCAGTGCTATCGCGGACCGTGCCCCGGCCGATGGCGCGCGGGCGCACCCCGGCGGCCCGACGAGCGCCCGTCCGGGGCCGGCGGGCGAGCGGGCTGGCACGCCCCCCGAGCCGGTCCAGACCAAGCCCACCCAGCAGGGGACGGTCTACCTCTGGACCCTCGGGGTCTTCTCCACGTTTCTCCTGGGCTTCAAGGCGAACCTCGCCTTCTTGCTGGGGGCCTCGGCCCTCGGCTGTGCCGGGGTCGCGTGGGTTCTCGCCCGGCGCAATCTGCGCGGCTTGCGCTTTCGCCGCGAGGCACCCCGCCGCACGCGCGTGGGCGCGCCGACCCGGCTGCGCTGGTGGGCCCGGAACGACGCGCGCGAGGACCGCATCGGCATCGAGATCGGTGACCGTCCGACGCGGGGGGCCAAGCCCGTGCGGTTCGTCCTCGAGATGCCGGTCGTCGCCGCCGGCGAGACGGTCACTTGCGAGGCCGACGTTGTCTTCGGGCGGCGCGGCGAGGTCGACCTCGCGCGGCACGGCTTGCAGGTCGGCAGTCGCTATCCGCTTGGGCTGTTTCGGTCCGCGGGTACGGCGGCGACGGACGGGCACATCCTGGTACGGCCGCGCGAGGGGCGCGCGACGCTTGCGTTGCGTCGCCGCCTGCGTGGTCGAACGGCCGCCGAGGCTCGCCGCTCGATGGGCCAGGGACGCGACGTCATCTACGGGATCCGCGAGTATCGGGAAGGAGATGACCCGCGCCGGATCCACTGGCGAACGACGGCGCGCCGAGGCACGCTGACGGTCAGTGAGTGGCGCGCCGAGCAGGGCCGCGAAGCCGTCATCGTCCTGGGTCGCGGCCTGGGCGCAGGTGGCATCGCGGGGACGCACTTCGAACGCGCGGTCTCCGCGGCTGCAACCATCTTCCGGGCGTGCGTACAGGATCATCTGCGCGTCACGCTGGAGCTCGGGGACGGCAACACCATCCGCACCGACGCCCGCGGCGGAGGTCTAGATCGCGGCCTCGACGCGCAGGCTCGCGTCGCCGCCCAGGGGAACCGCCAGCCGCGCAAGGCCCTACGCCGGCTGGCATCCCGCGAGTCCAAGCGAACGGTCGTGTATGTGGCCGCGGGGCGCGAGTCAGGCCTGACGTCCGATCTTGCGGTGGCCGCCGGGCGCGGCGGCTCCCACCTGGTGATTCCAGCTTGGCAGCGACGTCTCGATCGCTGGGTGGGGGGGCTGTTCGCATGAGCCGGCCCCTACCCCAGCTGCAGCCTTCAGCAGAAGCCTCTGCACGACTCCCGCTGGTCGGGTCCGTTGTGTTGCTCGGCTCGATCGGCACCATTGCCGTTGCGCAGGCCCCGCACTTCCAGACCGTGTTCGCGTGGATCTTTGCGGGCGCGGCAGGGCTCCGCTTGGCGTATGGCCGCGACGGTCGGCGCTGCCTCCCGGCCCGCGCGCTGCGGATCCTGGGTTTCGCGCTCGCCGCGATGGCCCTCGCCTATCTGCTGCACAGGCTCAGTGGCAAGGCCGCGGTCAGTGGCCCGAATGCGCTCTGGGCGCTCATGGAGATCACCTGCCTGTTCCAGGCGTTGGTTCTTCTCTGGAAGCAGCGAGCCTTCAGTGCCTTCCTCGTGATCCTGTTCTCTTCCGTGCACGCCACAGGCATCGCCTTCGCGATGCCGGGCGAGGCGGGCCTCGTGTTTGTCGGCGCGTACGTGGTGGTGCTCGCTTGGACCCTGGTTGTGTTCGAGCGCGCTGCGGCGTTCGAGCGCGAGCCGGATGAGGAAGGCGCCGTCGCCCGGATCCGAGCCCCCGGCGGCAGCCTGCTGCCGCTGAGTGCCGCGCTGCGCACGACCGGCGTCCTGCTGCTCTTCGGGCTCCCGTTGGGGGCCCTGCTCTACCTCGCGGCCCCGCGCAACTGGGAGTTGCCCGGCAACCTTGGGGCGCGCGCGAGCGAAGACCCCACAGGGCCAGGCGATGGACTCTCCGTGCTCACGGAGGAGATCCCCGCCGCTCGGGAGCGCTACCGCATCGGCCGGACAGGACCGGGCGAAGGCAGTGTCCCGCTCGGTTCCGTCGCCGAGATCAAGAAGAACCTCGCGCCGTACTACGAGGTGCAACTCGAAGGCAAGGACGAGCTGCCCCCGACGGTGATCCTGCGCGAGAAGGTGCAGGACTTCTATGACGTCAAGGGGGACTGGGCCGAGACCCTGACGGAGGCCAGCCGGCCCCGGATCCATCGGGATGTGGACGACGGAAACTCGGATGGTTGGGTACCGCTTGCGTACTCCGGTGCCGCGGGACCGCAGGTCACCCTGCGCGTGACCGTGCTTGCGGGCGGCAACCGTCGCCTGTACCTGCAGCCCAACGAGGTGGCCCTGAAGGTGTTCCGCGGGGGACGCGCACTCTGGAACTACGAGGTCATCGAAAAGGCGGACGAGTCCCTGACGGCGAGCATGGCGCTGCGCAAGGGAGATGTTCTCCTGCAACGCTACGTCGCGCAGGTACCGCCGGGCCTGCGGCTGGTCGGGCGCCGCTCCGACAGCTCCGTGGCGCCGCAGACCAGCTTCCTTCAGGTACCGCCCGCCGTGCGCGGCCCCCTGGAGGCTCACGCCCGACGCATGATCGGCGGCGAAACCGATCCCTGGCGCCGAGCCATGCTCCTCGAGCGCTGGCTCAAGAGTGAGGCCTTCACCTACACGCTGAAGGTGCCTGCCCTCGATCCCCGCAATCCGATCGTCGACTTCGTCGATCGTACGCGCAGTGGCCACTGCGAGTGCTTCGCCTACGCCATCGCGCTGATGCTGCGGACGCTGGGTCATCCGAGCCGCTACGTCCAGGGCTTCTGGGGCGGTGACCGCCTGGGGGATCAGCGCAAGTCCGTCATCATCCGAGGCTCGCACTATCACGCGTGGGCGGAGATCTATCTGGACGGTGCCGGCTGGATCCCGCTCAATCCGACGCCCCCGGATCGGCGCGCTGCCGATGCCGGCAGCCAGACCGCAGCCCAGGCGACCACCACCGGGGAAGCAGCGGACTCCGGCTTTGACTTCCTGGGGCTCGACGATGAGAGCTGGCGGGCGTTCTGGAGCGATGTCGGCCACGGCG
>JAJDEM010000313.1 GCA_029259795.1 Planctomycetota bacterium
TCACGCCGACCGGCTGCGCCGGCCGCCTCCGGTGGAGCCGGCGCCCGTTGCCTCGGACTAGCGGATCACCTCGTACTTGAGCACGGTGTCCGGGCGCTCGTCGACGGCTTCGCCGAGACCGATCGAGCCACGGTTGATGAGCTCGCGCTCGAGCTTCTTGACCCACACGGGCTCGGCGCCCGCCTCACAGACATGGGTGCCGTTGGTGCTGAGGTCGACCAGGAAGAACCGATGCCGCCTCCAGATGAGGCGGGCGTGGGTGCGTGAGACGGACGGGCCCTTGACGATGATGTCGTTGTGCTTCTGCCGCCCCAAGGTGAGCCCGGAGTTCACGAGGGTCACGTCCACGCTGACGTCGCCGTAGGTGATGTGCAGGCGCGTCGGATAGCCCGAGCTCATCTCGGTGAGTGAGGGCAGCGGGGCGGTGGTCAGGGCGGAGTCTTCCCACGCCAGTTCGTAGAGCTTGACTTGGCCGTTCTTGCCCTTGAGCGCGGTCTGGTCGGTGAAGTGCGCGCGGATCTGTTCGTCGGGCCGGAGCAGGGCGAGTGTCGCCTCGGTCGTGATGATCTCGCGGGGCTTGGCGAGCGAGACCAAGCGAGCGGCCACGTTGACCGCGTCCCCGAAGACATCGCCGTCATCGTGGATCACCTCGCCGTGGTGGAGGCCGATGTGGGCATTGAGCTGCACGGTCAGCCGGGCGGTCGCCGTGTACTCCTCGAGTTCCTCCTGCATGTCCCGGGCGGCGGAGGCGGCCTCGTTCGGGTCCTCGAAGGTGCACATCACCTCATCGCCGATGGTCTTGATGACCGTTCCCCGGTTGTCCACGGCGACCCGTGAGAGCCGGCGCATGGCCTCGCCGAGGATGCGGCGGGCCTCTTCATCGCCCAGCCGCTCATAGAGGCGGGTGCTGTCGACGATGTCGGCGAAGAGGATGGAACGTTCGGCGTCGGTGGGCATGTCCGTCTCGCGATCGGCGCTCGGCGGCGCTGCGCTGGGTGGCGCGGCACCTGGGTTTGGGCGGATCCGTCGGGCTGGAGGATAGCGCCGTCTTCGAGCGGTGCGCGCGCATTCCTGAAGCGGGTCCACCGGCGGCCCTGGGCGCACGAGGCGGGGGCAGGAGCCGGCGCCGCCGGCCCCGCGCGAAGGAGCTTGTTGGCCCTTGATGGACGGTCGGTTCACCAGCTTTGACTTCATGCAGTCCTGTTGCGACCATTCGACCTCACCGTCTCTGCATCGGAAGGGAGTCGCATGCGCGCACGGAGTCCCCGTCCGGCTTGGCTTGTGTTCGGCCTCATGGTCGTCTCCGGCTACAGCATCTTCCTGATCGCCTGCCAAGCCGACCTGCGGGCCCAGATGGATGGCGCGCGCTACTCGGTCTTCGGCCAGACCAACATCGCGCCTCCGAAGACGCTGCCGACCGAGGAACCGTCGGCGGCCGAGCAGCACAAGCGCCTCTTCGAGGAGGAGTGCTATCCGTCCGCTCGGGCCTGCGCCCGCTGCCACGCGACCCACTATGAGGAGTGGAGCGTCTCGCCCCACGCCTACGCCCAGCTCAGCCCCGTCTTCAACGCCATGCACGGCACGATCGTCAATCTGACGAACGGGACGTTTGGGGACTTCTGCATCCGCTGCCACACGCCGGTGGGCATGGACCTCAACGAGCCGTTCTTCCAGAGCAACCTCTACCGGCACCCGGCGTCTCGCGAGGGCATCACCTGCATCGTGTGCCACCGGCCGCGCGCCGCGTACGGCAAGATCAACAACCGCGCCAGTCCCTCCACGGGAGCGATCTTCGACAAGGTGCTCGGCCCGGTTGGCAACGATCGCCTGCAGGAGGCCCTGGACGACAAGGACCAGCGCTACGGTGCGCTGGCGACGAAGGAGGGGGAGACCGGCACGAAGATCCACGCGAAGGCGGAGAAGTTCTTCTACATGACGAGGCCGGGCTTCTGCGGCACGTGCCACGACGTCACGTTGGGCAACGGCTTCCGGCTGGAGGAGGCCTTCAGCGAGTACAAGAACTCGCCGTCCGCCCGCCGCGGCGAGACCTGCCAGGACTGCCACATGGGCAAGGAGCCCGGCAAGGTGTCGGGGTATCGCTTCGAGCCCGCGGCGTGCGTCAACGGCAAGGCGACCCCCCCCCGCAAGCGCACCGACCACATGTTTGCCGGGCCGGATCACTCGATCATCCTTCCGGGGCTCTTCCCGCACCTCGGCGAGGAGGACTCCAAGCTTGCGAACATGACGCAGTGGCTGACCTTCGACTACGAGGCCGGGTGGGGGACGGACGAGTTCGAGGAGGCGCACTTCGAGAAGGAAGAATCGGAGTGGCCGAAGTTCCCCGCGCACTGGGCCGAGATCGATACGCGAATCGAGGCCCGCGCCATCCTCGACAAGCAGTTCCGCCTGCTGCGCAAGTACCGCGAGGCCCAGCTCAAGGTGCTCCGCGAGGGCTACAAGATCGGCGAGAAGATCGTCGAGCGCTGTGACGACAACGGCATCGCGTTCAAGGTGAAGGTCTACAACGGCACCCTCGGCCACAACGTACCGACCGGCTTCATCGCCGAGCGCACGGTGTTCCTCGAGGTCACCGTCCGCAACAGCCGCGGCAAGGTCGTCTTCCGCTCCGGCGATGTGGACCCGAACGGCGATGTGCGTGACCTGCACTCTCTCTACGTCCACGACGGGGAGATCCCACTCGACAAGCAGCTCTTCAGCTTGCAGTCGAAGTTCATCACGCGGCTCATCCGGGGCGGCGAGCGCGAGCAGATCCTCGCGGTCAACCACTCGATCGATCCGCTGCCCTTCCTCCGACCCGCGACGCGTTCCAACATCTGGCACGGTCGACCCGGGGGTGCCCGCATCCACCGCGTCGGCATCGAGCCCTGCGGCTCCCGCTGGGCGCGCTACTGCTTCTCGGGAACCAAGCTGACCGAGTCTGGCCCCTACGTCGCTCAGGTGCGCCTCATCGCCGGGATGGTGCCGGTCAATCTGGTTCACGCCATCAAGGATGTGGGGTTCGATTACGGCATGACGGCCCGCGAGGTGTCCGAGAAGATCGTGGAAGGGCGCCAGGTCCTCTGGGACCAGCAGTTCCTTCTCGAGAAGGGCAAGTAGCCATGGCCCTCGTACACCGCCTCGTGGCCCTGGCCGCCGTGCTCGGCATCGGACTGCTCGCCGCCTGCTCCGGCGCGCGCCTGCCCGAGGCCTCGTCCACGGGTGAAACACTGCTTGCGCAGGGACCCGCCGCGGCCGCCTCGGGGCTCGGCCGCTCGGGTCCGTCGCCCCTCGAGGAGAAGGCCGCCGCCGAGGACGCGCCTGCCGTAGCGGCAGCCCGGGCTCGCGGGGCAGCCAAGGGGGCGGGCGTCGAGCCTGTAGCGGCCGACGAGCCGGAGCCCGCGCCGGCGGACACGCCGCCTGGGTCGCCCCCTGAGGCGCCCTCGGAGACGCCCGCGGCGTCGGAGGAGCCCGCCGCCGAGCCCGCCGAGCCCGCCGAGCCGGCCAAGCCCGTGCCCTGCCCGCCCCTGCTGGTGAGCGGGGATGTCGACGAGCCGCTGCGCAAGCCGTGGGAACCCCACCAACCTGCGTACTACGGGGAGTGTGACGACGGCGTCTCGAAGAAGGGCGCCTGCCCGCCCAAGAAGACGGACCACGAGAAGAGCCACGCGCGCATCTCCGACGAGTACGTGCGTCCCGATCCCTGCAACGTGCCGACACGGCCCGCCACCTTGCTCGAGCTGGGCGATCCATTCATGAGTCCCGGGCGCATCAGCCGCGGCTTCTGCCTCCCGACGGGCCAGGTGATCCGCCCGCGGCTCCTGATGTATGGCACGGCACGCACCGCGCTTCAGACGTTCAACCGCGGCCGCGGCACGCGCACGCGCAGCGAGTGGGTGAATCGACTCGATCTCTTCTTCAACCTCCAGCTCTCGCCGACCGAGCGCGTGGTCCTCGGTTTCCGTCCGCTCAGCGAGGGCACGGACTTCTCGGGGTACGAGTTCCGCCCGACAGATGACTGGGTCAACGGGCTGAATGTCGAGATCGTCACGCTGTTCTACGAGGGCGATGTCGGGGAGATGTTCCCGCGAATGTCGCCCAGCGACTTCCGCGCCACGGACATCGGCTTCTCTGTCGGTCGCCAGCCGATCCTCACGCAGGGCGGCATCATGATCAATGACGACCTCGACTCGGTGGGGGTCACGCGCAACTCGATCCGGCCGCGGGGTACGTCCAACGTGCTCATCTCGGGGCTCTTCGCTTGGGACAACATCGATCGGGGCTTCGTGCCGGAGGAGGACGTCGACGGCTACCTCTACGCGCTGCACACCGAAATCGACACAACCCCTACGTTCCTCGAGGTCGATGCCGCCGCCGTGAAGTCCGGCGACCGACGGCTCGGGGATGCGTTGTTTTTCGGGTTGGGTGCGACCCAGCGGCTGGGCAAGGCCAGCACGGTGTTTCGGGTGAACCAGTCGGTTGCCCTCGACGACGAGACGGCCGCCACCGGCACGGGTACGCTGCTGACGAGCGAGATCTCCTTCACGCCCAAGGCCACGGACGACAATCTCTATGTGAACGCCTTCGGAGCCTTCGGGCAATACGACAGCGCGGCGCGTCGGCCCGAGTCGGGTGGCCCGCTCGGCGGTGTCGGCATCCAGTTTGCCTCCGCGGGCCTCGGGCGCTCCAGCGCACCGATCAACCCGCGGGCGAAGGACGCGTGGGGCGGAGCCGTGGGCTATCAGCGGTTCTTCTGCGGCGGCCGGAGCAACCTCATCCTGGAGCTTGCCGGCCGCGCGAGCATCACCGGTCCCGATACGGAGGTCGGATCGGCCGCCGTCCGCTACCAGCAGGCGATCGGGAGCCGGGTCGTCGTCACCGCGATGGCGTTCGCCGGGTGGCTCTCGGCCACCGAAGATGCCACGGCCGGCGGCCGCTTCGAGTTTCTCTTCAAGTTCTAGTCTGTCGCCGGACGACTTCGGCGTGGCGTCGTGCGCAGGGATCCGGTACCGTTTTGGGCTGCGCCAGGCAGACCGCCTGTCGGATGGGCTTCAAACAGTGTGAAGGCTGCATGATCGGACGGCGGATGAGTGGACAGGGCAGAAGCGCGGGGGCGGTGCGGTGCTAGGCATGCTCACTGCGGACATCGTCCAGGTGGCTGGGTTGCTCCTGGTCGGCGTGGTGCTCGTGCGCGGATTCATCTCCTGCGTGGGAGCCTGGCGGCGGGTCCGAGCGGACCGGGAGACCGCGGCGCTTGACCTCGCGCGACTGCGAGCGAATGTCGCCCGTGAGGCGCTCTCCTTCTGGAAGCGCAAGGAACAGGCCGACCTGACCTGGAGCGGGGTACGCAAGTTCCAGGTCGAGAAGGTCGTCGCCGACGAGAACGAGGACTGCGACATCGCGTCGTTCTACCTCGTGCCCCACGACGGCCGTCCGCTGCCGCTGTTTCGCCCGGGCCAGTTCCTCACCTTCAGCTTGCGGGTGCCCGGCGAGACCCGTCGGGTGATTCGGTGCTACTCGCTGTCGGATGCACCCCGCCGCGACCGCTATCGGGTGTCGATCAAGCGCATACCCAAGGGGCTGGTTTCAGGCTTCTTCCATGCGTCCATTCGCGAAGGCGACATCGTCGACGTGAAGGCACCCTCGGGCAACTTCTACCTCGAGATGGATGCGGACTTCCCGGTCGTACTCATCGCCGGTGGCGTGGGCGTGACGCCCATGCTCAGCATGTTCAATGCCATCGCTGCGAGCGATCCGCAGCGCGAGGTGTGGTTCCTCTACGCCGCCCAAAAGGGAACATCGTTCATCCAGCGGAGCCATCTGGAGAGCCTCGTCGAGCAATGCCCGAACGCGCACCTCTTGTTCATGATCAGTGATCCGACCGATGCCGATCGTGAGGCCATGGGGGGGGCGCTCGACGCCGGGGCGCGCACGCGCTTCGATGCGGGCCGGCTCGGTGGCGATGTGTTGAAAGAGATCCTGCCGCCGACGGCGAGCAAGACGCATTCGTTCTACACCTGCGGGCCGCCTCCGATGATGACCGCCATCGTCGAGGCCCTCGAGGCGTGGGGAGTCGCGGACGATCGCATCCACTACGAGGCGTTTGGACCCGCCAGTGTGCGCAAGAAGCCGGCCGCCGACGCCCCAGCCGACGCGCCGAGCGTCGAGGTGAACTTCGCGCGGTCGGAGAAGGTCGTCCCGTGGAGTGCCGAGGCCGAGACGGTCCTCGCGCTCGCCGAAGCCCATGGTGTCGTCATCGAGTGCAGCTGCCTCGCTGGCAACTGTGGCACCTGCGAGACGGCCGTTCGCAGCGGCGAGTTCACCTACGCGAAGGACCCGTCCTATGATGCAGCGCCTGGCACCTGCCTTGCCTGCATCGCCATCCCGAAGTCGAACCTGACACTCGACGCCTGAACCGAAGCCCGTGACCGGACCGTAGACCCTCGACCGGACATGAACCCCCGACCGGACATGAAACTCGAAAGGTAGTGACGCCATGAAGGCCGAAACGCCCGCCAGCCCCCGAGCCCGCCGCCTGCTCGCTTTGGGCCTCCTTGCCGCGCTTGCCCTGATCGGCGCCTACGCCGGTGTCATGCGTCCGAGCGAGGCAGACTCGAGCGCCAGTACCGATCTGATTCGCGGCCCCATCGGTCCCACGGGCTGCGTGCAGTGCCACGAGGCCGAGCTGACGGCCTGGCAGGCCACGCACCACTTCCAGTCCAAGAAGGTGCTCTTCTCCAAGGAGGGGCGCGGCATCACCAAGAAGCTCGGGCTCAAGGGGCTGCCGCACAAGCAGTCCCTGTGCCAGACCTGCC
>JAJDEM010000314.1 GCA_029259795.1 Planctomycetota bacterium
CGTCTTGCGAGGCGGCCGCCACGCCGAGCGCCACAAGTCCGTCGTCAAGAACTTCCAGTCGTTGCCGGTCTACGTGATCGAGGACAAGCGCCTCGCGGCGCATCTTCGTCTCGCGGGCCACACCCAGGTGAGCATCGGGACAGCCCAGGGTGCCTTGGCCTGGATGAGCGCCCGTCGGCGGCGCTTGCCGACGCGCTACACCTGGGACGCGACGCACCCGCTCCACAGCCGCAGCCATTGGGTGCAGGTCGAGCAGCGCACGCTCGGCGCTGGCCGGACCACCCTCGAGGTCGAAAGTGTCGACACGAAGGCCGATCCGAACACGATTCGCATCAAGGCCCACGGGGTCCGCTCCCTCAGCGTGTATCTGGACGACCGGGTCGTAGACCTCGACCGGACCGTTCGCGTGGTGATCAACGGCACCCTCGCCCGCTCCGTCAAGGAAGCCCACGCCACCCAGGGGCGCGACTTCAAACGGATCTGGACCGACAAGCCCTTCGATCCCCGCAAGACCCGCCGCTACAGCTTCCTCTTTCCCGCTCAGGTCGCACATATCGAGGTGCCGACAGCGCGGTAGTCTCTCGGGCATGCCGTCCGACCCGTCCACCCCCGCCGCCGTGTCCTTTTCCGGACGGCCTTCCGTGGCCGGGCCCCGCGCCCTCTACGAGGCGCGCCTCGCCACGCGGCGCGCCGAAGCCGCCGCAGCCGAACGCGTCGCCGACCGCGCGGCGGACTTGCGGCTCCTTGCCTTCGTCGTGGGCCTCGGGCTGTTCGGCGGCGTGCTCTGGGGCCCGCTCTCGCCGCACACGCTCTGGCTACCGCTGGCCGCTTTCATCGTGATCGTCGCGCGCCACGGCCGCGCTGCCGCGGCTCAACGACGGGCCGAGCGTGCCGCCGCGTTCCACGAGGCGGGCCTGCGCCGCCTCGACGGCACGTGGCAGGGCACAGGCCGCACCGGCGAAGGCCTTGCGTCGCCCGAGCATCTCTACGCTGCGGACTTCGACATCACCGGATCCGGATCCCTGTTCGAGCTCCTCTGCGCGGCCCGGACCCCCGTGGGCGAACGCCGCCTCGCGGACTGGCTGCTGGAGCCGGCAGCACCCGACGAGATCCGCAGCCGTCAGAAGGCCGTCGCCGAACTGGCCGCCCGCTTGGACTTCCGCGAGACGCTCGCGCTCGAGGAGAGTGATGTGGCTGCGGCGCTTGCCCGCGGAGCGGCCGAGCGCTGGGGTGCCCACCCGCGTCGCCTGCACGGCACGCTCGAGCCGTGGCTGCACGGCATCGTCGCGGCGACCTCGACCGTCTTGGTGATCGGGTGGTCCTTCTTCGATCTCCCCGGCTTGCCCATGGGCATCTCGATGATCGTGCAGTACTTCCTGGCCGCACGCCGCCGGGCGGCCGTGACGGAGGTACTCGAAGCCGCCGACCGCCCCGCGCAGGACCTCGCGCTCATCGGACGACTGCTTGAGCACCTCGAGGCCACGACCTTCGAGAGCCCCCACCTCACCGCCCGCCTCGAGCGGCTGGCCGTGGATGGCATCCCGCCCAGCCGGAGGATCCGCCGGCTCTCCCGGCTGGTCGACTTCGTCGATGCGCGCCACAACCAGCTGTTCTTGCCCGTCAGCTGGCTGCTCTCCCTCGGAACACAGCTCGCGTTCCAGATCGAAGCCTGGCGAGCGGAGAACGGCACGGCCCTGGCCGACTGGCTCGACACCGTGGCCGAGGTCGAGGCGCTCGCAAGCCTCGCCGGCCACGCCTCTGATCATCCCGACGATCCCTACCCCGAGATCATCGAGGACGGCGACGCGCTGTACGACGGCGTCGGCCTCGCGCACCCGCTGCTCCCGCGCGACCGCAGCGTGCCGAACGATGTGCGCCTGCTACCCGCCCCTGGCGAGGCGCAGGCCTACCTGATCAGCGGCTCGAACATGTCGGGCAAGAGCACCCTGCTTCGCACGGTCGGCACGAACGCCGTACTCGCCTTCGCCGGTGCCCCCATCTGCGGCTCTTCGCTGCGCCTCTCGCCGTTGGCCCTGGGCGCGTCGATCCAGGTGCACGACTCCCTGCAAGAGGGCGCCTCGCGCTTCTATGCCGAGATCGCGCGGCTGAAGAAGGTCGTCGATCTCACCGAAGGGAGTACGCCTGCGTTCTTCCTGCTCGATGAAGTCCTGCACGGCACGAACTCCCAGGACCGCCGCGTCGGCGCCGGGGCGGTCGTTGCCACCCTGATCGAGCGCGGCGCCATCGGCCTCGTCACGACCCACGATCTCGCGCTCGCCGACATGGGTGCAGCGGCGCATGGCCGGATTCGAAACGTTCACTTCGAAGATCAGGTCGAAGACGGCCGCATGGCCTTTGACTACACCCTGCGTGAGGGGGTGGTCGAGCGGAGCAATGCGCTCGCCCTGATGCGCATGGTCGGGCTGGATGTCGACGCCCAGGCCCTGGACGCGAAGGACCGCGATCCGGGCTAGGGCCTGTCTGCGGCGTCCACCGTTTGGGCCCACCTGCTGCGCCGGCCGGTGCCCACACGATCCGTGCCCCAACGGCGCCATGGCTCCTCAACGTGTAGGAGCACGCCTCCGGGCCCCCGGTCTTCGTCGTGACGACGGCTCGCTTCGATCTCCCCCGGCTCGCGACGTTGTGTTTTCAGACAGTGCCTAGCCGGCGGGCGGCCGCGGCGGGCGCTGGCAGCGCAGGCACGCGTGCGTTCCCCGCTGGCCCACGACCCAGCGTCGGATGGTTGCGCCGCAGCGCGGGCAGGGCTGGCCCGTCTTGCTGTAGACCTGGAACTCGTGCTGGTAGTCGCCGGGTTGGCCTTCGGGCGTACGGTAGAAGGTGTCAAAGCTCGCGCCCTGGCGCTCGATCGCCGCGCGCAGGATTCGCTGGATGGCCGTGTGCAGCCGAGCCGCATCAGGCTTGCGCAGCGTATTGGCTCGGCGCTCCGGATGCAGCCTGGCCGCGTGCAGCGCCTCGTCGACGTAGATGTTGCCGAGCCCAGCCAGGAAGTCCTGATCCAGCAGCAGGGGCTTCAGCTGGCGTCGACGAACGCGCAAGGCGTTCCAGAGGACCTGGGTGGTGAAGCCTGACTCCAAGGGCTCCGGCCCGAGGTGCGCAAGGAAGGCGTCGGGGTCCTTCACGAACACGCAGCGGCCAAACTTCCGCACGTCGTGAAACTGAAGACTCTTGCCGTCGTCGAGATCGAGTGCCACCCGCACGTGCGCGGCCGGCGTATCACCCCGTCGCTCTACGTAGAGCCGCCCGGTCATGCGCAGGTGCACCGCGAGGGCTCCCGCCGCCTTTCCGTCACGCTCGAGGTCGAAGAGAATGTGCTTCGCCCGCCGCCGAACCGTAGCGATGCAACAACCGGAGACCGCGCGGCGAAACGCCGGCTTTGTGGAGCCACCGAGAGTACGCAGCCACCCGACGTAGGTGCCGGTGATCGTGCGCCCCGCCACGGAGGGACGGATCAAGCGGGTGACGGTCTCGACTTCGGGGAGTTCGGGCATCGCTACCTCCCGCCAATCAAGTAGCTGAGCCCCAGCACGAGCAGGGCGGTCATCACAACCCGCCGAAAGAGCACGGGATGCAGGCGGTCACCCCAACGCATGCCCACCCAGGCCCCCAGCAAGACGAGCGGTGCGTAGAGGAGATTGCGCAGGAGTCCCTCAGGCCGCAGCACCCCCGCGCTGCCGAGGACGGACAGGGACACAAGCGTGCTGCTTGCGAAGAAGCCTTGCAACACGCCTTTGAACGCGGCAGGACTCATGCGCCGCGCCGACGCATAGACGAGTACCGGCGGCCCGCCCATCGCGAACGCGCCGCCGAAGACGCCCGCGAGGAAGCCGGCCGGAAGCGCCCACAGCCGACCAAGGGGCGCCTGGTCGTGTGGCGCGATCCGTCGTGGCCAGCTCGCCTGCAGCACGTAGACCACGATCAGCGCACCGAGCACGCGGATGCACGGATCGGGATCAAGCGAAGTCAGCGCAAAGACACCGAGCGGTACGCCAAACAGCGCACCGCCCAGCATGGGCCCGATCTCGCGCCAAGGTGCGTGGGCCCGATAGCGCAGGTATCCGATGCCGGCCACAATGAACCCGTGCACGAGCGTGAACGGCACGGCGACATCGAGCGCCAAGAAGCGCGGGAGTACCGACATCACGATCAAGCCGTAGCCGAACCCGATCACCCCTTGGGAGAATGCGGCGGCCAGCACCAGCGCTGCGATGCCGACATCGAGCATGCTCACGCCGAGCCACCCGGCCCACCGGAGTGGATGCCCGGACCGGGCGGCAACGCAGCCATGATGGCCGCCTCGCGCTCGAGGAACCACGCCCAACGCTCGTGGAGGCCGGCAGCAACCTCGGGGATGAGCCTCGCCAGCTCGAGGAAGACGCGGAAGTGTCCTTCCTCCGACGCCACGAGTGAGGCGTAGAAGCGTGCGAGCTCCGGATCCCCCGCACCCTCGGCCAGGAGCCGAAAGCGCTCGCCCGAGCGGGCCTCGATCAATGCGCTGACCAGCAGGCGGTCCAGCAGCTCCCGATGGCTGTCACCGCGGCGCACGGCGTCCCGAAGAGCGGCCGCGTAGGGGTTGAGGTGACTGCGCTCGAAGTGGCCGCCACGTCCCATGAGCAGCCCCAGCACCTGGGTGAGATGGCGCGCCTCGTCCCGGGCGATGGCGGCGAGCCGCCGCGTCCAGCGGTCCGCACCCGGACGCGCCAGGGAACCGGCGACCTCGACGGGGTAGGGCCAGCGGCTGATCAGCTCGAGCGCGTTGGTGGTGGCCTTGCGCTCGAGGTGGGCGTGGTCGTTGAGCAGGGCCAGCGGATCCTGCGTGGCCAGCGGCACCCAATCCGCCGAGGTCTGCCAGCGCAACGGGGAGATGGGCGGGGCCGCGTCCATCGCAGGAGGGTACTGGGAGCCAGCCGTCGAACACGGTTTCGTGCGAACGGAGGGGGCTCTGGTACCGTTCCGCTTCTCCTTGCCTCGTCCCCCACTCCGGTCGCGAGACTTTCATGGCCCGACGCCGCCCCGAGCCCGCCCCCAAGCCGCCCTTCTGGCACCGCAGCCGCCTCGCGTGGGTCAACGCCCTGGGGTTTGCGCTCACGCTCTTCCTGGGCGTCTGGCTGCTGCTCTTCGTCGTCGCCAATCTCCTGCCGGACTCGGATCCGTTCACGTTCACGTTCCCGACCGTCTTTGCGATCGTGCTCCTCGTCACCCAGGCCGTGACCATCGCACTCGGCGCGGTGATCGTGTTCGGCTTCATGTGGCGTGGCGCCGACTTCCACACGCACAAACCGCGGCTCTACGTCTTCTTCTGGACATGTGCGGGCTTGCTCTTCGCGCTCGTGCAGTTCGTGATCCTGCTGAAGTTTGACTGGCCCCTGCTGCCGAACACCGTCCGGTTCGCACGCCAGCTCTACTGGTGTGAATCGTTCATTGGCATCCTGTGCTTCGCGCTCATGGCCTACGTCAACATCGACATCCCGAGCGAGGATGACGAGTACGCTGAGGAAGGCGAGCACGACGGCTACGAGGACCACGAGTACGAGGACGACGGCGAGTACGCCGAAGGTTGATATGGCGGAGTCCGACGGCCTGCAACACGACCTGCACGCCATCACCGCGCAGCAGGGGGTCGCCTCACGGCTCGGGGTTGGGCGGGCCCAGCGGCACATCTTCCTCTGCGCCGATCCGACGAAGCCGAAGTGCGCCCCGCGCGAAGAGAGCCGGGCCCTCTGGTCCCACCTGAAGGCACGGCTCCGCGAGCTGGGGCTCGAAGGTGGCGTGCACACCGACAGCGGCCTGCCGTGCGTGCTCCGCAACAAGGTGGACTGCCTGCGGATCTGCCACGCCGGGCCCATCGCGGTCGTCTACCCCGATGGGGTCTGGTACGGCAGCGTGACCCTCGAGGTACTGGACCGCATCATCGAGGAGCACGTGATCGGCGGGCAGCCCGTGACCTCCCATCAGATCGTTGCCGCCCCCCTAGGCCCCAAGGGGCCGCCTGGGCACAGCACGTAGGCTCGCAACGGCGCGCCCTCGCAGCCATGCGGGTGCCTAGAAGCTGCCTACAAGGTGAACGTGAAGTCCTCGACGAGCGCCCCCGGGACGCGAGCGCTGTCCGTCGAGCGGCCGCCGTAGGTGTCGGGCGCGAAGATCATCTCGCGCTCTTGCGTGAGGTCGACGAGGTTCTCCCCCAGGATCCGGTAGACCGTTTCGTCAAAGCGCATGACGTTGAGCGGCGCCTGGATCTCCCCACCTTCAACCCAGAAGGTCGCAAAGCGCGTCATGCCGGTTGTTCGGCATGCACTGCGGTCGGAGTAGTTCAGGTAGTGCACGTTGCCGACGTAGACGCCGCGGTCAAGCCGCTTCAGCGCTTCGTCGGTCGCCAGCGCGCCGGCCGCTACGTCGACGGACTCCGGCGACTCCCCGCCAGATGCGCCGTTGGTCTCCACGCCGTACTCACGCGCCGAGCGGGGCGACACAAGGCAGTCTGCGAACGTGCCGCCATCGATGAGGGTGACGCCGTCGGGACGGATGAACCCGGCGCCTTGGAAGTTCGGCGCCACGCCCTCGGCCGTGTTCTCGCGGATCGTGACGGCGGGCGCCATCGACGCCTCCCCCGTAAGCATCTTGAGCAGCGGGGTCTGGCGGGTCTTGTGGGACTTCAGGCCGAAGCCCCCCCAACCGAGGAGGCCGACGATGTCGTGGACCGCGGCGGGCGCGAGGTACACGCGGTAGCCGCCGGGGTCGACCGTGACGGGATCACGCGCCAGCGAACCCAGTTGCTGCACGGCGGTCTCAACCTTGCGCGCGAACACATCCTGCTCCCAGGTGAAGCCTGCGTAGGACGACTTCACCGCCTTGTCCTGCTGGTGGTAGAAGCTCCAGTCCAAGTTGTAGCTGCTCGTGTCGTACCAGTTGCGCTGGCCCAAGCTGTTGGCGAAGCCCGCGCTGATCTCTCCGGCGGCGTAAAGCCCCACGAGATCCCGGTCCTTCGACGCCGCGCGGATCTCCTCCAGCGACTGGTCGGCGCTCGGCAGCGTGGTCGCGCCACAGCGCTCGCTCGAGTTGACCTCGGTTGCGTAGAGCAGGTAGGGGTCCTCCGGTAGGAACGGAAGCTTCGCGCGCAGGCCGGTCACCAAGGTTTGCAGCCGAGTCCGGTCCTCGCCCGCGTCGCCCGAGAGCGTCACGGCGCCCGCCGCATGGCGACCGCCCAGAATGAGGTCCACACCGATCTCGCGCTGGACGACGTTGCCCGCCTGGCGCACCGCGCCCTGGTTGAAGCGAACGAAGTCGCTGTCCTCGCCCGAGAAGGATGCCGTGAACACCTCCTCGCCTTGGAGCAGGCTGGTGAGGTGGTCGGCGAGATCGTGGAAGTAGCTCTGCATGGAAGCGCTCTCTCTCGTCCGGCCCGCTCGGGGCCGGCCCATTCTTTCGATGCGGGTCTCGGACGACTGCCCTCGGGTACTAGGCCACGCCGCCGAAGACTTCAACCGACTCAAACAAGCACGCCGGACTCGCGTGCCCCACCCGGACCATCTGGTTGGGCTCACCCTTGCCGCAGTTGGGCGTACCCATGACCTCAAGCGTGTCCGCCGTGCCGACCTTTGCGAGGTTGCGCCAGAAGGTGCTTGAGACCCCCCGGTAGTTGCTCTTGCGGACGACCTCGCCCAGCTCGCCATTCTTGATCAGGCGGCCGTGCTCGCAGCCGAACTGGAACTTGTTGCGCGAGTCGTCGATGGACCACGAGCAGTTCGTGGCCATGAGGATGCCGTTCTCGACGCCACCGATCATGTCCTCGAGCGAGCTGTCACCGGGCTCGAGGTTGAGGTTGGCCATGCGGTCGATGGGCGGGCGGTTCCAGCTGCAAGCGCGCGAGTTCGACACGCCGGCCATGCCGGCACGGGCTTGGGAGGTCGCTCCGCCGAGCGGGCGCTCGAGGATGCCTTTCTCGATGATGAACTCGCGCGAGGCCGCTCGGCCCTCGTCGTCGTAGCCATAGCTGGCAAGCTGATCGGTGCGCAGGGGATCGAAGGTGATGTTGAGCAGGTCGGAGCCGTACCGGTAGCTGCCGAACATGTCGAGCGTCACGAAGCTGGTCCCTGCGTAGTTGCGCTCGTCGCCGAGAATGCGATCGAGCTCGAGGGGATGCCCGATCGACTCGTGGATTTGCAGGATCATCTGATCAGGCATCAGGAGGAGGTCCATCGTGCCCGTCGGGCAGTCCGGCGCACTGAGCAACGCAAGCGCTTCCTCGGCGATACGCGGGGCTTCGGTGTGGAAGCCCACCTGATCGAGCACCTCCATGCCGCCCTGGCGGGCGAGTCCGTAGCCGCCCAGGGTGCGCGTCTGGGTCTCGCCGCCAGCGTTGGCCGTAACCGCCATGACGGGCACCATCCAGTGGAACGCCTGGCGGATGTTCGCTCCGTGATTGTTGAGGTAGAGGGTCTCGCCCTCGGTGTGGGAGACGCCCGCGTACCAGTCCACGATCCGGTCGTCGGTCTTCAGGCGCGCGCATTGCGCACGGAGCAGCTCGATGCGCTCAGCAAGGGCGACCCGGTTCCACGGGTTGGCAACGACCGGGGCATAGACACCCTTGGCCTCGCTGTGCGGGATGGAGGAGAAATCCGCCACGGCCTGGCCTGCGCTGCGGGCTGCCCACTGCGTCGCGCGCCGGGCGGCCTCGGCCAGCCCCTGGGTGGTGAGGTCGCTGGTAGCGGCGTAGCCCAGGCCGCCCTCATGGGCGACGGTGATCATGACCCCGGCGTCGGCGTGGTCCGACACAGGCTGCAGGACGTCCTGACGCACGGCGATGGATTCCGAGCGCTCGGACTGATACCGCAGCGAGCAGTGGTCCACGGCGGGGAGAATCTCGCGGAAGCGGGCTTCAAGCTGGTCGATCATGGCGTTTCCTTCCGGGGGGCGGACAAGCTACCACGTGCTCCTCGCCGCTCCCGTCTATCTTGGCGCGCCATGATCGAAGTCCGCGACCTCAGCAAGACCTACACCGTCCACGAGAAGGCCCCGGGCCTGATGGGATCGATCCGCTCGCTCTTCGCGCGGGAGACGATCGCCAAGCACGCCGTCAAGGGCGTTTCCCTCGACGTAGGCGAGGGCGAGATCCTCGGGCTCGTCGGACCCAACGGCGCCGGCAAGACCACGCTGGTGAAGATGCTCGCCGGCATCATCCACCCGAGCTCGGGCACGGCCTCCGTCCTCGGCTACACCCCGTGGGAGCGCAACAACGAGTTCCGCCGACGGATCGCCCTCGTCATGGGGCAGAAGGCCCAGCTCTGGTGGGATCTGCCTGCGGCCGACGGCTTCCTGCTCCTCAAGGAGATCTACCAGATCGAGGAGTCCCGCTACCGGGAGAATCTCAGCTACCTGGCAGAGACGCTGGATGTCACGAAGCACCTCAATGTCCAGGTGCGCCGGCTGTCCCTCGGCGAGCGCATGAAGATGGAACTCATCGCGGCCCTGCTCCACGACCCGCGCGTGGTGTTCCTCGACGAGCCCACGATCGGCCTGGACCTCACCGCGCAGCGGGCTGTGCGCGACTTCCTGCTCGAGTACCGCGAGAAACACCAGCCGGCCATCATCTTGACGTCCCACTACATGGAGGACATCGAGGCCCTGTGCAAGCGCATCGTCATCATCGATGGCGGCGGCTTCATCTACGACGGCCCGATCGAAGGCATCGCCGCCACCTACGCGGGACAGAAGGTCGTGACCGCCAACCTGAAGCGGGCCGGCGGGGTCCCCGTGGATCCCGAGGCCCTCGCCCGCTTCGGGACCGTCCTGAAGGCCGAGGACCTTGAGATCAAGGTATCGGTCGATCGCGAGCGCATCGCGGATGCGTGCGCGTGGATCCTGAAGACCCATGCCGTCACGGACCTCGCCATCGACGAGGAGGACATCGGCTCGGTCATCGAGCGCATCTTCCGAGAGCGCCGGGTGGATCCAGCGTGAGCGTGCGGCTCTTCCTCCAGATCGCGAGCATGGAAGCCCGTCGGCGGATGAGCTACCGCGTGGACTTCTGGATCAACTCCGTGGCCGGGTTCGCGGCGGAGTTCGCGATCGTCTGGTTCCTGTGGAAGGCCATGTTCGCGGAAAGCGGAGCCGAGATCATCGCGGGCTTCACGTTCGAGCAGGTGCTCGTCTACTACGTGGTCGCGATCCTCGTCGGTCGGCTCGTACGGGGCACGGAGTTCGAGGGGCAGCCTTCGGAGGACATCTACGCGGGCGGCCTCAATCGCTATCTGCTCTTTCCGGCCCCCTACTTCGGGGTCAAGTACGCCCAAGGCGCCGGGGCCCTGCTGCCCGCCCTGGTCCAGGCCGTATTGTTCGGCACCGTCTGGCTGCTGATTGCGGGCGGTCGCGGCATGGAGGACGTCACCCTCCTCAGCGGGGCGATGGCCATCGGCGCCCTCCTGCTTGCGAACATCCTCTACTACCTGATGGCCTACGCGCTGCACCTGGTGGCCTTCTGGGCGGACAACGTCTGGAGTCTCCTCGTGGCGCTGCGCTTTGCCAGTGGCCTGTTCGGCGGCCTCATGGTGCCGCTCGCGCTGTTTCCGGACGGCCTCCGGGAAGCCAACAGCTACCTGCCGTTCCGCAGCCTGTTTGCGCTCCCGGCGGAGACCCTGCTCGGCCGGATTACGCCGGAAGCGTGGGCCTTCGGGATGGGCGTGGGCAGTGCCTGGGTACTCATCTTGACCGTAGTCGTCCGCGTCATCTGGCGCCGCGGCAACCTGCAGTACAGCGGCATCGGCATATGACCCGCTACTTCGTCCTCTACGTGTACTTCCTCCGCTTCTCGTTCAGTCGGGCGATGGAGTTTCGTGTCGACTTCTTCTTCCGCATCGGCATGGACTCGCTCTGGTACGCGACGCATCTGATCTTCTTCTGGGCCCTGTACCGCTACGCGCCATTCATTGGCGGCTGGAACTTCGACCAGGCGCTCGTCTTCGCGGCAGGCCTGTTCGTCTCCGACGCCATCCACATGACGCTGTTCTCGAACAACGGCTGGATGTTCCCGATTCTCGTGAACAAGGGAGACCTTGACTACTACCTCGTACGCCCGGTCTCGTCGCTGTTCTTCCTCTCGCTGCGTGAGTTCGCCGCCAACTCGTTTCTCAACCTCCTGCTGGCGGTCGGAATCCTCATCTGGTCCATCGCGCGCTACCCCGGGGAGCTTGGCGCCGGAACGATCACGATCTTTGGCGTCCTTCTCCTGGTGGGTTGCTTCATCAACTACCTGATGCACTTCCTGTTCATGATGCCGGTCTTCTGGCTCCACAACGCCGCAGGCATGCGCGACCTGTTCTTCGGCTTCGGGCGCTTCACCGGACGACCGGACGGCATCTACAAGGGCTGGGTCCGCCGCATCCTCACCACGATCTTGCCATACGCCATCGTCGTGTCGTTTCCGACGCGTGCGCTCTTCGAAGACGACATCGCAGGCATCGCGCTCCACATGGGGGTGGTCGCCGCGCTAGGCTTCGGCGTCCTGCTGCTCGTCTGGCGCGCGGGCTTGCGCGTCTACGCCTCCGCGTCCTCATAGCCCATCTGGCACGCCGAGGGTCAGAGGGCGGCGGCAACCTCGCGGGCGGCATACGTGAAGATGATGTCGGCGCCAGCACGCTTGATCGACAGGAGGCACTCCTGCATGACCGCATCGGCATCGATCCAACCACGCTGGCCCGCCGCATGCACCATCGCGTACTCGCCGCTGACATGATAGGCCGCGACGGGCACATCGACCTCGGCAGCAACATCGTCGATGATGTCGAGATAGGCCAAGGCCGGCTTCACCATCACGATGTCGGCCCCTTCCTGGATGTCCAAGGTGACCTCGCGCATGGCTTCGCGCCGATTGGCCGGGTCCATCTGGTAGGTGCGCTTGTCCCCCTCGCGCGGCGCGGAGTCGAGTGCGCTGCGGAAGGGTCCGTAGAACGCCGAGGCATACTTCACGGCGTAGGAGAGAATGCCCACGTCGCTGTGGCCCGCGTGATCCAGCGCATCGCGGATGCAGGCCACGCGCCCATCCAGCATGTCGGACGGCGCGACGAGATCGGCACCGGCGTCAGCTTGACTCACGGCCATCGCAGCGAGGATGGGCAACGACTCGTCGTTGAGGATCTGACCGTCGCGCAGCAGCCCGTCGTGGCCATCGCTCGAGTAGGGATCCATGGCGACGTCGGTGATCACGACCAGCTCGGGCAGTGCGAGCTTGAGCCGTCGGACGGCACGCTGCAGCAAGCCGTCGGGGCGGTGCGATTCACTGGCCACCGAGTCCTTCAGGCTGGCATCGACCGCGGGGAAGAGGGCGACGGCAGAAATGCCAAGGTCAGCTGCCTTGCGGGCCTCCTCGACGAGCACATCCGGGCTGTGGCGTTCGCACCCAGGCATCGCCTCGATCGGCTGCCGCTCACCCTCGCCGTCCACCACGAAGACCGGCCAGACGAAGTCGCTGGGGTGCAAGCGGGTCTCGCGAACCAGGCGGCGCAGGCCAGCGGTCCTGCGGTTGCGGCGCGGGCGCTCAAGGGGCTCGTTGGGTTCCATGGGCTCCAATCTACTCGCGCCCCCACAACCATGCGGCTCCGAACACACCCGCGCTGTCGCCCAGTTCGTTCCGTAGTATCGGTGTACGAAGGGTCTGGTTGAACAGCACCCTCTCGATGGCGTCGCGTCCGTCGTCGTAGAGGCGCGGGTTGTTCGAGAGTCCGCCACCGAGCACGATGGCATCCGGGTCGAGGATGTGGATGAGCCGCGCGAGGCCCTCGCCGAAGAACGCGAGGTAGCGCTCGGTCGCCCGCCGTGCCGTGGCGTCACCGGACGCGGCCCGCTCGAAGATCTCAGCGGCGTCGAGCGGCGCCCCACCGAGCCGCACGTGGTCTTGCTCGAGCGCCGGTCCCGACAGCCGCGTTTCGACGCAGCCCCGCTGCCCGCAATAGCAAGCCGGCGCTTCGGGCGCGTCCGGATCGCCCTCCTGCCGTAGGCGATCGTGCAAGGGGCTGTGGCCCCACTCGCCAGCGATGCCGTGCAGCCCCACGCGGGCTTCCCCGTCCAGAACGAGCCCGCCGCCGACCCCGGTGCCCAGGATGATCCCGAAGACCACGCGCTGGCCACGGGCCGCGCCCGCGCGCGCCTCGGCGACCGCGAAGCAGTTGGCATCGTTGGCGACCCGCACCGGTCGGCCCAGCCCCGCGGCGAGATCGGCCGCCAGGGGGTGCCCGATCAAGCAGGTGGAGTTGGCGTTCTTGACCACGCCGGAGCCCGCATCGATGCAGCCGGGGATCCCCACGCCGATTGACGCCTCGGCGGCCCCAGCCGCCAGCTCCCCCACCAGCCCGATGACGGTCGCGCGCACCGCCTCGTAGCCCTCAGCACTGGGGGTCGCGACGCGCTGGCGCTCCAAGACGGCGCCGGACGGGTCCAAGAGCACCCCCTCGGTCTTCGTCCCACCCAAGTCGATACCGATCCGCATCACAAGCGCAAGGTAGCCCGCATGTTGGATGAACGCAGCCGAATCGTGCGGCTCTCGCGCACCCTCGCACCCGATCTCATTGCCGAAGGGCGCGAGTGCAGCCCGAGAGCAGGGTGTTGCTTCGAACGAAGCGGGCGGTGGCCGGCCGAGCCGCGCCCTGGGCGGATCTCTCGCCAGGCGGCGCACGCTTCACGCAACATCCGGGCAAGCCCGCATGTTGCGTGAACACAAGTTGAATCGTGCGGCTCTCGAGCACCCTCGCACCCGATCTCATTGCCGAAGGGCGTCCATGGTGGGCTCAGCACCGAACCCGCCCTTCGGCTTCGACCTCGGGCGCGAGTGCAGCCCGAGAGCAGGGGGGTTGCTTCGAACGACGCTGGCGGTCGCCCGCCGAGCCACGCCCTGCGTGAATCCGTCGCCAGGCGGCGCACGCTTCACGCAACATCCGGGCTGGCCTAGAATCTTCGCTCCCTGCGGAGGACTCCATGCGTCGATTCGGCCTCATCGTGCTCGCGGCACTGCTTCTCTGGCCCGCGGCGGCCGCCGCGAAGGAACAGAGTCACACGATCCGGCTGCCCGAGTCGCTCGCCCTCACCCCCGATGGCAGCACGCTCGTCTTCTCCTGGCGCGGCGACCTCTGGCGTTCGGCCGCCTCGGGCGGCGACGCGCGGCGACTGACGTTCCACCCGGCACCGGACACCCGCCCGCATGTCTCGCCGGACGGCACGCGCATTGCCTTCGTGAGCACGCGGAGCGGCGCCGAGCAGGTGCATGTCATGGGCATCGACGGTGGTACCCCGCGCCAGGTCACGATGCACTCCGAGGGCGCCCGGGTCTACGGCTGGTTCCCGGATTCCAAGTGCGTGCTGATTCGCAGCAAGCGCGACCACCATTGGCGCAGCGCCGACCGTTTGTTCCGCAAGCCCCTGGATCTCGACGCGCGCCCCGAGCTTCTCTTCGATGCCGAGACCGGTCATGGCGCGGTGTCACCCGACGGTCGGCTTGTGGCCTTCACCCGCGAAGGCATGGGCTGGACGCGCAAGGGCTACCGTGGCGCACGCGCCTCCCAGCTGTGGATCTACGACCTTCAGGAGAAGACCTTCCGCAAGCTGACGGACGGCGACCATGGCGAGCTCTGGCCGCTGTGGGGCGGGGACGCGAACACGCTCTACTTCGTGGGCGAGCAGAGCGGTACGTGGAACCTCTGGCACATGGACCTGACCACGGGCGCGCGCCGGGCGGTGACGAGCCATGTCGATGACGGCGCAACCTGGCCCTCGATCTCCGCTGACGGCAAGACCATCGCCTACCGCCGGCTCTTCGACTTCTACACCGTCGGCACGGACGGCAAGGCGCCGCCGCGCAAGATCGCCGTCGCGGATCCCGGCGACCCGTCGCTGGACATCACGAGCCATCGCGAGGTGTCGAAGGCCACGGCCTGCGCCTTCACCGACGATGCGCGCGAGGTCGCCGTCATCGCAGGCGGCGACGTCTGGGTCATGGATACGGAGCTGCGCGAGCCAAAGCGGGTCACGAACACCGCCGCCGAGGAGCGCTTCCCGGTGTTCTCGAACGACTTCAGCACCCTGTGGTTCGTAAGCGACGCCGCGGGGCAGCCGGACCTCTGGAAGGTCACCCGCTCCGACGCTGAGAAGTACTGGTGGCAGAACGAACAGTTCAAGGCCGAGCGCGTTACCGAGGACGCCGCGACCGAAGAGGAGCTGCGCCTCACGCCTGACGGCAAGCGCCTCGCCTATCTCAAGGACGGCAGCCTCTGGTCGATGGCGGTCGACGGCGGCGATGCCCGCAAGCATGTCGACGCGTTCCTCGGGGTCGAGTGGAGCTTCTCGCCCGATGGCCACTGGATCAGCTACGCCGCCCCCGACAACGACTTCAACTGGGATGTCTGGATCACCGCTGCGGACGGTTCCACCGAGCCGTACAACGTCTCGCGGCATCCGGACAACGACAAGGCGCCGGCCTGGTCCCCTGACGGCAAGGTGCTCGCCTTCACGGGCCGTCGCTGGACCGAGGAAACCGACATCTGCTACGTCTGGCTGCGTGCCGAGGACGACGAGGTGCAGAAGCGCGACCGTACCCTCGAGAAGGCCCTCAAGAAGATGAAGGGCCGCAAGGCCAAGGGGAAGGGCAAGGGCAAGGGAGCCGGGAAGGGCAAGGCGAAGCCTGACGTCACGGCCCCCGCGACGGGACTGGCCGGACGCTGGGCCGGGCGTCTGCAGGGACCGCCGCCGCTGCCCGAGGATGGCCTCGCACTGACCCTCACGGTGAGCAAGGACCCGGAGGGCACGTGGGCGTGCACCATCGACGTGGTCGATCAGTTCTCCGGAACCACCGATACGTTCGAGCATGACGCCGAGGCTGGCACCTTTGCGTTCACGCTGACCGCTCCGATCGGCCCCATGAAGGGCGAGGGTCGTCTGGAGGCGGGCGACCGCGTCACGGGCACCTGGTCCGTCGAGGGCATCATGGACGGCACGTTCGAAGCCCGCCGCGAACCGAACGCCCCGACCACGGCCGAGGCGCCCGGGAAGGACGACGCACCCGCGCAGGACGCCGAGGCCAAGCCCCCGGCTGCGCCTGAAGCCCCGCCGCTTGCCATCGACTTCGAGGGCCTCTCGGACCGGATCCAGCGAGTCTCGATTCCCGACGCCGCCGAGAGCGCCCTGCTCTGGTCCCATGACAGCAAGAAGCTCGCCTTCCGCGGCGCCGTGAAGGGCATTGGTGGGCTCTACACCGTCGGGTTCCCCGACCCGAAGGCCCCCAAGCTGCTCTCCGCCGTCCGGGGCAAGAATGCTCGTTGGCTCAAGGAAGGCAACCAGATCGTCTGGCTCGCCGCCGGTCTGCCGGCGTCGCTGAACGCAGGCGGCAAGCCCACGCCGTATCCCTTCCGTGTGCGGCAGGAAGTGGTGTTGCCCGATCTCCACGCGGCCGTGTTCGACCAGGCGTGGCGCACCATGCGCGATACCTACTACGACGAGCGCATGGGCGGACGAGACTGGAACGCCATCCGGGCGAAGTACGGTGCCATGGCCGCCGAGTGCTGGACGGCCGACGAGGTCGGCCTCGTGATCAACATGATGCTCGGTGAGCTCAACGGCTCCCACCTCGGCTTCCGGAGCCTCACGCGGCCCTGGCGGCGCGCGGGCTGGCGCGACGTCACCGGCCACCTGGGCTGTCGCTTCGATCCGAGCTGGGATGGCGATGGCTTGAAGGTGAAGGATGTCGTGCGCGGCACGCCCGCGCATGCAGCCCGCTCACGGCTCAAGCCGGGCGAGGTCATTCTCTCGATCGATGCCCGCCCCGTGAGCCCGGCCACCAACGTGGGACGCCTGCTCACAGGCGATCCAGCCCGTACGCTCACGCTCCGCGTCAAGGGCCTCGAGGGGGAGGAGCGCTCGGTGCTCATCCGCCCGACGAGCTACGCAGCCGTGCGCGGCCGTCTCTACGACGACTGGATTCGCGGCACCCAGGCGCAGATCGACGAGCGCTCGGGGGGCACGGTCGGCTACCTCCACGTGCGCAGCATGAACTGGTCGAGTTTCCTGCGCTTCGAGGCCGAGCTGTACAAGGTGGGCCACGGCAAGGATGCGCTGATCATCGACGTCCGCGACAACGGCGGAGGCTTCACGACCGACCATCTGCTCACCTGCCTTGCGCAGCCCAAGCACGCCATCACCAAGCCCCGCAGGGGTGGCCGCGGCTACCCGCACGACCGCATGGTCTATGCGCCGTGGAGCAAGCCGGTCATCGTGCTCTGCAACCAGAACAGCTTCAGCAACGCGGAGATCTTCTCCCACGCCATCAAGACGCTCAAGCGTGGCACGGTGGTCGGTGTACGGACCGCAGGGGGCGTCATCAGCACGGGCGGAACGATGATCATGGGGTTCGGCTCCCTACGGCTTCCGTTCCGCGGCTGGTACCTGCTTAACGACGGAGAGGACATGGAGCTCAACGGCTGCATCCCCCACCACACCGTCTGGCCACTGCCCGAAGACCATGCTGCCGGTCGCGACCGGCAGGTCGAGAAGGCCGTCGACGTTGCGAAGGAAGCCATCAGCGCGTGGAAGGCTCGTCCGCAGCCGAAGCTCAAGAACGCAGCGGACCGACCGGACTTCGGCGGTGCGAAGCGTTGAAGCTGGCTAGAGGAAGCTGGCAATCTCCTCGAGTGACTTGCGCCCGATATCGGGCACGGTCGCGTCCTCGGCCGGGTAGCCGACGACCAGCAGGAGGAACGGACGCTCGTTGGCCGGCCGCCCCAAGACCTCGCGCAGGAACCCCATGGGGCTCGGCGTGTGCGTAAGCGTCACGAGTCCCGCGTGATGCAGCGCGGCGATCAACAGCCCGGTCGCCAGCCCGACGGACTCATCGACGTAGTAGCGCTTCTGCTTCGAGCCGTCGGCGGCGATGCCGTAGCGCTCCCCGAAGATCGCGATGAGGGCGGGCGCCTCCTCGAGGAACGGCTTGTCCTCATGGGTGCCAAGGGGCGCCAGCGCCTCCAGCCAGTCCTTGGGCGCCCGCTCTCGGTAGAAAGCGCGTTCCTCGACCTCCGCGGCCGCCCGGATCTGCTGCTTCAGCGCAGCGTCCTGGACCACCACGAAGCGCCACGGCTGGAGATTCGCGCCGCTTGGCGCCGTCCCCGCCGCGCGTAGGCAGTCCCTGAGGACCGCGCGGGGGACGGGCCGAGGGGCGTAGTCCCGCACGGTCCGGCGCCCGGCCAGCTCCTCGTAGAAGCTCCTGGCCCGGGAGGCCATCTCCTCGGGGGCGAGTTCCTGCCATGCCGGGAGCGGAATGAACGGATAGGCGGCGTCGGTCACGGGGGCTCTCCTTCAGAACTCGTGCTGGGAACGCGGGTTGGGCGTAATCATCGCAGAGTCGTTATCATCTCGCGGTGGATCTTGCGCGCACCCAGACCCTGATCGTCCAGGCCCTGGAGACTGGAGACGAGGTCCACCGCTGCGAACTCCTCGAGTACCTGCGTCCGCGCCTCGTCCTCTGGGCCACAAGCCGCCTCTCGCCCGCCCTGCGGGCCAAGCTGGAGCCCGAGGACGTGGCCCAGGAGACTCTCCTCGCCGTCCACAAGAGCATCGAGGGCTTCAAGGGCACGAACCACAAGGCCTTCCTCGGCTGGCTCTTCAAGATCGCCGAGAACCGCATTCGGGACCTCGCCGACCACTTTGGAGCCCAGAAACGCCAGAAGATCGTACCGATGAGTTTCAGCCAGACCTCGCCCTCGACCGTGATCGCGCGCATCGAGGAGGTCGAGAAGATCGCCGCGGCCCTCAAGCCGCTGCCGGCGGACTACGCCGAGGTCATTCGCCTGCGGCGCTTCGAGGAGCTCTCCGTGGCGGAGATCGCCGAGCTCAAGGGCAAGTCGGCCAACGCCGTACGGATCCTCTACTGCCGGGCCCTCAAGGCCCTGATGGCTGCGCTTGCCGACGGGGAGGGCTCCGCATGAAACACCCGGACGGCGACCCCGCTTCAGGTGGTGGTATGACCAAAGAACAAGCAGAACACATGCTGGCCGACGCCCTCGAGGACTACCACCGCCACAAGGCGCGGGGCGAAAGACCCGATGAGGTTGCCTTCCAGAACCGACTGGGGGACCTCTACCCCGAGTTCTTGGAGTTGATCGCGGCCGAGACGCTGATCGACCGGGCCATCGAGCCGGCGGGCGAGGAGTCCCATCTCCCCATGGCCTGGGGGGCCTACACCCTCCTCCGGGAAATCGCCCGCGGCGCCGCGGGAGTGGTCTACGAGGCGGTGCATCGCAAGCTCGGGCGCAAGGTGGCCTTGAAGGTCCTGCGCACCGGGGTCGACACGGACGAGACCGCTCGTGAGCGCTTCCAGCGCGAGGCCCAAGCCCTGGCGCAGATCAAGCACGACCACATCGTCGAGATCTACGAGTTCGGGGAGGTGGACAAGCGCCCCTACTACGCGATGAGCCTGATCCGCGGCCCGACCCTCGCTGACGTCGTCAAGAGTGGCAACCTCCCCGATGCCGCCGACGCCTGCCGGGGTCTGGCTGGCATTGCCGACGCCATGATGACGCTGCACGCGGCAGGGATCATCCACCGTGACATCAAGCCGTCCAACATCATGATCGATCGCGATGGACGCTACATGCTGGCAGACTTCGGCCTCGCGCGGAGCGCCATGTCGGCCACGATGACCCGCTCGGGCGACGCCCTGGGGACGCCGCTCTACATGAGCCCAGAACAGATCCTCGGCAACCGCAAGGCCATCGAGGCGCGCACCGACATCTACGGCCTCGGCGCCACGCTCTACCAGGTCCTCACGGGCCAGCCTCCGTTCAAGACCGAGAGCCTCCAAGCCCTCATGCGCATGATCCTGCGCGAGCGACCCACCAACCCTCGCCAGTTCGTACCCGATCTTCCGGTGGGCGCCTCGCGCATCGCGATGAAGTGTCTTGAGAAGGAGCCGCGGGATCGCTACGAGAGTGCGCAAGCGCTGCGTACCGATCTGCTCGCCTGCGCCGAAGGCACCCGGGTCAGCGGCAAGCCGCTCACGCCGATGCAGCGCGGGCTGCGCCTGGTGCGCAACCACCCCATCGCCTCCGTTGCTGCGGCTGTGTTGATCGGCTTCCTGATCGCGCTCGCGGTACAGCCCCCGGCGCCTGCGCGCTTCGAGTTGTCGACCAGCGTGCCTGCGGACGCGAGCATCAACGGCGCGGAGTGGGCCAGTACGCCTCTGGACTTGACGCTGCCCTCCGAGAAGCACTACCACGTCGTGGTGCACCCGAAGGATCCCGCCTACCTCAACCGGGAGTTGTCCTTCGAGGCGATTCCGCACGCGAGCATCCTCAAGGAGCTGCTGCTCGAGCCTCGCGACGGCGCCCGCAACGAGGACGCCCTCGATCTCCTGCGGTCGAAGGCCGACATCAAGGCGCCGCCCGTCGCAGATCCTGGCACCAGCACACACCGTGGGCTGCGGGAGCCGGAGGCGCTGTTCCCGCGTGGCAAGGTCCGCATGCAGGACCTCAGCACCTGGCATGTCGTCGGCGAGTACGGCGAGGGGTCGGTTGACTTCGAGATCGAGGGGGAGGTCATCGCCTCGATCAGTCTCGAGGAGGCCGCCTCCGGCCCGCTGCCCCAGGCCCTCGTCAAGCGGCTGAAGCCCGGCGTCGAGGTCCACTGGGGCGTCCGTCGCTCCCCCCGCGAAGCGATCAAGTTCGACGCGCGCTTCACGATCGTCGAGGTCGACTTGGACGAGCAGATCGCCAAGATCGATACGCTCCTCGAGGCCTGGAAGAACGAGGCGCACCGGGCGGACGCGGCCCGCATCCTGCGCGCCGAGCTGCTGCTCAAGCACGAGTTGGCCTTTGCCGCCTGGAGGCTCATTCAGGCGCCCTACGAGGCGAAGCGGGGCCCCCTCCGGTCTCAGGCGGCCCTGGCCATGAACCCGGCCGCCGAGCGCGAAGACGCTGCGCTGGACGCACTGGAGGAGCTCCGCGACGTGAAGGTCGGAACCGAGCCGGGGGCCGCCGAAGCCCACGCCGAGGCACTCCGTGTAGCCAAGGAACGTGTCGCCCGGATCCGTGCCGAGATCGATCAGATCTTGAAGCCTGCGGAGGAGTACGAAGCGCGTCCCGAGGAACTCAGGTCCCTGCGTGTCCTGGCCCTCCAGCAGGCCGCCATCGAGCAGTTGTTTCCGGGCACGACCGCCCGCAAGGAATCAAGCCTCTGGGCGCAGCACACCGAGTGGCGCAAGATGTTCAGCCCCAAGGAGTGGGCCGCCTTCTACGCCCGCTAGCTCCGGGGCCCTGGATTCTTCACGGATAGGGCTCGCGCCCCGCGAGGGCCGCGATGACACTCGCGGGCATGACACTCGCGCGCGGGGCAAGTCGCCCGATCTACATCCTTGGCGTCAATGCGTACGACCACGACGTGAGCGCCGCGCTGCTGCGCGATGGCGAGGTGATCTGCGCGATCAACAAGGAACGCCTGACGCGCGTCAAGCACGACACGGGCTTCTATGGCGATCCCATCGCCTACTGCCTCTTGGCGGCAGGGATCACCCTGGATGACGTCACCTGGATCGTGCGCAACTCCTACCTCCTGCCGGTGGCTGACCTCGAGGACGTCTTCCTGAGCTACGCCGGCTCGCGGCTGCTCTCGCCACGGGATCGCGCCCAGGCGGCGCGCTCGGTGCTCTACCGCACGGACGATCCGCGCGTGGTCGACATCTCCCATCACCTGGCCCACGCCTACAGCGCGTTCGCCTGCTCCGGTTTCGACCGCGGTGCGGTCATGGTGGTCGATGGCGTCGGGAGCCACCGCGAGGACGTGCAGGAGGAGGTCCCGCCGGATTGTGACGCGGAGCCCTACGCCCGGGAGGCCGAGTCCTACTACGCGTTCGAGGGCAAGCGGCTGCGGACCGTCCGCAAGGCGTGGCTGCCCACGACGAAGAGTCTCGTCAACGACGACTTCTTCATGATGCACGGCCTCGGCGCGCTCTACAGCCGGGTCTCGTCCTACATCTTCGGCCACTGGAATCGCTGCGGCGAGGTCATGGGGCTGGCCCCCTTCGGACGCCCCACCATGGAGCCGCTGGTGCGCCTCGAGGGCGACACCCTCACGCTCCGGCCCTGGGACGCAGAGCTCGCCCACCCCTACGAGGGCGTCTCCGACCAGGACTGGTACCACAGCCCGCATCGCCCCCACTACGAGGACCTCGCGTGGCGCATCCAGGAAGACACCGAGCAGGTGCTCATCGGCCGCGCCACGCGCCTGCATGCAGCCGTGGGCGGCGAGAACCTGACCATCGCCGGTGGCGTGGCACTCAACTGCGTCGCCAACGGAAAGATCCTCGAGGAGACGCCGTTCGAGCGCGTCTTCATCCAGCCCGCGGCCGGCGACGACGGAATCGCCATCGGCTGCGCGCTCTACGGCTGGCTCGTGCTGCAAGGCGAGGAGCGCACCTGGACCATGCGGCATGCCTCATTGGGGCGCACCTACGACGAGGAGCGCATCACCGAGGCCCTCACGCGCCCCGCCGTGCGGATCACCTCCACGCGGCGCCAGGTCCCGGACACGCTCGAGGCGGTGGCCGACCTCCTGGCCCAGGGCAAGGTCGTCGGCTGGTTCCAGGGCGGCAGTGAGTTCGGCCCGCGCGCCCTCGGCCACCGCAGCATCCTCGCAGACCCCCGCAGCGCAGCCATCCGCGATCATGTGAACATCAAGGTCAAGCACCGCCAGGAGTTCCGCCCGTTCGCGCCAGCCGTCCTCGCCGAGCATGCCGCCGAGTGGTTCGTGGGTGCCCACGACAGCCCCTTCATGCTGCTGGCAACGGACGTACGACCCGAGAAGCGTGCCCAGCTTGCCGGCATCACCCACATCGACGGCACCGCGCGGGTGCAGACGGTATCGGATGAGACCAACCCGCGGCTGGCGGCGCTGCTGCGAGCCTTCGCCAAGCGAACCGGCGTGCCTGTCCTGCTCAACACCTCGTTCAACGATCGTGGGGAGCCCGTCGTCGAGACGCCGGGCGACGCCGTGCGCACCTACCTCTCGACCGACCTCGATGCGCTCTGCCTCCACGACCAGCTGATCCAGAAGCGCGCGATCCATCGCACACTGCGTCCCCTGCTACGCCGCCTCAAGGGCTTTCAGCAAGGCATGCGGCATGAGGCGCTCCGCGAGGCGGCCGCAATGCGCGTCTTGCGCGCAGACTAGGGCCGGTCGGCAGACAGGCCAGCACCGCAGGCGCAACCTTCCGATCGACCCTCGACGCCTACACGAGGTCAAAGAGCAGGAACTCCGCACCTTCAAGCGCCTTGATCGTGAGCTTCGTCTCGGCCTGGATGGCGGCACCATCGCCTTCGCGCAGCGTGTGCGTTCCGAGCTTGAGGCTCCCGCTGGCCACCTGCAACCACGCGTAGCGCTTGGGAGCCAGCGTGTGCGTGACCGTGCGGTCCTTCTCGAGGACGGAGGCGTACAGCCGTACGTCCTGATGGATCGTGACGGAACCGGTCGCGCCGTTCGGCGAGGCGACCAGCATCAGCTTGTTGCGGCGCGCCTCGGGCTTGAAGGCCTTCTCTTCGTAGCTCGGCTTGTAGCCGCGCTTGTCGGGGAGGATCCAGATCTGCATGAGATGCACGGGCTGCTTGCTTGAAGCGTTGTACTCGCTGTGTCGGATGCCCTTGCCTGCGCTCATGCGCTGGATGTCCCAGGGGCGGATGATGCCCTTGGTACCCGTCGAGTCCTTGTGCTTGAGGCCGCCTTCGAGAACGACCGTGAGGATCTCCATGTCCCGATGCGGATGCATCGGGAAGCCCTTGCCCGGCTGGATCCAGTCCTCGTTCAGCACCCGCAAGTGGCGGAAGCCCATCCAGTTGCGATCGTGGTAGCTGCCGAAGGAGAACGTGTGCTTGGCGGAGAGCCAGCCGAACTCCCGGCTGCCTCGGTCGCGTGAGCGGCGGATCGTGATCATGCCAGACCCCTATCGTTGGAGACCGACGCATATTACCTGTTGCAACAGGTATTGCAAGCAAATCAGCCGATGCCTCGCGAGCCCCGTTCCTCCGGGCTCTTCGGAACGCTGCGCTAGCGTGCTCGGCGCGCGGAAGCGCTGACCTTGGCTCGCTTACCCTTCTGGGCATCCATGCGCCACAGGTTGAGGTTGGACACACGCCAGATCAGCGCGTCGTCGTGGGCGTCGATGCCCCACGTGTTCACCCCGCCGACCCGCGGCCCTGCGCGAGCGCGTAGGCGGCCGGCCTTGTCCACGGTCACGAGCTGGCCGCGCTTGTCTTCCAGCCAGGTGTACTTGCGCCCCACGTGAACGATGCGGTCATACGTCTGCTGGCCCGGGGCGTTGCGGAACGTGCGGCCCTGGAGGCGGCGCAGCTTTCCGCCGGGCGTCAGGGCGAAGAGTCCCGCGGCTCCGGTCCGGATCTGCTTGACGTTCCAGAACTCGCGCAGGCGGGTCTTCTCCCCGGTCGCCAACTCGATGGACCACAGCTCACACACGGGCATCGTCTCGCCCTTGAGTTCGCCGCCTTGATAGAAGCCGGAGCCTGGAGGACGACGCAGCGTCGCCTGGACCTTGCCCTTGCCGAGGAAGGCCACCGAGAGGTTGTTGGTGTCCTCGGTCAACATGATCGCGTGCAGCCGCTTGCGCGGCCGGTCGACGCGGTAGAGCCCCTTCTGCGTGAGTACGAGGATCTCGCCGGACGGCGCAACCTTGATCTCATCGATGCGTAGATCGTGGGCAATCGTCGCCACATGCGCCCAGGGCGTGTCGCCCGTGTAGACGAGGCGCCACAGCTCCCGCGGCGCTTGGGTCGCCGTGAGTCCGCTCGGCGTGCCCCACGAGACCGCGTAGACCGCGCTGTCGGTCGGATGGACATCGTCCATTTGGGTCCCAAGGAAGCGCACGATGCCGTCGGGATCCCGAGCCATGAGCTCGCCGGCCTCGAGGGTGTAGACCGTGCCCGCGTGAGACGCGACGGCGTTGCCGCCGCGCGGCGGCGGCCGGCT
>JAJDEM010000315.1 GCA_029259795.1 Planctomycetota bacterium
CCTGCCGCCAGGGGAACAAGCTGCTGTAGAATGGACCGCAAGCGTCGGCGTCGGTCGACAGCAGCTCGTCCCAGCAGAACTGGCCCGCCTGGGGCTCGGTCTCCGGGGCGGGGGTGTCGTGGGCGCTCTTGAACGGAGCGACGATCGCGCCGCTGGGATCGCCGATGATGGCGAAGCGACCGATGTTCGGGATGTCGGTCGGCTCGAGGTGGATCGCGCCACCTGCATCCTTGGCGGTTGTCGCCGCGGCGTCGACGTCGTCGACGGACACGTAGCCGAGCCAGTGGGAGGGGATGCCCTCCTGGGCGACCGGCTCGATGCCGCCTTGGCCTTCGCCGGCGGCGGTGATCATCCGGTAGGTGCCGATGCCCTCCATGGGGATGTCCTGGACGTCCCAACCGAAGAGGGCGCTGTAGAACGCCTTGGAGGCGTCGGGGTCGGTACTCATCAGGTCGTGCCAGACAAAGCGACCGTTCGGGGTGGACGGGCCGGTCGGCGTAGGTTGTGCGGTCATGGTGCTCTCCTTCTCTCGCGTGGCTGCCTCATGGGTGGCTGCCACATGGGTGGGTCCACGTGCAGCCTGCGTCGTGCGGTGCGGGGGCCGGATTGTAGCGCCTCGCCAACCGATGCCTAACAAATGTTAGGTGTCGGACGTAGGCCCCAGAATCCCGGCGCCGGGCAGGGGTCCGGTCGGAGGACGAGGCACGCATGCGTCAGTATCTGGATCTCCTTGCCGAGGTGCTCGAGCAGGGCGCCACGCGCGATGATCGCACTGGGACCGGTACGCGCAGCCTGTTCGGCCGGCAGGTCCGCTACGACCTGGCCGATGGCTTTCCACTGCTCACGACGAAGAAGCTGCATCTGAAGTCGATCATCCATGAGCTGCTCTGGTTCCTGAGCGGCGTGACGCGTGTCGAGCCGCTGCAGGAGAAGGGCGTGCGCATCTGGAACGACTGGGCCACCGAGGAGCAGTGCGGTCGCTTCGGACGCGGGGCGGGGGACCTGGGACCGATCTACGGCCACCAGTGGCGCAACTTCGGAGCGACCTGCCAGCCGGACGGCTCCTATGCGCGCGACGGGGTCGATCAGATCCTCGCCGTCATCGACCAGATCAAGACCAACCCGTGGAGCCGGCGGCTGATCGTCAGCGGATGGAACCCCCAGGAGGCCGACCGGGTTGCCTTGCCGCCGTGCCACACGCTCTTCCAGTTCCACGTGGACGCGGAGCGTGGGCGCATCTCGTGCCAGCTCTACCAGCGTTCAGCGGACATCTTCCTGGGCGTGCCATTCAACATCGCCAGCTACAGCCTCTTGCTGAGGATGGTTGCGCAGGTCTGCGGGCTGGAGCCGGGCGAATTCGTTCACACGTTTGGCGATGTGCACTTGTACAACAACCATGTCGAGCAGGCCCGCGAACAGCTCTCACGCGAACCCCGTGCACTACCCACCATGAGCATCAATCCCGCAGTGAACGACATCCTTGGCTTCACCTTCGAGGACTTCACCCTCGAGGGCTACGACCCCGCGCCGCACATCAAGGCGGCGGTGTCGGTCTGACCCGCAGGACTCGCGATGGTCAAGCCGCTCCACAACCTCGGCTCCGCGTCGTACCAGCCGCCCGCAAACGCCGGGCTCGCGATGATCGTGGCGTGGGCGCGGGATGGCGTCATTGGTCGCGATGGCGGCATGCCCTGGCATGAGCCCGAAGACCTTGCGCACTTCCGTCGGCTTACGACCGGGCATGCCATCGTCATGGGGCGCAAGACCCATGAGTCCATAGGGCGTCCCCTGCCGGGTCGACGCAATCTCGTCCTGACGCGTGCCAGCGCCTACGCGGCGAAGGGCTGCGAGGTGCACACGAGCTTGGAGGCGGCCCTCGCCTCGGCGCACACGACCGACGCCTGCCCCTTCGTCATCGGCGGCGCCGCGATCTATGAACAAGCCTTGCCCATGGCCACGGTCTTGCACATCACGGAAATCGACGCGGACGTCGAGGGCGATACGCACTTTCCGCCGCTCGACCTGAGCGCCTGGGTCGAGACCGACCGCCGGCAGAGCGCCGACGGCCGGCTTACGTTTCGCACCTTCGCCCGTCGTACCTAGCCCGCCACCACAGTGGCGAGCGCAGGCGCTACGCGGCAGCCAGCTCGGACGTGCAGTTCGGGCAGCGGGTGGCGGCCTTGGCGATCGTCGAGCAGCAGAAGCTGCAGCTCTTCTCGGTCGGCTCGGGCTCAGGCTCGGCGCGCTTCATCTTGTTCATCGTGCGGATGACCATGAAGATCACGAACGCGACGATGAGGAAGTCGATCACGGTGTTGAGGAACGCGCCGTAGAGGATCGCGACTTCGGGAATGGCCTCGACGGCGGCGACGCCCTTCTCTGCGTTGGCGGCGACACCCGCGGTGCCGTCCTGGAGGACGAACTTCAGGTCGTCGAAGTTGACGCCTCCGACGAGCAGACCGATGGGGGGCATGATGACGCCCTTCACGAACGCGGCGACGATCTTGCCGAAGGCGGCGCCGAGAATGATCCCGATGGCCATGTCCATGACATTGCCGCGCAGCGCGAATTTCTTGAACTCACTGAACATACGAATGGCCTCCCAGCCCTGGGCGCGTTCCGGCGCGCCGCGATGCGTTGCAGGATGCGTAGGTCGCGTCCGGTGCGCAAGACGCATTCACGGCGGGCGTCGGAATCGCCCGTTCCGCCCTCGGTGCCGCTGGCTACGCGAAGAGCCACTGCTCCATGACGCGGCGCGCGTCTTCGAGGCGCGTGCGGGAGCACCATTCGCCTACCTGGTGGGCTTGCGAGCCCGAGCCCGGGCCGAAGTTGAGCGCGTCGAGGCCCATCTCGGACAATCGGCCGACATCGGTCCACGCTTGTTTGGCGCGTGTCGGCAGGCCCTCCCCGGCCGCCTCACGCAGGGTTGCAAGCAGTGGGTTCTGGCCGCAGACGCGGCCCGACGGGCAGAGGTCGGTGATCTCGATGGTCACGTCGCCTGCCTCGATGGCCGCCAGGCCAACGTTCTCGTTCACGAGCGTGGTCAGCCACGCGACGGCTTCGCTGCGGGAGCGATCGGGAGCAAAGCGGAAGTTCACGTTGATCTCGAAGCCACCGGGGATCACGTTGCGCGCGCCCTCATACGAGACCATCGTTGCGGAGCAGACCTCGCGGAAGAGCAGCCCGTCGTAGGTGCAGTCGCGCGGCTCGAGCGCGGCAAGCGCGCTCAGGAACGGCGCGGCCATGTGGATGGCGTTGCGCCCTTCCCAGGGCCGGGCCGAGTGCGCCCGCTGGCCGTGGAAGCGCACCTTCGCGTGCAGCGTGCCCAGGCAGCCGAGCTCGATGTGGTTGTCCGTGGGCTCCATCGCGATGGCCAGGGTCGTGCCATCGAAGAGGTCGGGTGCCGCCGCCACGATCTCTGGCATGCCCGATTCGTCGAACGGACCTTCCTCACGGGCGTAGAGGACCGCCGCAACGTCGTAGCGCGGCTCGGTCTCCAGCGCGCGCTCGAGCACGTGGAGAATCAAGGCATCGGCCGCCTTCATGTCCGTGGCCCCCAGGCCGTAGAGGCGGTCGCCCTCCAGGCGCGGGGTGTTCTCGTCGCTCTTGGGAACGGTGTCGAGGTGACCGAGCAGGAGGAGTCGCGGGACGCCTGCGCGGAAGGGACGCGGCTGCAGCGCGAGGTTGTCCCCGGCGCGGACGACGCGGTGCAGCCCGCGTTCGGTGGCCCAGGACTCGACCCACGCCGCAAGGTCTGCCTCGGCGCCGATGACGCTCGGGATGCGCAGGAGCTCCAAGGCCAAGGCTTCGAGCGGCGTCGGCCCCGTACTCAAAGCGCGAAGCCCCGCAGGGTGTCGTTGAGCGAGGTCTTCTTGTCGGTCTGCTCGGAGCGCTCGCCGATGATGAGTGCACACGGCAGGTCGTACTCACCGGCCGGGAACTGCTTCTTGCGCGTACCCGGAATCACGACGGCGTTCGGCGGGATGATCCCCCGCGAGCGGATGGGCTCGGGGCCACGAACGTCGATGATCGCGGTCGAGGCCGTGACGACCGTGTTCGCCCCGAGGACGGCGCCCTTCCCGACATGCACGCCCTCGACGAGGATGCAGCGCGACCCGATGAAGCAGTCGTCTTCGATGATGACTGGGCGGGCGCCCGGCGGCTCGAGGACCCCGCCGATACCGACCCCGCCGGAGAGGTGCACACCGCGGCCGACCTGGGCGCAAGAGCCCACCGTGGCCCACGTGTCGACCATGGTGCCCGAGCCGACCCAGGCTCCGATGTTCACGAAGGACGGCATGACCACCACGCCCCGCTCGCAGAACGATCCGTAGCGCACGATGCCCCCGGGTACGACGCGGACCCCCGCAGCCTCCAAGCCTTGCTTGAGCGGCACCTTGTCGTAGCTCTGGGCCGGTCCCGCGTTCTGGGTCTCCATGGGCGCGACCGCGAAGTAGAGCCCGACCGCCTTCTGGACCCAGCCGTGCACGGTCCAGGAGCCGTCAGCGTCCTGGGAGGCGACGCGGAGCCGTCCGCCATCGAGATCCGCAACAACGGAGAGGACCGCGTCGGCCGTCGTAGGGTCGGCAAGGGAGGCGCGATCGTCGAACGCGGCCTCGATGATGGGTTGGCGGGTGTCGCTCATGGCGCTCCTTATAGCGTCTTCCAGCGCTCGAGGGCGTCCTTGCACCCAGCGGCGGACGGAACCAGGGCGAGGCGGAAGAAGCCCTCGTTGCCATGGCCGAACATCGAGCCCGGCGAGACCACGATGCCGCGCGCAAGGAGTGCGGCTGCGTAGGCCTCATCGGTGGTGCCTGCGGGTACGTGAACCCACACGTAGAACGTGGAAGTCGTCGGGTAGACCGAGAGGCCGAGGGCCTCCAAGCCGGGGATCATGATGTCGCGCTTCTGTGCGAAAGCCGTGCGCCGCGCCACGACGTGGGTCTCGTCCTGCCACGCGGTGCGCGAAGCGTGCTGGACCCAGACCGTCTGGGCCTGGCCCATGGCGGCGCGCGCCATGCGGTAGTTCGCGATGAGGTCGGGATCGCCGGCAATCATCCCCGAGCGGTAGGCGGTCATGCCTGAGCGCTTGGACAGGCTGTGGAAGACCAAGCAGCCCTCGCGACCGAACTCGAGAAGACTGCGCGGCTTCTCACCGAAGTAGATCTCCGTGTAGCACTCATCCGAGCAGAGGATGAAGCCGTGTTCGTCGCGCGCGGCGACCCACGCGCGCCAGAGCGACTCGGGGAGGTCCTGGCCGGTCGGGTTGTGGGGGTAGTTGAGCCACACGATGCGTGCCTTCGCGAGAACGTCGGCGGGGATCGCCGCGGGATCCATGCAGTAGTCGTTCGCCGCGGTCAGCACGACGGCGTGCGTGTCGGCTTCGGCGTAGAGGCTGCCGATCTCCATGACCGGGTAGCCGGGCTCCGGGTAGATCACGCCGCGTGCATCGGCCGACGGGTCGATGAGCACGAGCGGGAGGTGGAACATTGCCTCCTTGCTGCCGCGAGTTGGCAGGACCTCCGTCGCCGCATCCAGCGTGACGCCGAAGCGCTCGCCATACCAAGCGGCGAAGGCCGCGCGCAGCTCGGGCTCGCCGGCGATGGTCGGGTACTGCGAGACGGCCGGAACCCCCGCGACCAACGCGGCACGGATGGCCGGGTCGGTCGGCTCCACGGGATCCCCCGTGCCGAAGTCCAAAACCTCGATGCCCTGGGCCACCAGGGCTGCCTTGCGGCGGGCCAGCTCGACCATGGGGTAGGGCCGCAGGCGGCGGATGCGCTCGTTCATGGCGGCATCCTAGCGCGTCAGGCCCGGTTTGCTGCGTTCTCTGCGCTGTCGGTGGCTCCCGGCAATGTGTCCGGCCCGCTGGAGAGGCGTCATGTGCGAATCCATCCCCCCGGAATGCCTGCCCGCCTCCGAGGAGCGCCGCGCCTCGGCCGAGCCTGCGGCCTCCCAAGGCCTGCGCCTGCACCTGCCGCGCCTGCCCCGCAGGACCGTGCTCACGGGCTTGGGCAGCGTCTTTCTGGCGGGATGCATGCCCGCGAGCGCTGCAACCCGGGAGGCGCGTGCCGGCGCCCCGGCCCGCTCGGCCCCGCGTCGGCCGCGTCCCGCGCCTCGCAGAAGGCCCGCCTACGAGGTCGTGTCGCGCGAGCAGTGGGGCGCCGAGGCGCTCAAGGACAATCACGATCCGATGGCGCGCATCACCCGGATCACGGTGCACCACACGGCGGAAATCGCCGGCATGCAGGAGCGCGGCGACGCCGACCTCGTGCTCGGCATCCAGAACTTCCACCGCAACACCCGGGGCTGGGCCGACATCGGCTACCACTGGGTGATCGGTCGTGACGGGAAGGTCTACGAGGGCCGCAAGCTGCACGTGCAGGGCGCGCACGCCGGGGCCAGCAACAACATCGAGAACCTGGGGATCTCGGTAATCGGCGACTTCAGCGCCGCGCTGCCGCCGCCCGCCGCGCTGCGCACGCTCACGCTCTTCCTTCGTGCGCAGCAGAAGCGCTACGGCATTCCTTCGACCGAGGTGTTTGGCCATCGCGAGTTCAAGGCGACGGCGTGCCCGGGCGACGCGCTCTTTGGGTGGGTCGAGCGCTTCCGCGCGCGGGGCTAGCCAGCGTTTCCTTCCGAGGGTGTGCTGCCTGCCGATGCAGGCGCCGCGCTCAGTCTTCCTCGGCGGCCGGCACGTGTTCGCGAGCGGGCAAGCGCTCCAGCCAGGCATGCGCGGTGGTTCCGCTGGGGTCGAGAAGCAGGGGCACGCACTCGGTCGGATCCTCCGCGGCCGCGCGGCTGCCAAAGCGCAGGGCGACCGCAGGCGGCTCCGAGCCCCAGTAGCGCGGTGCTACGCGCTCGACGAGCTCATGCGCCACCATGCCGAAGGTGCGGCGCGCGTTGATTTCGCCAAGCGGCATCAGCATCCGGGTACCGGTCACGCTCTGATACTCCCAGCCGTCGATGCCAAAGGGCCCCTGGTAGCCGGCACCATCGAGATGATCCCGGACGAGGTCGCCGATGGTGTGCAGGTACGCAGGGGCGTCGAGGCTCGGGCCCTCCTTGGTGACGACGACCCCGCGGAAGCGGCCGCGCTCATCGACCTCGACTTCGTGGGCACCGCGCTCCCAGCCGCCCTCGC
>JAJDEM010000316.1 GCA_029259795.1 Planctomycetota bacterium
CGACATGGACGGCGGCTGCACGCTGCGGATCGTCAACAGCGAGCGGACCGACCGCAAGGACGTGCTTCCCGCGCTCTGCCTTGCGTGCACGAACCATCACCGCGGGCGTGAGACCCCGGAGGGCTACACGGAGCGCTACAAGCGCTGGCGCTTCCCCGTGCTCACCAGCCCGGAGGCTGCCCACGATGCGACCCCGGCGTTTGATGTCGCCTCGCTCTTCGCCCACGTGAGCAAGGCGGCCTTTCCGAGCAAGGGCGTGCAGCGACTCGCCAGTGGATTGAAGGGCGACGCGCGCGCGCACGGCACCCTGCACCAGGCCGTGGGGGAGCCCGAGCGCGGACGCCTCCATCTTCGGCTGGGCAGGCTCGGTCGCCACATCACGCAGATGCCGATCCGGGTCTACGACGTCAAGGCACTCGTGCGCGGGGCGAGGGCTCCGCGTTGAGCGCGAACGCGCGAACGGGGCGCTGGGTGCCTCGCCTCGGCTAGGATCGGCCGCTTCCCACGCACAGGAGCGCATCCATGGCCCGCAAGACCTACACAGGCGAGGAAGCCTCGATCACCTTCGATCTGGACACGTGCATCCATGCGGCAGAGTGCGTGCGCGGCCTTCCCCAGGTCTTTGACCTCGATCGCAAGCCGTGGATCCTGCCCGATGCCGCGGGCGTGGCGGAGCTGCGCGACGTCGTGGCGCGCTGTCCGAGCGGAGCGCTCGAGATCGTCGAAGCCGAGGGCGCCACGGTGGCGCCCTCGGGCGTAACGGTCCAGACCGGCGGTGGCGGTCCGCACATCATCAAAGGCGGCTGCCAGGTGGTCGGAGCGGATGGGAGCGTGCTCAAGGAGGGCGCGGTCGTCGCGCTCTGCGCTTGCGGCAAAACGGCCAAGGCGCCGTTTTGCGACGGCAGCCATGCCTCTGCGTAGAGGCCAGGGTGTGTCTGAAGACACACCGTCGCGAGCGGGCTGAGGCCGAAGCGAGCCGTAGCCACGACGAAGACATGGCCCGCAGGCGTGCTCCTGCACGTTGAGGAGTCAGGTCGCCGTTGGGGGACGGATTGGGAAGGCCTCAGCCGGCGCAGCAGGTGGGCCCTTCAGACAGGCCCTAGTCGTCGGAGACCACAAAGCTGACGCGCATGGCGACGCGGAACTCGGTGACGGCGCCATCCTTGACGCGGATCTTCTGTTCGCTGATCCAGGCACCCTGGATGTTCTTGATCGTCTTGGACGCAGTCTCGATGCCGCGGCGTACAGCGTCCTCGAAACTCGAAGGCGATGCGGCGGAGATCTCAATGACTTTGGCTACGGACATGCGGTGCTCCTGTATTGCTCATGCAGTTGCGATGCGGGCGTGTCCCACATCGGGCGTGGCATGATACGGGCGTGGCCGCGCCAGCCGGGGAGGCCGATTCGGTCGTTGCGGCGCTGAGGCGTTTTGCTTGCCCGTGACCACGCCCGCGCCAGCGGAACGATCGCTCGCTTCAGCAAGAAGACGGCCGCCCCTGCAACGTCAGCGCGCTCCGTAGAGAGAGAACGGTACGCCCCCCTATCGGGGGATGATCCGGCGAGCGCGAGGGTCGAGTCCCTCTGGCGTGGCGCCTACGAGGAGCGCAAGGATCTTGATGGAGACGGCCAGCTCGAGATCGAGGACACCGACCTTGCCCACCACTATGCCGCCTACGTCCCGCACAAGGGGATCTGGGCAACGGTCGTACTCGCCCGGGACGCCAATCCCGATCGCTACGTCGTCGCAAACGATCGTCTGTACATGGCATGCCTCGCTGCGAGCACCGCACCCGCGGGGCAAGCCGTTCCGAGCGCGCAGACCTGGGCCGCCCACTGCCGCTCGTGGGTGACGTCGACGCTGGGCACGCACGCGAAGAATCCGAAGGCCAACCACGCCCGCGAGCAGGTGTTGCTGACCTTGGCGCAGGCGCTGACAAGCCTTCTCTGGACCGGCCACGTCAAGGAGGCCCGCGCGCTCTTCCAGGAAGTCGACCTGCCGCACTTCGGCGCTGGCGAGCACAGCAAACTGGGGAAGGCCGCGTGGTGGAGCGCCTACGTGGCTGGCTGCCGCCGCTCGAACTACTGGGACGAGCTGTCCGCCCTCTTCCCCGCGCTGAACGACCCGCGGTAGTCCCCGCGGTTAGCGACGGCCTCCCGCATCCTTCGGGTCTTCGTGCGCCGGCGATCGAAACGGTGTCGCCAGCATGCCGAGCAGGGTCTGCCAGCGTTCGGCGGTCAGCTCGCGCAGGCCGAGCCGGATCCGGCGCAGGTCGGACACGACGACATGGGAGCGGCCGAGGCGGTCCCAGAACGAGAACAGTGCGCCGTAGTTCGAGTCCGTCTCTGCGGGCAGGTCCGAGTGATGGACCTTGTGCATCGCCGGGGTCACGATCAAGAGTCGCAGCCAGCGATCCAGGCGACCGAGCGAGATGTCGGCATGATGAAACTGCGTGGCCACGATGAGCGTGAGGTCGTAGGTGACGAGGTGCTCGAGCTGCACACCCAGCAGGGGCACCAGCGCAAGTCGCAGGAGGAACGCGCCGGTGTGCTCCCCGATGTGAAAGCGCGTCGCCGTAGTCACATCCATTGCGGGATCGCTGTGGTGCGTGCGGTGGAAGCGCCACAGGAACGTCACCCGGTGGTTGGCGCGGTGCCAGAGATACATCGTGCCGTCGAGCAGGAGGATCGCCAGCAGGAGGCTGACCAGAGGTCCGCCACCCAGCCAGGGCAACAACCCGAGGCCGCTGCCCTCCGTTGCATCGACGGCGAGAGCGACGACCGCGGCGTACCCGAGCGAGAGGACGACGGTGTTGCCAAGGGCCAGCAACAGATTGCGCCCGCCGTGCTTCCAGCGCCCCGGCCCGTGGCCGAACCACGGCCGCCAGGACTCCCAGGTCCAAAACAGCGCCAGGCTGACGATGGGCAGGACCAGCTTGAGCGTCGGCTGCATGCGACAGAGGGTACGGCCCCGAGGCGCGCTCGGAGCTGACTCCCTTGCCGCGGACCCCTGCGTGTCCCAAAGGGGGGCAGAGCGTGCCTGCCCCCCTTGCGACCGCCTTGTGTGTTGCGCCTCGTCAGAGAGCGCCTCGTGTCGCTAGAGGCTCCAGTGCAGGACGAACTGCAGGCCGTCCTCGAACTGGACCTGGGCTGCGCCGGTCGCTTCGACGGTCCAGTCCACGTACTCGAACGTGAAGGTGAGCCACTGCGTCACGGCCACATCCAAGCCAAGCAGCAGCAGATCCTCGGAGCCGCCCGGGTTCTCGTACTCGCCGTGCGAGTAGGTCACGCGGCCCGTGAGCGGGCCGTAGGTGTACTGGGCCCCCGCGAGGACGACGTTCTTCGTGTCCGACGGGCCGCCCGTGACGTAGTGCGCCTCATGCACGACCCCGTCCTGGAACGTGTACTCGCCGTAGACCTTGAAGTCGCACCAACGGAGCGTCACGTCGCCAGCGAAGGCCGTGCGCGTCTCCGAGGGGCCGGCGGTGTTCGAGATCCCGCCCACGAGCCCCGAGAGGCCGACCGTGAGGTCGACGTTCTTGTTCACGTGGTAGGTGGGGGCCACGCGCAGGACGGCGGTCCACTCTTCCTCGTAGATCGTGCTGCTCTCGGAGTCACCCCCGCCGATCGAGCCGTTCACGCCGTCCTCGCCAATGAAGAACTGCGCATAGAACGGTACGGACAGTCGCGTCCAGTTGTAGGCGTGCTCCCAGGAGACACCCCACTCCGGGTCGAGCTTCCAGCCGTTGTAGTACTGGGCGTTGCCCCAGAAGGAGCCATCCCAGTCGAGGCCGAAGCGCGTCCAGATCTTGCCGGCCTTCACGGTGCCGAAGCGCGGTGTCTTCCAGAACCCGTAGGCCTCGTAGACCCAGACCGGATGGTCGAAGAAGGGCCGGAAGCTGGTGTCGTCCCGGAAGCGCGCCTCGACATGCGCGCCGAAGGTGTTGCAGCCGCACGACGTGCACTCGATGTCGCCCTTGAGGTAGTAGAAGTACGTCCCCTCGCCACCGCCGGGGTAGCCGTAGGTGAACCTATCCGTCCGGTTCTGGTAGTTCCACCAGTGGTAGGCGCCGACGGAGAGCTTCAGGCAGGCCGCGTCGCGACCCTTCTTGTATTCATCGAGGCAGTCATCGAGGCACGGCAGGCGCAGCAGCGGGTTGGGCCAGCACGACTTGGGGCACGGGCACGCATCCGGAACCGGACAGCACAGACCGCTCTGGCGTCGCAGGGTCTGGGTGGGGGCTTGATCCTCGAAGGCCACGGCACTGCGCGTGTCCTCCATGTCGCCTTCTCCGGCCCGGGCAGGCGGTGTGGCAATGGCAAGCAGCAACATGGCCGCGGCCAGTGTGATGAGGGGTGCACGAACGTTCATGGGCTTTCCTTCTCGGGTTCAGATGCGTAACGGCGCGTGCGCCTACTTCTCGTTGATCGTCCAGTCCCACTCGATGATCTTGACCTTGTAGTTGCCATCTTCGAGGAACCGCTTGGTGGCGGGATCGACCCAGTGGGTGAGGTAGAGCTCGGGCTTTGAGGCAGGCAGCTTCGGGTCCTTGGTGAACTTCTCGCCGTACCACTCGAAGATCTTCGAGATCTGGACCTCGCCCTTCTCCTTGTCCACCTTGAAGTGGCGCTTGTCCGCGACGAACTTCCTCGCGGCGGCGTCCAGGTCCCGGTCGAGCGAGGCACCCTTGTAGGCGCCGTTCTTCAGCGGAAGACAGCCGCGATCGGAGCACACCACGGCGAAGTGCGCGCGCATGTCCTCGTAGTTGGCGATCAGGCGGTCGTACTCGACCTCGGCGATGGTAAGGCTCTCGCCGGCTACGGGATGCTTGATCTTGTCGAAGAA
>JAJDEM010000317.1 GCA_029259795.1 Planctomycetota bacterium
GGCGGACCTCGTCGTGCTCTCGGCCGCCTCCTTGCGTCCGCGCAAGGGGCAGATCCATCTGATCGAGGCGTTTGCGACCCTCGGCCAGACGCGACCCGAGGCACGTCTGCTGCTCGCAGGGGAGGGCTCCGATCGGGCGTCGCTCGAGTCGGCGGTGCAAGCACACGGACTCGCCGAGCGTGTTCGCTTGCCGGGGCGCCTACCGATCGAGCAGGCGCTGGCTGCCGCGGACATCGCATGCGTGCCGTCCCTGCTCGAGGGGTTGTCGGTGTTCTCGCTCGAAGCCCAGCTCTGTCAGCGGCCGGTCGTCGCCTCGCGCGTCGGAGGGCTCGTGGAGTCCATCGCAGACGGCGAGACGGGCTTGCTCGTCCCGCCCGCCGATCCAGCTGCGCTGGCACAGGCGCTCGAGCACCTGCTCGCCGATCCCGGCCTGCGCACACGCCTGGGGGCGGCCGGACGCGCGCGGGTCCTGGCGAACTTCACGGCGGCGCACATGGCCCAGCGGACGGTCGCGCTCTACGAGACGCTGGCTGAGGGAGTCCCTGGTTAAGGGCAGGTCCTAGCAAGCGCCAGCGGTGGGCGGCGCGCCGATGCGGTAGCCCACGCCGAAGACCGTGTCGATGATCCAGTCGTGGCGGCCGAGCTTGCGGCGAATGCTGAGCACGTGGACGTCGACGGTGCGATCGACCTTCGGGCCCTCGCGGACCTCACCACCACGTTCGAGCAGCTCGCTGCGTCGCAAGGCGCGATCCTGATTGCGCGCGAGACGATGAAGGATGTCGAACTCGGTGGGGGTCAAGCCGATCGAGGCTCCGTCGAGGAGCGCCTCGCGGCGCGAGGGCTCGAGCGTCAGCGGGCCGTAGCGGATGAGGCCCGCGGCACCCGAGCGCGCGGTGCGGCGGAGCACGGCGCGAACGCGGCTTGCGAGAAGTTGCGGAGTGAACTGCGGCTTGCGGATGTAGTCGTCGGCACCCGCGTCGAGCAGGAGGGGTTCGACATCCGTCGCAGGTTCTGACGTGAAGATGATGATCCCCGTCTGGGACGTGGACGGGTTGGCGCGGATCTCCTTGCACACCTCGAGGCCGTCGAGTCGCTGACCGAGGTTCAGGTCGAGGAGTACGAGGTCGGGACGGTAGCGCTTGACGGCGGCGAGGGCTGTCTTGCGATCCCCCACGCCGGCGGTCTCGTAGGTCTCTTCGAGCGACATCAGCACATCCAGCGTCATCTGCCGGGTGCCGGGTTCGTCCTCGACTACGAGTATGCGCGCGCCTGCCATCTGGCTCATTCCTGTCGAATCGGGTCCCCGACGGACCCTAGCATGTGGGTCGAGTCGTGACCCGTCAGATGTTGGTGCACCTTTACGTCACGCCCATAGGGTAGCGGCGGCCCCCAGGGAGCGTCCATGCACCGCCTCGTGCCCGTCCTCGCCCTGCTTTGCTGCGTGACCGCGCCCGGGGCGCAGGCCCACGAGTGGCCCTTCGGTGGAGGTCAGGGACCGACGGCCCACCGGCTCGATCTCTGGAACCTCGGCGTACTCGGAGCCAAGGCCTGGGACGCGGACAAGGCGCTTCCCGCCGCACCCCGGAGTGGCCGCCGCTCAAGCAACGCCGCCCCGGCCGGCGGCAGCGACGCCGGGCCGGCGCGCCTGCGACTCGAGGCGCTCTATCCCGACGGCCCCGCCGCGAAAGCGGGTCTCGCGGTGGGGGACGTGATCGTTGGCGTTGGTCGCAGCCCGTTCAAGGAGGGCGCGCTCGGGCCGCTGGCCGAGGCGCTGAGGAAGGCCGAGGCGAAGAAGGGGGAGCTCGTCCTCCTCGTCCTGCAGGGCGGCACGGGCGAGCGCGTCAAGGTGACGGTCCAGATCCCTGTCGGGGGCAAGCCGTTCGCCAAGCCGACCCAGGGCGAGGCACGCACTCGCCTGGTGGAGGCTGCGCTGGCGTGGCTGGCGAAGCGCCAGGGCGCCAACGGCGGCTACGCGCAGACCTCCTCCGGGGTGAACGGCGCGGTGGTCCAGACCTCGCTTGCCGGCTTGGCTTGGATCGCCGGCGGGAGCACGCTGACGAGCGGAGCGTACAAGGACAACCTCGCGCGGGCTGCTGCGTTCGTGCGCGACAACGTGGGCCAACGCCTGTCGATGGGAGGCGCTGGGGGGGGCGCCAACTGGAACCAGACCAACTGGGGGGTGGCGCATGCCGCGATCTTCCTCGGCGAGTTGCATGCGCACGGGCCGGACCCGACGCTCAAGCGCGCCCTCCTCGACCTCGGTACCTCGCTCGCCGAGCGGCAAGAGGAGACTGGCGGCTGGGCTCACGGTCCGGGCGGCCCCAACGCCCTGGGCTATGTCGAGCTGAACATCGTGAGTGGCCTGGCCCTCTGCGGGATGGGCCTCGCGGGGCAGGCGGGCTACAAGCTCAACGGTGCGGTCTTGGACCTCGCCGAGACCTACCTTCAGCGGTCGAGCAATGGGGATGGCGGTGTCGGCTACTCGCACAAGGCCGGCCAGCGCGGGCAGGGCAACATCGGTCGCTCGGCGGGTTGCTGGCTCGGATATGAGACGCTTGGCCGCGGCAAGAGTGCCTGGGGCCAGAAGATGAAAAAGTGGACGGCGCGCAACGTGGCCAATGTGCTCGGCGGCCACGCAAGCCTCATGCAGCACATCCTCCTCGCCGGCGTGGCGGCGCATGCCCTGGGCAGCAAGGCGCGCAAGGCCTACTGGGCGCAGTGTGAGCGGGACCTCTTGCTCGCGCGTGCGCCGGATGGCTCGTTCCAGCCGCGCCCATGGCGCGAGACGATCTCGGGCGGGAGCAACGCCGATGTGGGCTTCGGGGAGATCTGGACAACCGCGGCGTGGACGATCGTGCTTGCGTGCGAGCCGGAGAAGGCGGGCCGTCCCGGCCTGCCGTACTGGATGGGCCGAGCCCGCGCGAGCAAGTAGCGGTCGTCGCTACTTGGCGCAGAGTCGATAGCGCCACGCGATGCGCGCCAGCTCGCCGATGGCCTTGATCCAATCCCGCAGGCGGATCTTGCTGCCCGCGACATCGAGCCACTTGGATAGGGGCTTTTCGTAGACGCAGCGGTGCGTGTCGTAGGCCGCGCGACGCTTGCCGAGCAGGCCGAGGCGCGCGAGCAGCTCGACGTCGAACAGCCAGCGCGAGAGGAACGGCGCACGGAAGGCCCAGCGAGTGCCCGGCGTGTTGCGAAAGACCTTGGCGCCGCACTGCGTGTCGTAGACGGGCAGCGCCAGCACGAGCGAGGCGCACGTGGCGAACACGCGACCCAGGTAGTGGCGCATGGCCTTGCGCTCGATGGCCCGTCCCAGGAGCTTCACCCGCGAACCCATGACGAGCTGCAGTTCGGGACGTTCCTCCAGGAGTCGCAGGAACGGCTCGATTTCGTCCAGCGGGGTCGATAGATCCGCGTCCCAGAACCCAAAGGTGTCGGGCGCCTGCTGGGCCGCGTGCAGGACTCCGCGTCGTACAGCCGCCGCCTTGCCGACGTTCTCCTCGAGGATCAGCACTTCGATGGCGCCGCCCGACCGCTCGCGCAGGCTCTCGAGCAGGGCGCGCGTGCCGTCGGTGCTGCCGTCGTCGACCATCAGCAGTCCGATGTCGGCATGGGCCGCCGCGAAGGCGAGGAAGGTCTCGGCATGGAGCCGCCGTTCTTCGTTGAAGCACGGAACGACGATCAGGTGGCGCGCCATGGCGGCTGACCTTAACGCCCCCGCCTACCTCGCGGAGCCTAAAGTCGGGAGATGCCCGCCGTCCTCGGCTCGAGCCCGGGTGTTCCACGCAGCGCGCTTGTGCCGGTGTTCACGAAACATCCAAGCCAGCCTGTCTACCCGTAGCATGCGCAGTCGATGGCTTCCTCACTCACGCTGCCCAAGCTTCCCAGCACCGCTGAGCGCCGGGCGTGGTTCTTGTGGTGCGTGTTCGCGGTCGTCATCGCAGTCATCATCATTGCGAGGATCAAGCCGAGCTGGGTCACCGCGACGTACTTCCCCACGGCGTCTCGTTGGTGGCGCTCGGCCGGTGACATCTACACCGAGGGCATCAAGGGCTATCTCTACCTGCCCCAGAGTCTCTACCTGTTCACGCCATTCCTCGCGCTGCCCGAAGGGCCCGTTCGGGAGATCGTGTGGCGCCTGTTCGGTTTGGCGCTCCTTGCGTTCGGACTCCGGCGGGTCCTACGGCGGACCGCCGCCGATGGCGGAGCGCGTCACTTCGAGATGGTCACCCTGCTCGTGGTCCTCGCCACAGCTTCCAGCGCCCGAAATGGGCAGACGAACCTCCACCTCGCGGGCTTGATCCTGCACGCGTGCGCCGACCTCCTCGATCGGCGCTGGTGGCGAGCGACGCTGCTGCTGTGGGGGGGCATGCTTGCGAAGCCGATTGCGCTCGTCATGATCCTCTTGGTGGGCGCGCTGTACCGAGCCATGCGCGTACGCCTGCTCGTCGGGCTCGTAGCCTTCGTCTGCTTGCCGGTGCTGCATCCCGACCCGGCGTACGCCCTCGAGCAGTACGGCCAGGGCTGGCACAAGCTCACCCGGTCGGCCCAGCCAGGCTCCAAGTCCTACGACGACTTCGTCGGGCTGCTGCGCTCGTTGGGCATCACGCTGCCCCAGGCGGTGCGCACCGCCATCGCGCTCCTCGCCGCCTTGCTCACGCTGCTGCTCGCACGCTTGGGCCTCAAGCGCGGCGGCCCCATGCAGGGCGCCTGGATCCTCGCGGCCCTCGCCGCGGCGTACCTGATGCTCTTCAATCCCCGCACCGAGACCAACTCGTACGTGATCCTGGCCCCGTGGCTCGCGCTGCTCGCCGCTGCCTCGTTCTTCGATCGCGGTGACCGGCGGATGTTCGTCGTGTTCGTGGTCGGGTGCCTCGCCTTGGGTTGCGACAACTACGGTCGGCCGTTTCACGAAGCGACCCGCGGCCTGCTCAAGCCCGCCGTGGCGCTGGTGTTCATGCTCTATCTGGCCGTTCGGGTGCGCTCGCTCGCCACGCGGCCGCTGCTCCTTCCGACGTCCTCAGGTCCAGACGCCCCCGACACGCACGCGTAGGATGCCCAGCATGCGTACCGTCCTGCCTCTTCTCGTCCTCGGGAGCGTCATCCTCTTCCTGCCGAGCACCGGCGACGCCCGCGAAGGGGGCCCCGGGCCGCAGAAGCCGATCTGGGCGCCGAAGGGCAAGACCGACCGGATGCTCTACGACAAGGCCTGCGCGCTGCAGTCACGCATGTGGCAGCACCTCTCGCCGGAGGGCTTGCTGATCGTCCGCCATCGCCGCGGCGCGAGCGGCGCAGACCTGAGCCACGACGCGCTGTTTCGCAGTGATGCGTGCATGTGGACGGGCTGCTACATGGCAGCCCAGGCCTGCCGCTGGAGCGTCACACGCGACCCCGATGCGCTGGAGCAGGTGCGCTTCCTCGCGAAGGGCATGCGCGCGCTCTCGGACGTGACGGGAACCAAGGGCGCCTTTGCCCGCAATGTGGGCCGGCCCCAGACCCCGGGCGCCGGTGAGAAGACCATCGCGTCCCCGACAGGCAACGGCCAGCGCTTCCGGCCCGACGTGAGCCGCGATCAGCTCGCGGGCCTGACGCTGGGCTGGACCATGGTCGGCACCCTCATGGAGGACGCCGCGCTGCGGGCGCTCGCGGCCCAGCAGATGCGGGACATCGCCATTCGCATCTACCAAGACAAGATGTGGATTCGCGATCACCTCGGCACGATGACCGAGTACGGCGAGCTGCGCATGAACATCAAGTACGCGCCGTTCATTCGGAACGGCGCGCAGGCGGCCATCGGTCTGGCAGCGCTGATCGCCGCGGCCGATCTGAACCCAACCGACGCCGCGGTGGCCCGGGCGCTCCGGCGGCTCGACCAGAAGGGCTGGGACGAGGCGCTTGCCCACCAGAACACCCAGATCGCGGCGACCGTCAACAGCTCGAACGTGCACATGATCGCGATCGCCTTGGCGGTCATTGGCCGTTCGGCGCAGCGGGATGGGCGGCCGGCGCACTACGCCAAGAAGGGCATGCGAGCCCTCCGGCGAGCGACCGTCGGGTGGTGGAACGCAGGGACCTGTGCGTGCTTCCTGCTGGGCCAGATGCCGAACGACACCCCGCGCCTACGGGGCGAGATCCGCGCAACCCTCCACCGCCTACCTGCCGCGGAGGAGCCGCGCACGCTGGTGCGTGTCTGGCGCGCGCGACGCGCGGCGCCCATCGACCAGCGCCAGGTATCGAGCTGGTACTGGACGAACGATGTGACGCTGCATCACGAGTGGAAGCCGGCGGCCAAGCTCGGGCCGGAGGTGATCTGGACGGGTGCCGACTGGCTGTTTGCGTACTGGCTGGGACGGGCGGCTGGGGAGTTCACGCCGCTGGTGGGCGCCGGCGCCAAGCCGCGCGAACACCACATCCCGGCAGAACGTCCCGTTTGGACCCGCTGATCCCACCATGGACGCACTTCGGCCATGAGATCGGGGGCGAGGGTGCGCGAGAGCCGCACGGTTCGGCTGTGTGGGTTGACCTTCCGGGCTGGCCGGCACAGTTCGGGAAGCGCGCGTCCGCGAACCCTGGGGCTAGACTAGGGACGGTTCTCTTGGAGGCGCGTGTGCAGACCGTACGACTCATGGCCGCGCTGCTGGCTCTGCTCGCGCTCTTGATCGCGCAGCCCGCGGAGGCCAAGGACAAGCGCAAGAAGAAGCCCTCGCCCAAGGAGGTGCACAAGGCCGTCCAGGCGGGCAGCGCTTGGCTGCGCACGCGCTACGCCGAGGGCTTCGAGACCGAGCGCAAGCACTCGGTGCCCGAGTTGGTGCTGCTGACGCTGCACCACGCCCAGGTCGACCGCAAGGACCCGGTGTTCATCAAGGCGCTCGCGACGGCCGAGTCGTGCGAGCTGACCTACACGTATCGGGTGGCGACCTTGGCGATGGCGCTGAGCCGGCTCAATCCGTACAAGTATCGGGCGCGCCTCGCCCACTGCGCGCAGTGGCTGGTGGACAGCCAACTACCGGGCGGTGACTGGGGCTACCCCGGGACGGTCGAAGGGCGCTCCCAGATGACGCGGGCCTTGAAGGTCAAGCCGCCGGTAACCGAGGAGGAGGCGAAGGGCGGTCCGAAGGCCGAGCCGATCGTGATCGAACGCAAGCTGCCGCTCGAGAAGCTCGAGGGGCAGCACGGCGACTTTTCCAACACCCAGTATGCGCTCCTGGGTCTGCGCGCTTGTCGCGACGCGCGCATCACGATTCCCGCCGCCACCTGGCAGGCGGCACTCGACTACGCCGTGAAGGTCCAGCAGGGGGATGGCAGCTGGGGCTATGACCGCGGCACGACCTCCGCGGACGCCGGCTACGCTTCCCTGACCGCGGCCGGGGCGTGTGGTGCGGCGATCTGCCTCAATGGGCTCAAGAAGAGCCCGAAGTCACACGCCGCCGTCAAGCGTGCCCTGGCTTGGCTCAAGAGGGCTTGGGTGCCCGATGACAATGCCGGGATCAGCGAGACCACGTACATCCCGCCGAGTACCTGGCATTGCTATCACCTCTACGCGGTGGAGCGCGTGGGGCGCCTGCTCGGGATCAAGAAGCTCGGCAGGCAGGATTGGTACAAGGACGGTGCGTGGTGGCTGCTCGACAACCAGGAGTCGAACGGCAGCTGGAACGACACGCGCGGCGACACCACGGCGCGCCGGCCCCCGTACCTGCAGACGGCCGATACCTGCTTTGCGATTCTGTTCCTGACCCTCTCCACGCCGCCTCTCACCGGCGGCTAGCCCGGCATGCGGCGCGCGTTGTTCCTGCTCCTGCCTGCCCTCCTGCTGGTGGGGGTCTGGACGCCCGCGCCGCGGGCGGCGGCGGCCGATGATCTCGGCGTCCGGGACCTGAAGGTCGGGCCGATCTCACAAGCCACGCAGCGGATCCGGCGCTGGCCAAGCTTCTATCGGCAACAGCTGGACCTCGGCGGGTTCCCGGTCCTGGCCTCCGCGAAAGCCGACGGTCGCGCGCTGCTCGAGGCCGCGTGGATCGTGCGCAACATGCTCGCGAAGCGCCCCGACCTCCTGCGTACGCTGCGCCGGCGCGGGATTCGTGTCTCCGTGATGGCGCATGACGAGTTGACCACGCAGGTGCCCGAGCACGCGGACTTGGTGCCGGCGAAGTGGTGGGACTACCGCGCCCGTGGGTTGGGCGCGGGACCCAGGCGTCCCGTCGTCTCCTGCGGCGAGGAGAACCTGCTCGGCTACCGTGGGGATCCCTACGCAGGCGAGAGCATTCTCCTGCACGAGTTCGCCCACGCCGTCGATACCGAAGCGCTGCGCTTGATCGACAAGGACTTCGCCAAGACGCTGCGCGCGACCTACAAGGCGGCGCTGCGCGAAGGCCTGTGGAAGAACTGCTATGCAGCGACCAACGTGGAGGAGTACTGGGCGGAGGGCGTTCAGTGTTGGTACGACGCCAACCGTCCTCCCGATGCACTCCACAACGACGTGAACACGCGCGAGGAGTTGCGGGCGTACGATCCGCGGCTTGCCGCGTTGATCGCAAAGTCCTTTGGCAACAACCCCTGGCGCTACCGCCCGCCAGCGCAGCGGTTGGCGCAGGGCCACCTCAAGGGCTACGAGAGCGCGAAGGCCCCGGTCTTCATCTGGCCTTCCGGCCTCGAGGGTTGGTACTGGGCCTATGAGCGCAAGAAGGCCACAGGCACTGGCCTGCTGGCGCTACCCGCGCTGCGGGCCACGGCCGAAGCCGGACGGTCGCCCGTGACCCGTGGCGAGACGCGCATCCTCTTCGTCAACCAGACGGAGCAGGAAGTCCGTATCTACTGGCTCGGCTACGACGGTCGTCGCCGCCCCTACGGCACGCTGCAACCGGGCACGCATGGCGAGCGGGCGACGCTGGTGCGCCACATCTGGCTGATCACGAACGACCAGGGCAAGGAGCTCGCGCGCTTTCGCGCAGCTACCAAGCCGGGGCGCGCGCTGGTTACAGCGCCCGCCGCGCCTGCGGCGCGGGCCGAGCCCGCCAAGTAGCCGGCGGCCGGAACCCGGCGCCTTGGGTAGGCTGGGCGGATGCGAATCCTGCCCGCGTGCACTGCGACCCTGCTCCTGCTCTCAGCCGTCCTGCTTGCGCCGCCTACCGCCCGCGCGGACGACATCGATGAGGCGAAGGAACTGCTCGGCGGACCCAAGCACGCCGAGGCGGTCGCGAAGATCCGCAAGGCGATCGCAGCGCTCGAGAAGCAGCCCAACGATGCCGACGCCATCCGCCGCGCCGGCGTGGGGTACTTCTTCTTGGAGGACGACGCCAAGTCGCGCGCTGCATTGACGCGTGCCATCAAGCTTGCCCCAAAGGACCGCAAGGCCTGGTACTGGCTCGGCGTCCTGTGGAAGTACAGCGATCTCGCCGAGGCCGAGAAGGCCATGGCCAAGGCCGTCTCGCTCGCGCCGGGCCATGCCATCTACCTGTTCGAGCTTGCCGACATCCAGCGTTATCGCAAGCGCTCGGCTGAGGCGATCGCGACGTACAAGAAGGCCCTCGCCGTAGAGGAGACCCATGCCGGCGCACACCAGAGCCTTGGCATCCTGTTGACGCACACTGCGGCCAAGGACGAGGCGGTCAAGCACCTTGAGCGGGCTCTCGAGCTCGACGAGAGCCTACTGCTCGCGCGCTACAACGTGGGGCTCCAGCACTATCTCGTCGGCCGCTTCGCCAAGGCGCGAGCTCACTGGCAGGCGGGGGCCAAGCAGGCGCCGGATGACTTCGGGATGCACAAGAAGCTCATCCAGGCGCACTACGCTCTCGGGCAGTACGCCGAGGCTTCCGTCGTGCGCAAGCGGTTGCTTGCGATCCGGGCGAAGCTGGAGAAGAAGCCGAAGGAGTTCTGCTTCGACCAGTTCGCCATGGGCACATCGAGGATCATGGCGTTCGAGCAGTTCGACACGTCCGGGGACCTTGTCTACCTCTACGTGTTTCGCGTGGTGGGGGCAGACGGGAAGATCACGCGCCGCGTGAACCTGGAAACCAACGCCGTCGCCAAGGAGCTGGGCGGCGGCTGGGTGCTCGGGATCACCGAGAACGACGGGAGCCACACCACCCTCGGGCCCTGGTGGAAGAAGATCCCGCCCTACCCGGCCCTGAAGGAACAGGTGATCCTCGCGGCCCAGGGCAAGCTCAAGCCCGGAGTCATTCTCAAGCGCAAGCCGAAGCGTTGAGGCCATCCGCCCGTTCTGTGGGATTGGTCCACCCAAGGTGTGCCTGAAATGACACCCTAAGCCCCGCGACCCCGTAGCATCCCGGCATGGCACTCGATCCCGTCGTCTCGACACGCTTGGCCGGTTGGCGCGACAAACTCATCGACCTCTCCCGCGCGAACCGCCTGCTCAATCACAACCCGTCGCGAGCGAGTGCGGTGCCGGTGGTCGAGGAGGATCCGCGCGAGATCGCGGACCTGCTCCTCGGCGGCAAGACGCTGATGTTCGACGCGCGCAGCGAGGACGCGCAGCCCCTCG
>JAJDEM010000318.1 GCA_029259795.1 Planctomycetota bacterium
TTGGTTCCCTCGCATCGTTGCCGGGCGCGCCGCTCAGGCCGCCGGCGGGGCGCGGGGCTGCAAGTACCTGAGTCATCTCACACAGCGGCTTGTGCAGGGGCTCGTGGAAATCCCCGTACCCGAGGATGTTGACCGCAAAGAAACACAGGCTGTCGAGCGCTAGGTCGCGTGCCTCTCGGCGTTGGATCTCGGCGTTGGCCTTGGCCTGGAGGAGGAGGTCGTAGCGCTCGTGGCTCTTGTCAGGGAGAGGGGTAGCGGCTACCTTCGCGGCGAAGAGAAGATCATCGTGATGCACGCACTAGGTTTGAGGAGATGGGCATGGCCTACCGAAGGGGTCGCTTCTCCCACAGAGCCAGTGACCGCTTCATCCCCCTCAGAGCACTCGGATCAGACGCGGACGGCAGGCGAGTTCGGAGCCGCTCGACCGCGGTCTTCGTGAACCAGCGAAGCCGAGTGAGCGTGCGCGCAGCGTGTTCGGCTGTGAAGTCGTTCGTGTTCTCGATCTCCGCCTCCACGGCGGGACCAAGTGCCGTGGCAGAGTCTCGCATGTAGGCCATGACGGTTAGGATGTCGTACTTGACACGATCATTCCCTTCCTTGAGTGCTTCGATCAGGGGATCGACCCGGGTCCCCACCTGCTCCACGATCGCCCGAGGCAGCGCGGTCGTGGTCCCCGCAAACTCATCCTCTGTCGCTTTCCGACGTAGCAGGGAAAGCAGGTCAGAAACGACATCATTGGCTTCTACGCCGCGTGTTCGGAAAACGCGGAGGCATGACCTCCGCGTGAGCGTGGCTTTGTACATCTCAGACTGGATAGATCGCCTCCCGATGTTCAGGCCATCGTAGTGCAGCACTTTGGTTCCAAGTGACTCCCTGAAACGCTCGACGACAATCGGCATCCCGGCTGCCAGCGCCGGGGTGCTTCGCACGAGGAGGTCTGCTGCCGCCTCACCCCATGGCTCGTGAAACAATGCAACGAGATGGGGTGCATCCTCGGCGGTGGCCTTCGGAGGCGATGGCAACGGGTTGTGACCCCATGCCGCATGCCAACGCTTCACGGCATCGCGCCAACTCTCCACGCTTGTGCTGGATTTGGGCTCGCTAGGCCCGACCAGCCTGGGTCCTCGGCACGCTGCGCTGCCGAGGGCAAGTGCCGCAAGGGCGGCCACCGCGAGGACACGCCACGGGGCAGGTCGCAGGGCTTGTACGTGAGAATCTCTAGAACTCGTCATCGCGGTTGATGTGTGGGTCACTTGGGCGGCTTGTAAGGAGAACCACCCACCGTGGGGCCGGGAGCGGGGGTCTTGGGAGGATAGAAATCGGTAGGACTCTCGCCCTCACCACTGTCTCCCCTCCTCCATCGGTCGTCGCCCAACCCGTCAGTCTCAATGGCCTGCCCGGACTGAGTTCCCCCTGGGTGCGCCGGGGTTGTCCACGGCGGTCGGCCAGTCGAGGGCGGGGTGGGTGTCGTTGGACCGGGGGGCGGGGTGGGCGGGGTGGGCGTTGCCGGAGGAGGAGGAGGCGGAGGCGGAGGCGGAGGCGGAGGGAAGCAGTCCGTTTGCCACCAATAGTCCATCCGCCACTCGTTCGACGGAACTCCGGGCGTGATCTGAATGTCCGTGCGAGCGTAGGAGTAGGGCTGGCCGTCCAGAAGGCACCCCTCGCCCGTGCGCGTGTAACTAATGAGATGATAGTCAGCGTTATCTTCAAACTTCCCGCCGAGTTCAGCGGGGAGATTGATCGACCCCGCCAACGCCCCACCGGAGATGATGCCGGGTGTCGCATAGATGACGGCGTTGCGGAGAACGGTGTAGTCACAGAGTGGGCAAATCGCTTCATCCGCGTACTCGCTGGCTTGCAGGGCGCCCGCCGAGTGCTCATCAGGAACTATGGTGCAGCCATCAGCACCCGCCTTGAAAATCTCTCTGATGCTGATTCGCTCCCATGTCACCTTGCCTCTGGTCCTTGTTGGCACCATCCTGTCGCCGCTCTCCGCAATGGTGACATCTTGAAGCAGCCAGAATCCGGGCTTGATCCCGCAGTAGCGGACGCCGAATATGTACCCGATGGAGCCCCACTCCACTCCCCCCCCCTGGGCGGCCCTGTGGTGATGTGTCGAGATTGAAGGGTCCGAGGGACCGGGCTGGATAACACGGACTGTCCCGGGCTTGACTTTGGCCCGACCGCCGCCCGTAACGCCGCTGACGGATTCTGAATCTTCAACCTCATATCTAACCATCTGCGCGGTGACCCCACCCGGGCCCCCGCTCTTCCTATTCACGGACGACCGGGCGCCCTCCTGGCACCCCGCCGCCTGCCTGATGATCCCCATTAACTTCAGGTCCACTGACTGAGGCTCAAAGCCGACCTGCTGGGCCGCTGCCGACTGCGAGACGGAGTGGAGCATGCAGGCGTCGGCAGAGGCCCCCGTTGACGCGGCTGAAGGGCCGTGCATGCTGGCCGCCCATTGCAGGACGGACCAGAATGCGCTTTCTCTCGGCTGTTCCCCGCCGCACAGCAAGCAGCCGCTACCCATGGCGGCGTGCGTGCTTCCGACGCCCGGCTCATCAAACGCGCAATCGCCGCACGGCTTCCCGAACGGCTTGCTGTCACAGCATGCACCCATGGTTGCACCTCCTGTTCAGAGAGACGGGACGGTCAGGCCCCTAGTACGGACGCCAGGACGGCGCCTGCATGAGGATGTGAACCGCATCAGTCGAAGCGGCGGATGGATCGAAGCCGTACCCGAAGCGTACGAGTTCCTTACACCCGGTCAGGTCAACGGCAAAGTGACCCGTCGCGGTGATCGACGCGAACGTGCCGAGGGTCGTCCACGTTGTGTCCTCGCTGTTGCGGGTCTCGATGTTGATGGCAAACCCACTTGGGCCGCTGTAGTGCGTCACATCCACGGAGAAAGTGGCGGCAAGACCGCCGCGAGAAAACTCCGGGCTGTAGTAGAGGTTTCCGTCGAGACGGAAAATTGTTGTGCCGACGATCATGCGTCTGTTCTCCGGAGGCCGTGCAGGCGGGTTACCGCGCCTAGTACGGACGCCAAGAGGGAGACTGCATGAGGAAGTGGACGGCGGCTACGGCGGCGTCCGTGGCGTCGAAACTGTAAGCGAATCGAACGATCTCTTTGCAGCCCGTGAGATCGACCGTCGGTGCGCCGGTCGCAGTGATTGCGCTGAATGTGCCCAACGTCGTCCAACTGGTGTCTTCGCTGTTGCGCGTCTCGACCGTGATCGTGAAGCCAACGAGCCCGGCTGTGACCTGCGTCACATCGGCGGAGAAGGTCGCCGCAAGTCCGCCTCGCCCGAACTCCGGGCTGAAGTAGGGGCTCCCATCCAACTTGAAAACGGTAGTACCAACGATCATGACTCAGGCCCTCCAGGCTAATGAAAAAGAGGATTCGCAATGGGGAGCAGCCCACACGGCTGATCCATTCCACATCCCTAGAGTCCGCCGACATGCAGCACCGTCAACTCGAATCATAGATTCAAGGAGAGCGCTCGTAAGCGACAGCGCAGGAGTCACTTGCACGCAATGGGATTTTGTTTTCCCAGGGCCTATGGACCAATGCTCTGCGCGAGCGGATCTCGTTCAGCGGATTTCCGCTAAAGCCTCACGGCAGAACGCTACATCGTGGTGAGGGCGGCAGGCAACAACGAGATCATTGGCACGAGCCAGACGTACTCCGATAGGGGCGGCGGGGATCGCGGCATCGAGTTCGTGAAGCAGAACGCGCTGTGCGAGGACGCCGCCGAACGGATAGGGGATTGTAGCGACCCCCGGCGAGTACCGCCTTCCGCCCCCCTGACCACCCCCACCGTGCTCCGGGTGCCCGGCGCGGCCATCGGGGGGGCGTTGGGGCCCCGGGTGCACGCCGTGGCGCGAACGGACGGGCCCCCATCAGCCCCTTGCGCAGGAAGGGCTTGCAGCGCCCCCACCAAGCGCGGCCTCGCG
>JAJDEM010000319.1 GCA_029259795.1 Planctomycetota bacterium
CGGCGCGCCCTCCGCCGGAACGGTGACCTTCATCGGCTTGTCGGTTTGGTGCGGGTGGCTGCGGGCGGTGAGGTTGTTGTACTTGTCGGGCTCGCGGCCCGGTAAGACGAACTTCCCTTCGGCGTGGTTGCTAACCGGGGCATTGCCCCGGTTCGCGAGACCCGGGCTCCAGCCCTGGTTGATCTTGGCGGCCGTCACGTGGACCCCCGCCAGGCCGACGCCGGCGTCGTCTACGACGGTGCCGGTCATCTCCGTGCCCTTGGCGAGAGTGACGTCCTTGCCCGAGAGCACTTGGCCCTCTTCGCTCGCCTCATACGGCGTACCCTGCAGCGCGTTCTGCATCCAAGGCCACGGGTTGGACGCGCCATGCTCACCCGGCGGCATGAAGTGCCCCTCGAGCTTCGCCTGGACGAGCCCGGAGCCGAGCGCGACATCAGAGAGGGTGTACGTGCCGTCGGCTGCGGACACCGTGTTCGCCAGCCGCTGGTACCAACTCCCAAAGCCCTGCCCCATGCGGGTCGCGACGACCTCCGCGCCGGCGATGGGCGTTCCATCGGGGCCCACCACGCGACCCGAGATCGTCGAGCCCTTGGCGAGCTTGATGTCGAGGCGCGTGGGCTTCTCTTTCGAGAGCGGCACGTTCTGCCCAACCAACCCGCTGGGCACGAAGCCCTCGGCGTACACGTTCACCGAGAGCAGCAGGCCCGGCGTCAAACGGATGACCTTGAAGCTGCCGTCATCACCACTCACGACCGCGCGTGCGGTGGCGGTGGTGTCACCGGTGTTCGCCTCCGGTCCACTCCGGACGGAGATCTGCGCGCCCGCGATGCCGCCGCCCGAGGTGTCGAGGATCCGCCCTTCCAGGGTGGCACCCGACGGGTCTTCGAACGCGAGCTCGACGGTCTCCTTCGTCGGGGTGTCGACCCGGATGCCGCTCCGCGAGCCACGTCCGGGAACATGGACCTGGAAGACCAGCGTGCCGTCGGGCACGGCCTTCAGGCTGAAGCGCCCGTCGGGCTTCGTCTGGAACGCGGGCGGTCGCCACGAGGCATTGAGCCACGGGCGGTCACCGAACGTGCTCGCGCTGTGCGCCGTCACCCAGCCCCGCACCCCCTTGCCGTCCGCGTCGACGACCTGCCCGTTCAGGGGGCTGCCGTCGACGACGAAGATTCGCAGGCTCCAGCGCTTCCCGATCGTTGCCGTCCAGTTCATCGTGCTCGCGAGCTGCGGCGCCTCGACCGCCGCCGTCACGCTGTATGACTTGTTTTCCTTCAAGCTCGCCAACTCGAAGGAGCCGTCGGCGGCCGTGGTGGTCTCGGAGACGAGCGAGCCGCCGCCGACCAGCGGCTTGAACATGCTCAGCGCCTGCGTCTTCTCGCTGGTGTCGCTCGTCGGGCCAGTCTTGGGGACGGAGGAAGCCGTCACCCGCACGCCCGCCATGGGCAGGCCGCTCCGGCCCAGGACGTAGCCGTAGATGGAGGCCTTCCCGTCGGCGGCGATCTCGACCACCTCAGCGGGTGCGCCATCGCGACCCACGAGGCCGGGGCCGTCGACGATCGCCTCCGGATCGAAGTCATCTTCGGCCATGGGGCCGTAACCGGGCGTTTCGAGCTCCGCCCCATCTCCGAGGAAGAACCAAGTCAGCGCGCCCATCCCGAGAAGGATCACGCCCCATACAACCACTCGACCCATCGCGTCCTCCCCCGAGGCGTGCTCTACCGAGAAGTGCCACCCTGCACGTTCTTTGACGACGACAAGTGTAGAGGTCTTTGCAGGGATGGCGGGGCGGCTTCCTCCCTAGGGTGACTCCGGTATGCTCGCTCGCGGCCGCGGGGGGTGGCCGGAGGAAGCGCCCATGCTGCCCGAGACCCGACGGATGGCCGCGCTGTTGGGCCTCGGCGCCCTGCTCTTCCTCCTCGCGGTCGTGCTCGCAGCCGGCGGCAAGGCCGAGGCGCTGCGCCAGGGAACCGCCGCCCAGCAGCGCGCGCAGGCGGACGCGGCCTTGCGCGCGGGCGTCGCCCAGCTGGAGACCTTCCTCTTCGAGGTCGATGGCTTCGTTCTCAAAGCGGAGCCCGTGAGCGGCATCGCGCCCCCGCCCCGGGATGCTGAGGTCGCCTATTCCCCGACGATCATCGCGGCGCTCAAGGGGGCCCTCGCCGCGCCGACAGCGCCCGGCCTCGCCAGCGCGAGCGTCTACCAGGACATCGAGGCAGACGAGGTCGAGGTGCCGTTTGTTCTGCTCGGCTTCGCGGCAGCCGACGGCGCGCCACTCGGGGCCATGCCCGAGGAAGTCCTGTGGAGCGAGCTCGAGCACGCCGACGCGACCGGCGGCTCCACGTCACTGGTCTGGTTCAGCCCAGACGTCGGCAGCGGCGTCCGCCTGCACCTCGCGGGGACTGCCATGCATGAGGACACAGAGGCGCAGACGGCGCACCTCCGCCTCATGCACGTATCGATGCCGTTCGCGGCGCCTGCAGGCGTGGCCGTCGACGTGCGCTGCGACGTCGCGGGCGGCATCCGAGCGGCTGAGCTCCCCCTGCACACGGTCGCCGGCGGCGAGGACGACGAGAGCACAGAGGCGATGCGACCGCTGGACATGCCGCGCATTCGCTGGCCGGTCAAGGAGGACACGCGTCCGCGTGCCGTCGTGCACTTCGCCGGTCACGCGACGTCGTGGACGGTCTACCTGCTCGTGCTGCTGGCGCTGACCTGCCTGGGCATGGCCGGCCATCGCCTCATGCGACCTGTGGTCGCGCCTAGCGACCAGCGCCCGTCTGACGAGGACCCGTCTGACGAGGCGCCCGCTTCCGAGGCGCCGGCGCCTGAAGCCCCCTGAGCTCCGCGCTGGGCTTTCCGATCTGCGCGCGGTAGGTCTCGCGCCACAGCGCCGGTCCGCGGATGAGGCCCTGCGTATTGCGCTCGAGCACATACGGCTTGCCAGGGCGGCGCGGCAGGACGAAGACGCCGTAGGGGCGTGTACGGTTGCCGCCGCCGTCGGTCTGGTAGGTGTGCCGGCGCATACGAATGAGAACACGCGTGGTGTTCTCGTACGCGGCTTCGACGGAGAAGCCGTCGTTGTTCCAGCTGTCCCCGCTGGAAGTCACGATCACGATGTTCTTCGTGAAGTCGATCGCACCGAAGGTTTGCTTCGGCTTGGCTCCAAACATCCATGTGCGCAGCGCGTCCCAGTTGGCCTGGGTGCTCACGAGCCGATGGACCGGCGCAGCAACGCGGGAGGCGGCGCCGTGCCACACGGCGACGGGCTTCAGCGCTGCCCCCAGGTCGGGCTTGGTCTGGCCATCCGGCTCGAGCTGCTTGCCGGTGCGTAGGTCGTGGTACTGGCGCTTGTCCTTGCCGACGCGGGCGCGCGCGCCAGGGCGGAGCTCAACGGCCCAGACCTTGCGGCCGGCGACGCTGATCTCCTTGAACCCGAAGGCATTCCAGAATGCGCCGATGTTCGCGGCGTAGAGCGTCTTGCCGCTCGCCTCGTCGACCCCGACAAGATCCCACATCAGCGACAGGTACACCTTCACGCCCCGAAACGAGACGCCCTTGCCAACGGCGACGCGGGTGCCGCCCGGGGTCTCGATCCACGTGCTGGAAGAGCGCGTGCCCCCGTAGGCAATCGAGGGTGGCTTGATCGGCGGCGGCGCCGCCGGGCGGCGCCCCGTCGCAGAACCGCTGTCGGTCTGGACGCCGGTCTGCGGCTTGGGCTTCGCAGGCTCGTCGTCAGCCCAGGCGCCGGGAAGTGCTACGAGAAAAGCGACGAGAAGAGCGAGGGTCGCAACAACCAGGCCAGGTGCACGTGTGGTCATGGGTACCTCCAAGGACACCCTACGCCTCGGAAGGGCCCGGCGCAGTCCAAGTCTGGCAAAATGCGAGCCGCTCGCGCCCGGCGTGCCGCACGCACCGACGCCCCCCCCCTCGCCGCAGGTCCCCGTAGGGGCGTCCCAAGCACGTCGCGCAGCGACGTGCTGTGTGGGCGCCCGGAGCGATGCACGATCACGCGGGGTGTCGTGCCCACCCCTACACGTACCGGACCTCTCGGTCCGTTACTTGGCGCGAATGTGGAGCTTCAGGCCGTCGACCCAGTGCTTGTCCTCGTCGGTGTAGTAGAGGTAGGCGCGGGACGCCGGCCCCTCGTAGCGGCCGGGAATCTCCGCGATGCAGCTTATGGTCAGCTCGTGCACGGCCTCCGGCGCCAGCGAGCGCCAGTAGAGGATGACCTCGCGGCCGCGTGTCTCGATGAAGTCGGCCTTGCCTTCGCGCACAAGCTCCTTGAGCTGCTCGGCGCGCGGCTCGAGCCCGCCCGGCAGACCGATGATGGCCGTCGCCATCGGCAGACCTTCGCTGCTGGTGCTCACGAGCTTCACGCGCACCTCGACCGGCTCCCCTTCGGTGGCCGTCGCGGCAGGCAGGCTCGCGCTCACACGCACCGGGGTCCGCGGCGCGGAGGCCGGCGTCAGCGCGGCGTAGCGCACCGCGAGCGAGTACGGCATCGGTGCGCCGCCCTTCATCTCGAGGCGGATCGTGTGCGTGCCGGGGGTCAGCTTCTCGGCGAGGTCCGGAAACTGCAGCGTCCCCTTGTGGTTTGCCTGGAAGTGCACCTCGTGCAGCGGCTGACCATTGAGGAAGAGCTGGATGGAGCCCGGCGCCTTCACCTTGGCCCTCGACGCGTCGTAGGCGTTGATCGCCTTGAGCGCGAGGATCGTCGCCTGCGTCGAGCCGAAGCGACCACCCTGGCAGCTTGCCGCGATCCACTGCATCGCACGCTCGACCTGTGCCGAGTGCTGGCCGTCAGCCCGCAACCACGCGAGTACCGCGAGGGCGGTCGTCTCCACCAGGAGACTCGACCCACCGGAGCGCGTGATCGACGTGGCGGCACCGGCCACCGCGCCGTCCTTGCGCTGCGCCTTCGCCAGGCGGGCCATGAGCTGCTTGGCAAAGGGCTCGTCCTTGGCAAGCCACAGCGCGTTGGCCGCGAGTGCGCTCAGGTAGCTGTCCTTGGCGGCCGTCGCACGCGCCTTGAGGGCCGCGACCTCCTTCTCGATTCCCGGCGTGGCCGTCTCGAGCAGTGCCCAGAGGATGTACGCCTCGGTGATGTCCTGCGGTGCGCGACCGAAGGAGTCGAGCGCGCGGCTGTTGCGCTGGAAGCCCCCCTTGCCATCGCGGCGCGCAAGCAGCCAGGTGCGCGTGCGCTTCACCATGTCGCCGTCGATCTGCATGACCTGGGCCATGTCGTGGAACTCGAGCACGCCGTACGCGGTCAGGGCCTCATGCCCCGGATCGCCGCCGAACCACTCGTAGCCGCGCTGCTTGCACTCGAAGGACGCCAGCTTGGCGTAGCCGCGCTCGAGCATGGCGGTTGCGCGGGCAACCACCGCCGGCGAGACGCCGGAGTGGGTCTGCATGTACTGCAGCGCCATCACGTTCGGGTAGTTGTTCGAGCTCGTCTGCTCGAAGCAGCCGCCCGGCTCGCGCAGCATG